>JBFHKL010000001.1:0-63339 GCA_041595375.1 Saccharicrinis sp.
AGGAGTAGATGCTAACGACAATAGATTGATTAGAACCAGAATAAAAACGGCGACAAGGAATTTTAATCGAAGACTGGAATTAGTTGCCGAAAAGGCAGGAATAGACAAAAAAATGAGCATGCATATCGCTCGGCATAGCTTTGGAAATATTTCTGGAGACAAAATACCCATCCAGATGTTACAAAAACTATACAGACATTCGTCGGTTACAACCACGATACTTTATCAATCAAATTTTCTTCAAAGTGATACAGATGAAGCCCTTGATAAGGTTATTAATTTTTAGGGCTGAAATTGAGTTTTTGACCTATAAAGTGTTTCATCTATTAATCATAAATTTTGATAATCAGTATTTCAAGCATTTTAGATTCAAATCCTGTCATCCCAATTTTTTAAAAGGCCTAAACACTAATATAATTTACACTCATAATTAATTTAAGAGTTAATATTCTGTGTCGATTGAAAGTGATAAAAATTAAAGCCTAAAAAATATTATTTTTACAGGCTCTTCTTTAATAATTATACAGGTTTTTTAAGGCCGTATACTAGTTTCAATCTAAGATTCTTGTGTCAATTATAAGTATTTGAGCAAGATATTGGTGGATTTGAGTAACCATTTTTAATAATTTTCATTAAAATTTGTGGAAAATTAAGAGAAATGAATAGTGTAATTATGATTGTATATATTGTTTGCATTTTACTTTTAGTGCTTTTCTTTAATCTTAATTTTTCTATAAAAGAGTTCTCATTTAGTAAATCACTTGTACTTAGTAAATATATTTTACCGACATTAGAGGATTGGTGGAATTGTTGTATGACGACACCTATTTTTGATGAAAACGGGAAATTGCATGTGTTCATGTCCAACATACCCAAAATTGGGAGTTGGTTAAAAAACAGTAAAATAGAAGATTTAACAGCCGATAGACTTGAAGGTCCTTAAACTTTTATAGAAACTACGTTTGCTAGTAAAACAAAAGCATATCATAACCCGCGGATATCAGAAGTTAAAGCCTCTTATGTACTTGTTTATTTGCTCAAGAGCATGTCAATTCCAAGGGTAAATCAAAAGATTCGGTTGGCCACCTCAAAGTCATTATATGGTCCTTGGAAAGAAAACCTCTTTAATCCTATTCTTAAAGCTTCAGGGGGACAACTAGATGAGCCAAATATAATCCACGCTTCCAATCCTACATATTTAGTTGATGCTGATGGTAGATTTAGGAGATATTACAAGCCGATTTCCGATAAATATGCACCCAAGGAATACTGGGAAATTTCTATGGCAACCAGCGAGAATATAGAAGGCCCTTACGTTAATTTTTTAAAGAACGACTCAATTAGCTTTGCGAATGAAAAATTGGATATTGAAGATCCTTATGCTTTTTAATATAAAGGCATGTATTATATGATTATTGAAGACCGAATGGATGTAAAATGCGCCTTAGAAGGAAAACCCACGCCGCAAGTTAAAAATAAACTTGGTGGTAATCATTCTGGATTAATCCATAAATCTAAAGATGGGATAAACTTGGGAGAACCCGAAATAGGCTATAATATAAATAATTATTGTTTAATGTGGACTTAGCAAGAACTAAAAGACCTCATATTTTATGGAAAAATGGGGTATCCGAATGTCTCTTTCTTGCATTTCATGACAAAGATACATCAGCTAGTTTTTTCTAGAAGATTGATGGTTGGAAACTAGATTAAAATATTGAAAAAAAACAAATTAATAATTTAATAGAATTTAAAAAATCAGATTTTAATATTTCGTTTTTAGAGATTCTTTATTTAATGATTTTGAGTACTTTAATTCTGATAAATATTTGTGATTATTTGAAATAACAATATGTATTTTAAGCTAAACTAATATATAAAAAAGAAAAAAAACGACATGAAATTTAACAATAAACAAAGCCTAACATTTCTTATAGTTTTGGTAATGATACAGACGGGCATCACCCAACCTAAAGACAGGAATTTAAAAAATAGCCGCCCTAATATCATTTTTGTTATGACGGACGACCAAGGTATGGGCGATTTGTCATGTATGGGAAATCAGGTAGTTAAAACCCCGAATATTGATGAATTTTATAATAAATCTACACGGTTTACAGAATACCATGTAAGCCCAACCTGTGCACCTACCCGTGCCGCTTTAATGAGTGGACGCCACGAATTTAGGGTGGGTGTTACCCATACTATTTTAGCAAGAGAAAGGATGGCTTTGGATGTTTATACCTTACCTCAAGCTTTGCAATCAGGAGGCTATGAGACCGGTATTTTTGGTAAATGGCATTTAGGTGATGCTGATGAGTATCTGCCCGGAAACCGAGGGTTTGATGAAGTTTTGATACATGGGGCAGGTGGCATAGGTCAAGTAAATTTTGGAGATTTCCCTCCCAATAGTGAGAATTTGTACTTTGATAATGTGTTGTTGCACAACGAAACCATTGTAAAAACAAAAGGTTTTTGTACCGATGTATTTTTTGATGCGGCATTGGCGTGGACCAAAGAGAAAATAGATTCCCAACAAGCTTACTTCACCTATATTTCATTGAATGCACCCCACGCGCCCCTTGTGGCTCCTGAAAAATACAAAAAGAGATTTTTAGAGTTAGGTTATGATGATGGAACAGCAGGAAGGTATGGTATGATTGAGAACATAGATGATAATTTCGGCAAGCTGATGAAAAAATTAGCGGAGTGGAATGCATTGGGAAAAACACTTGTAATTTTCACGACAGATAATGGCGCAACACATTTATCAGGAACCTTAAATGGGGAAAAAGTAAAACACTTTAATGCCAATTTAAAAGGTGGAAAAAATTCACCTTATGAAGGCGGAAACCATGTGCCTTTCTTTTGGTATTGGAAAGGTGTGCTCTCTGAAGGTAAAGATATTAATCAGCTTGCTGCTCACATTGATATTTATCAAACTTTTGTTGAATTAGCTGGTGTGAAACTGCCTGAAAAAATACAACCGCTGGAAGGACGTTCTTTGGTTCCTTTATTGAAAAACTCTAAGTCTAAATGGGAAGATCGTTTGCTGTTCACCCATTGTGGGCGTTGGGCATCGGGTAAAATTGATGAAGCACAATATAAATCATTTGCGGTTAGAAATCAAAAATGGCGATTTGTTAACAACGATCAATTGTATGATATAGCTTCTGATCCAGGGGAGACGATAAACGTTTTTGATGCATACCCTCAAGTTATATCAACTTTCAAAGCGCCTTATGATAATTGGTGGCAAGAGTCCATTCCTTTAATGGTGAATGAAAACCGTACGAAGGTGGATGAACACCCATTACACATTCGGTATAATAAACAATTGAAAGAACAAGGTATTCCAGATTGGAGTCCGGAACTTAATTTATAACATTCCGATCAAATACTACATGGTATGCCTTCTGTTTAGCTTTATTTAACATGAATTTATAAAATGAACCCATTAAGATATATAGCAATTTCAATAGTGCTTTTCACTATTCTTTCGTGTATAAATGCTTCGAAGAATGTAAGATACTAGTACGAACACGCATGTCGAATATTTGCAAACTAAAGCCTACCGCAAACAAAAGAATTGATTGGAATGTTGCCTGAATTAAAATTGATTTGGATTGATGGTGAAGGTTTTGTGACCGAAAAGTAGTCTTTTGAGTTTTATAATTTGGTATATGAATTAAATCTAAATATTTCGTTTATTGCAATACCATTCATATTATATTGAGTTTTTTAAGAAAAAAATGAATGAGCGGTTATTATAATTCGTTTGTAAATCCTTTTCGTTAAGAAATGCATTGTTATATTTATTTTAAAGTAAGGAGATTAATGTTTAAGCTGGTTCGAAAATTAAATAAATTAAACAGTTCTATAGCTTCAATAGGTTATCAAAGTCATGTATATTAGTAGATTTAATTGTCATTTTATTACAAAAAAGCTTTAAAGGGATACAAGATATGAAAGTAAGGATAATTTATCTGTTAACGTTTTTGTACATGAGTTTTAATTATGCTCAAACAAAAAATGTCAGGTATAGTAATCAACGGATTGAGTTTTTTAAGAGTGAACAAGGGTTTTATCAAAATACCATACATGCAATCATTTCCGATTCCAAAGGTTATTTGTGGATTGGTACCCCAAATGGGTTGGTAAAATATGATGGATATTCATTTGATTATTATTATCATAACTATGAAGATCCAGAATCTTTAATTAATAACTATATATCACATCTTTTTACCGATTCTAAAGGTCGGTTGTGGATTGGAACAAGAGAAGGTCTGTGTTTGTATTTAACAGATACAGAGCAGTTTATACCTATAGAAAAATCTACTAAAAAAGTGCTTTTTATAAAAGAAGATTCTAATAATAGGGTTTGGGTAGGTGATGATAATAAGATAGAAGTATATTATTCTGGTTATGATGCTTTAGATAAAGTAGATAAAATATCTGAAATCAATTTAGAAAAGCAATTAGGAGGAAAGGCAATTACCGATCTGGAATTTAACCCAAGTTCAGGATTGTTGGTAGCTACAAATAATAAAGTTTTCAAATTAGATTTTAATGAAAAAGAAAATTACACTTTCGGGATTCTGGAACTACAAATAGATTCAAATATTAATAACATAAAAAAAATACTTAAGGTTGATAATTCATTATGGATTGGAACAAATTCAGGGCTTTATCAAACGTTTCAAGAAAACAGCCGATTAATTACAGTGGGGTCACATTTTAATTCAGAAAAGGAAGGTTTTAAAACACCTTATAATATTTTATCACTATATCTGGATAAAGAAAAAAAATTATGGATTGGAACTAGAAAGAATGGGGTTTTATACTACGATGCAAAGAAAACTGAATTCACCTCCTTTAAGTTTGATTCCAAGTATAGTAATGGATTAACAAGTAATCGTGTAAACTGTTTTTTTGAAGACGCTTTTGGTGTTTTATGGATTGGAACAGCTCAAGGTGGATTGAATAAATTTGATAAAAACCAAAAACCCTTTCAAAATTATTACCATAATCCGTATGATGATGAATCTATTTCCAGTAATTTGATTACAGATATAACAGAAGCGTCAGATGGCAAAATTTGGATTTCGTTTTTTGAAAGTGCCATTTGTAGGACTAAAGAAAAATTAAATATACAAACAGGTAGTCAAATTCATTTTGAGCGTTTAGAAAAGCAATTGAGTAAATTAAAGTCTCAATGGATTTTACGTATTTATCAAGATCATAAAGGGTATTGGTGGATTGGTACCAATGAAGGTCTGTATTTGTACGATGAAAAAAAGGATATATTAAAAAACCTGCTAATTAAAGTTGAAGGCAAGTTGGTAAATCCCATTTTTTATAGATTGATAGACCAAATCAATGCAAACCAAATTATAATAGGTGGTTCACAGGTGTTTATTTTAGATAATCCTTGGGGTCATGTTTTTGATAATACACCGCTAGAAGCTGGAAAACCACTGTTTAGTATAGGTAAGGATAATCAAATACATGATTATTTAAAGGACGATTTTGGGAACTATTGGTTCATAACGGTAAATGGCGCTTTTAGGGTCATTTCTAAAAAAGGGTCATGGTTGGTAAAAAACCATATTGCAACTTCAACAGCAAACAATAAATTAAAAATTAGTAACAACCGTATCATGTCTATTCACAAAAGTGCCAATAAAGACATTTGGTTAGGCACATTTGGAGGTGGTTTAATGAAAATTCAATTAAATTCTTCTGGCGAACCTAAAGAAATAAAGAGCTATCATAGAAAAGAAGGACTCCGTGATGAAGCTATATACGGCATATTGGAAGATGATAAAGGACATTTATGGTTAAGTACAGATATGGGTATTGGTTGTTTTGATCCTTTAAAAGAAACATTTGATTTTTATGATGTAAACAATGGTATTTTAAGCAATAATTTTAGGCAATCGGCTTATTTAAAAACAAAAAAAGGAACCATTTTAATGGGCGGCGTTGGCGGTTTAACAATTTTCAACCCCAATCAAATCCATAAAAACGAGATAATACCAAAGATATTAATATCTCGATTAAAAATAAACAACCAACCCATTGTAGTTGGAAAAAAGGTGAATAATAAAGTTGTGCTAGAACGCTCAATATCCGATACAAAAACACTGGTTCTGGGGTCAAATAGTAGAAATATTTCATTGGATATTATTGTACAACACAGTGCTACTCCAAACAAAAACAAATTAGCTTATAAGTTAGAAGGCGTCAATAAAGATTGGATTGAAGTTGATGCTGGAAAAACAACTGCTACTTATACCAATTTAAGTCCAGGTACCTATAATTTTCTATATAAAGGTGCTAATGGAGATGGAGTTTGGACCACCAATACGGAAAATTTCACCATAAAAGTTTTAGCTCCTTGGTATTTAAGATGGTGGAGTATAACCATATGGACAATATTGGTAATTCTGATGGCATATGGCGTTTTTGCCTATTTGGTTAAATTAGAAAAATTAAACCAAAAACTTAAATTCGAGCAATTGGATAAAGAACGGGTTCAGGATATGAATCAAGCCAAATTAAGATTTTTTACCAATATATCACACGATTTTAAAACACCGCTTTCTTTAATTATTGGGCCTCTTGAAAAAATAGCTGAACAGAATATTGATTTAGGAAATCAAAAATATTTTTCAATCATTAAAAATAATATTACAAGGCTTCAACGTCTAATCGATCAACTTATTTCTTACAGAAAGGTGGAAACGGGTCATCTAGAATTAAACTATTCAAAAATCACTTTAGGAAATTTTATATATCCCTTAATAGAAGCTTTTGAAGAATATTCTGAAAAAACACTTCTGAATTTTTACTATAAAGTAGATGAACCCAACAAACTGATTTCTTTAGATATAGATAAAACGGAGCGAATTCTGCTAAACTTATTTTCAAACGCAGTTAAATATTCCGATTCAAATAGGGAAGTTAGTATTGAGGCAGGGTTTATAACAGAAAATGAAAACGAATCGCTTTTCATTCAAGTAACAAACACGAGTGAAGGTATTCCTTTAGATAAAATCGATAAAATATTTGATCGTTTTTATCGAGGTGTAGATGATAAAAATGACTGGAATGGTACAGGTATTGGTCTTGCTCTTTGCAAATCATTGATAGAATTAATGGAAGGTACCATCAACGTTTCAAGTGAACTTGACAAGAAAACAATTTTTAAAATAACGTTGCCCATTGTAGATAAAGGAGTTTATCTGGAAGAGGGCGAATTATACAAATACCATAAATTAGTAACTGATTGGTTGCCCATTGAATTGGAGGGAGTTCAAGATCAAGCTGTAGATACATTGCGTCCAACCATTTTGGTGATTGATGACGAAAAGGATGTACGTTCGTTTCTGTACGAATCTTTTAAAAATAATTACAATGTTTTACTCGCTGCAGATGGCGAAGAAGGCTTGAGAAAATTAAATGAAACGCCGCCGCAATTGGTTATTAGCGATGTTATGATGCCTAAATTGAGTGGCTATGAAGTTTGCGAAAAAATTAAATCCAGTACTGAATTTTGCCATATACCTGTAATATTATTAACAGCTATAGGCGAGAATATTAAAGAAATTCAGGGGTTGGAAATGGGAGCCGATGATTATATTGTGAAGCCATTTTCAATTAAGTATTTAGAAGTTAGGGTAAAAACACTCATTGAAAACAAACAACGCATCTTTGAGTATTTCTCCAGAAATAGTTTTCTTCCTAAAGATTCTTTAATAGCTTCTAATAAAGACAAACAGTTTTTAAAAAAAATTAATACTTCTATAGAAAAAAACATGGCAAATTCTGCTTTTGGGGTTGAAGAGTTAGCTACCGATATTGGTATGAGCACCTCTAATTTTTTTAGAAAACTGAAAGAACTAACCGGACAAGCACCTAGCGTATATCTTAGAAACTTTCGTTTACAAAAAGCAGCTGAATTATTAACTGCCAATAAAAATTTATCTGCGGCCGATGTTATGTTCGAAATTGGTATAGAGTCAAAGTCATATTATTCTTCAGCATTTAAAAGAATTCATGGATTATCTCCTTCAGAGTTTGTGAAAAAGCATGATTGATTTGAGTATCAAATTTAATTAAACTCTTTAAATACAAGGGTTTATCTGGTTTTTTTAGGCTTACTCAAATCATGCAAGCAAATAGCATGATTTGAGTAAGCCTTTTTTATAATGTTTATGCAAATTTGTAGAAGCCAAACTAAACGGAAGTCATCAAATTAAGTTTCATCAGTCCGATTTTATTGAATACTATGAGGTTCTTTATAATTTTGAGTATATATAGTAATTAAAAGTTACGTGTAAGTTACTTTAAATTTTATTGGATTTAAAGGTGCTGTGTGCCAATTTTAGTACTCAAAAGAATATCTAGTTTAATAGCGGAATTGATTTGAAAATTTTAGTGATTCTTCACTTAGGGTGGTATTAGATCATCGGTTATTTTAAATAATTTTTCGTAAACTTTTTACATGCAGAAAAAAAGGAAATTTAATATTAGGAATCTTAATGGCAATGCTCTTTTCTTTTCAGCTTTTTGCACAAGAAAAAAAGGAAAAAAGTGAGAGTCAAGGAATGGATGAGATGTGGGGAGAAGCTTCAGTTTCTGATACCAAAATTAGGGAAGGTAGAGATAAGTTTTTTGATGAAAGCAATTTTGGTATGTTTATTCATTGGGGTTTGTTTTCAGACTTGGCTGGGAAATGGAAAGATAAGACGTATTATGGAATTGGTGAATGGTTAATGAATCCAAGAGTAGCTAATATTCCTACTAAAGAATACATGGAAGTTTCAAAAGACTTTAATCCAACAAAATTTGATGCCAAAGCTATTGCAAAATTAGCCAAAGATGCTGGCATGAAGTATGTCATCATCACCAGTAAACATCATGAAGGTTTTGCCATGTTCGATTCTAAAGCCAGTGATTTCAATATTGTTGATGCCACTCCTTTTGGGCGCGATCCTATGAAAGAGTTATCAGCCGCATGTAATGAGCTTGGATTGGGCTTCGGATTTTATTATTGGCATTATCAAGATTGGACGACGCCTGGTGCAGCTGGTGGTCCAGAAAAAAATTCTATTGGTACTAAAGCTTCTTTTAAAGACTATTTCTATAATAAATGCAAACCCCAAGCAAAGGAAATCTGCTCTAATTACGGAGTCATAGATTTTGTGTGGTTTGATACTCTGGGGGGTATGCCAAAGGAATTTGTTGTTGAATTGGCAGATATGGTAAGGGAATTACAGCCTAATACCATGCTTTGTAGTCGAGTTGGTTATGGTTTGGGCGATTATGTAAGCCATGGAGACATGGTGGTGCCGCCAGTAAATTTAGATATTTTATGGGAAAGTTGCGATACCAATAACGATTCATGGTCCTATGCTTGGTATGATAACAACTTTAAAAGTCCCAAGGAAATTTTACATAGATTGATTTCAACTGTAGGAAGAGGAGGTACTTACTTATTTAATATCGGACCTAGAGGCGATGGTAGTGTGCCAGAAATAGGCTCGCAGTTTTTACAACAAGCAGGACAATGGATAAAAAAATATCCACAAGTTATTTATAATGCAGGAAGTTCACCCTGGGGGCATGCTTTGCCATGGGGCGATGTTACCACACAAGGTAATTCATTGTTCCTTTCAGTTTTTGATTGGCCAAGAGATGGCAAATTGTATCTACCAGGTTTAGAATCCGATGTCCTTTCAGCAAAAATAGTGGGAGACTCCAATGATCTTAAATTCACAAAGAAAAACAATTGGACCATTTTTGAAGTACCTTATAAAATCCCAGACTCTCCAGTTTCTGTTATAGAAGTCAAATTGAATAATAAAGCTATGGTTCAACAAACCCATGGTGTTTATCCGAATATCCCAACTACAATATTAACAGATTTCGCGAATGTTTCTAATGCTAATAAAGAATCTATTAGGTGGATGGAAAAATTTGGTGAATGGAATAAAACAACCCAAGTGGATAAATGGGAAAAAAATGGAAAAGTTGAATGGGAAATAAATATTTTGGAACCAGGCTATTACTATTTAGAGTTAATTTATAAAGGTGAGGATCGTTTGGTTTGGAAAACAATTACTGATGAAGGTGTATTGGTGCAAAACCAACAAGCAGCCACCGAAAAATATCAAATGTACCCTATGGGGATTATAGAGTTTAAAACCGCAGGAAAGCATACAGTAACAGTTTCTTTAGTAGAAGGAAACCCTGAAATATCTAGTTTAAAATCAATAGTATTTAAACCTATACCTTAAATATAAATTGGATTATAAAATTTTGGTGAATAATAAGTTAGAGTTTTAGAATGAAATGAGTAATGTATCTCACTAATTTGAAGACATGATTCAAAATCACCAAATAGATTACAAAAACCAAACTAACACTAATATTTAAATTAAATTAATTATGAAACAAATTTTAACTGCTATTATTTTTATGATATCAGTATCTGTCTTTTCTCAAAACAAGACAATTACTGGTAAAATAACTGATGGCACTGGGCTACCTCTTGCTGGTGCAAACATAATAGAAAAGGGGACATCTAACGGTGCATTAACTGATTTTGATGGTAATTTCTCTATTACAGTGGCAAATCAAAATTCTATATTAAAAATTTCCTTTATTGGATTTTTGAACCAGGAAATATCAGTTCAAGGTAAAAATGTAATTAATATTACTTTGAAAGAAGACCTTGAAGCTCTCGATGAAGTGGTAGTAATTGGTTATGGAACCGTGAAGAAAAAGGATTTAGTAGGTTCTGTTTCTGTCGTAGATACTAAAGAAGCTTTTTTGACACCAGTGTCCAACCCACAGAATGCGCTTCAAGGTAGAGCATCGGGTGTTCAAGTAACCTCATCTAATGGGTCACCAGGCAGTGCTCCGGAAATTATAATTCGTGGTGGTAACTCTATAACAGGGGGGAATGATCCTTTGTATGTAATCGATGGGTTTGTAGGAGCTGATAACATCGCTTCATTGAACCCTAATGATATTGAATCCATGCAAGTGTTAAAAGATGCTTCTTCAACAGCCATATATGGAGCTAGAGGAACAAATGGTGTAATAATCATTACAACAAAAAAAGGTAAAATAGGTAAGCCTGTTGTAAACTTTAGAGCGTCTTCTGGTATCCAAACGTTACCAAAGGAAATTGATGTGCAATCCACTCGTGAACTGGCTACGTGGTTTAACAACATTGCTCCAGACCAAACTAATTTACCATTTGATCTAAATGATCTTCCAGCAACTGATACCAATTGGCAAAGGGAGTTGATAAGGGAAGCTGTTTTATCTGATTATCAATTGTCTGTTAGTGGGGGTACTGAGGCAGTAAAATATTATGTATCTGGAGGTGTTCTTTCCCAAGATGGTATTGTAAAAGGTTCTGGTTTTAATAGGTACAGTTTACGTTCCAATATTGATTTTAAGTTGTCAAAGACTTTTAAAGCAGGATTAAATTTATCCCTTTCAAGAACGGATAAAGATAATAATATGGTAAGTTTTACCCAGTTGCTAAGAGAAGATCCATCAAAGCCTATTTATGATGATGAGGGGAATTATTTTATTGGTACTAATCCTATTCTTGGATCTGAAACGGGTCACTTGTTAGCTGATGCTTTATTAGATGAAGATACGGCTACTCTAGATAAAATTTTTATAAATACTTATGTTCAGGGAGGTTTCTTTGATAATAAGTTAACATGGAAATCTACTTTTGGAGGAGACTTTGTGTATAACAAACGTCATCGCTTTACGCCTTCCACCAATCCTAGTTATATAATGAATGACAATCAATTGGCTAGAGCAATAATTAACAGATCCAATAATCAAGAATTTTTGAATGAAAACACCCTTAACTATACGGAAACGTTTGGCGACCATTCTTTAAATATTTTAGCTGGTGCTTCGTTCCAGACCCAGAATAGTGAAAGTGTTCAAATAACGGCGGCCGATATACCAAGTGATGGTGTAGGTGTAAATGCTATTCAATTAGCACCGGCAGAAAGCGTTGGAATAACTTCTGATTATAGTGAAATTCATCAACTTGGTGTTTTTGGTAGAGTTAATTACATATATAAAGATAGATATATTTTCAATGCATCTCTAAGAAGAGATGGTAAGTCAAGCCTAGGAATCAATGAAAAGTATTCAAACTTCCCGTCAGCATCAATTGCATGGAAAGTGAAAGAAGAATCTTTTCTTAAAGATGTAGATGCTATTAATGACCTTAAATTAAGAGTTAATTATGGTAGAACTGGAAATTCAGGAGTAGCTGCTTTCAACACAATTGCTAACTATAGTATTGATAACAATACAATTATTGTAAATGGCGTAGTAGTTCCAGGTGTAACCCAAGGACAGATTGCAAAGCCAGATCTAGGATGGGAGATTACCGATCAATATGATGCAGGTCTTGAATTTTCTTTATTCAATAGAAGACTTTCTGCTGAGGTTGATGTTTACTATAAAGAAACGACAGATTTATTGTTAGCTGAAAATACAGTTGATTTTACAGGTGTTACAACGCTACTAACAAATATTGGAGCAGTTAAAAACAGAGGTATTGATGTAACCTTAAATGGAAAAATAGTTAAAACAGACAATTTTAAATGGGATGTTTCCTTGAGCGTCTCTACTTTTAAAAATGAAGTTTTGGATTTAGGACAAAGTACATTTCTTTCAACTAATAATTTAGGTGCTCCAGCTACGGATGAAGCTAGTAGACTAATGGTTGGCCAGCCTGTTGGTATATTCTGGGGTGCTAAATATTTAGGATTTGACCCTTCTACTGGCGATGCCATTTTTGAAGATTTAAGTGGTCCTGATGGGGTGCCAGATGGCATATATAGTGAAGAATACGATGATCAAATTATAGGAAATGCCAACCCCGACTTTTTCGGAGGACTACAAACTAATTTTACGTATAAAAATTTCGATTTATCCGCATTCTTTGCATTTAGTGTCGGTAATGAAAACTATAGTGAAGAATTTTTTCGTGTAAATGAAATTAGTGCAAATAGTTTTGCTTCAATCCGTAATAATATGTGGTCCGTAAATAATACGGAAAATGCAAAGTACCCTGCTTTTAATAGTGATAATTATGACCTTTCTAGTAGTTTATATGTACAAGATGCGAGTTATTTACGATTAAGCACATTACAATTAGGGTATAATTTACCAAAGGATTTAATTAGTGGATTTGATAAACTTAGAGTTTATTTTACGGGTACGAACCTTTTCTTAGTTAAATCTAAAGATTACGTAGGTTTTGATCCAGATGTAAGCACAGGTGTGGCTAACAAACTTCAACGAGGTTTTGATGGTATAGCCTACCCACAAAACAGATCTATTCTTATTGGAATTGATGTTAGTTTCTAATTTAAATATTAACTATTAAAACTTTAAAAAATGAAAAATAAATATTTAACCAAAGTTTTGATGATTGCCATATTTGGTTTAACCATCAGTTGTAATAATTTTTTAGATGAAGATGCAAAAGGTTTATTAACCCCTGAAACATTCTTCAAAAATGAAGCTGAGGCAACTTTAGCCTTAAACAAGTTAAATGAGGAAGTAGGTAACGCAGGATTTCTTTTCTTCTTAGGAACCGATGTGGGAGTTTCAGGTAGAGTAAGCTTAGCGGCTGCACATAAGTTTGGTGCTTACGATTTTGATGTGAGTGATAATCGACTTCTATGGGCAACTCAATATTCCACTATTAAAGATGCTAATCTAGTCTTGGCAAGTATTGTGAAGTCCTCTTTGTCAGATGAGGTAAAAGGAAAGGTAACTGCTCAGGTACTTTTCTTTAGAGCCTTTCAGTATATAAATCTAGCTACTACTTATGGAGATGTACCTTATGTTGTCGATGAGTTGACTAACGTTGAAGAAGTTTCCTTAATCGGGCAAACAGATGATACTGTAGTTATTTCAGATATGATTCAAGATTTGGATACAGCTATTAAATCTGGGTATTTATCTACGGGTACTTGGGGGGATAATGATGGAAGACCTACAGTTTGGGCTGCACGCATGTTAAAGGCGCATGCTCATATTTGGTTGAAACAATGGGATGAAGCTCGTACAGAACTTATTGAAGTAACCACCAAATCTCCGCATCAATTACATGCTGATTACGCAGATAAATATAGAGAAGGACATGAAATTCATTCAGAGATTATTTTTGGCAAACAATATCTGCAGGATATATTAGGTAATATTAATACAGTAGCGCGCCCTAATCTTGCTGGAGATGCAAAGGCAAAGGCCTCTTTCGCAGAAGTTGGTGTTTCTAATGGGTCTGCACCTTTTACATTAAGAAAGAGTTTTGCCAATACTTATGATAATAATGATAAAAGAAAAATTTATAATGTATGGGATAATTATACATTGATAGGTACAACAAAAGTCGTTCAATTCGCATGGACATATATGCCAAAACTTATGAGTGGACCTGTTCCTATTAGTGATCCTTTATTTGCAGTAGAAGAACCTGCAAATAATTCAAGTCAACCAAGCCGTATATTTTTATTAGCAGATGCCTATTTATTACTTGCCGAAGCTGAGTTTATGATAAACGGATCTTCTCAAGCAGCTCTAAATGCCATCAATGCAATAAGAAAAAGAACAGGTTTACTAGACTACAGCTCTATAACAATTCAAGATATACGTAATGAACGTGCATGGGAGTTGTGTGGAGAAGGTTATTGGGGCAGAAAAAGAGATCTTATCCGATGGGGAATATTAGATTCTACAATACTTGCCTTGCCAGCTGCTGAATTGGCTGCGGGAGCAACTGCAGAGGCTATAAAACGTGCGCAAGCAGAGGCTGATATTATTGCAAATGCTCCAGCAGGTAGATATACGCAATATCCAGTACCACTTGATGACCTTATTCAAAGTCAAACTATTGGTGGTAAATTGGTTCAAAACCCTTTATGGATAGATTAGGAAGTTTCAATCTTTAAAATTATTAATGATATAGTTATGAATGAATAAATGCGTTGAATTTTTAAGTGTTCAACGCATTTATTTTTATAATTCTAAAATTGTTTAAATGCCTAATGTTATAACTATTTAGTATACTAAGATTAATTATTTTGACACGTAATGATTCTTTTTTATATAGTAATAGCTACAGTTTAATTAATGGTTTTATTTGAATGATTCCACTATAATTTTTCACACAATGAATAAATTACAATTAACCTTAGTCATTTTTTTGCTCTCGCATAGTATTATTTTTAGCCAGTCGGAAAGTGAAGAAATAAAACAAATTGAGCCCAATTGGGAATCCATGTCGGTAAACTATAAAGTTCCCGAGTGGTTAGTGGATGGTAAACTTGGGGTATGGTTTCACTGGGGTGTTCCTTCAGCTGTTTATGAGGATCGTCCACGGGACGGGTCTTGGTATGGCAGAAACATGTACGGAGGGGGAAAGAAAATGGCTCAGGAATTATCAGAGTGGCATATCAAAAGATATGGGCCTTTGGAGGAATTTGGTTATGAAAAACTAGTTCCCTTATTTAAAGCCGAAAATTGGGATCCAGATGCCTTAGTTGCTTTTGTGAAAGATAACGGTGCGCGTTTTATAATGCCCGTAGCAACTCACCATGATAATTTTGACATGTATGATTCTTCACATCCTTGGAATTCTGTGGGCATGGGACCCCATCGTGATGTGCTTGCCGAATGGAAAGCGGCCGCAAATAAGCATGGATTAAAGTTTGGTGTTTCAACACATCTATACTGGTCTCCTGGTTGGTGGGCGACTGCCCGTAAATATCAAAAAGAAGGTACTTTAGAATGGAAACTATTCAATATGGATTACGATCCTAAAAACTTTGCTAGTCAGGACAGTTGGAACCAACATTGGTATGCGCGTTGTTGGGAGATCATTGAAAAATATAATCCAGACATGTTCAATAACGATGCGCCTTTTCCTAACGAAGATGGTGGTAAAGGCCTTGGGGTTAAACTTTTTTCAAATTATCTAAACCGAGATCTTAAGAAAAATAATGGAAAACAAACGGTGGTACTCTCATTAAAAGACAAAAATCTAGATCGTTCAGCTTTTACATATAACCTAGAAAGAGGTGGTGCTAATGAAATTAAACCACAACCTTGGCTATGGGCAACAGATCTTTCAGGTGATTGGTTTTATAATAAAAATTCTCCTGAGAAAATGAGCATCCCAGTTATGGTAAGTAATGCGATAGATGCCATAAGCAAAAACGGTATTGTTATGCTCAATATAGGTTTGAAAGGCGATGGAACTATACCAGAAAGACAACAAAGGTATTTAACTGCTTTTGGTGATTTTCTTAAGATTAATGGCGAAGGTGTGTATGGTAGTCGTCCATGGAAGACTTTTGGAGAAGGTTTGCTAATAACTAAAGATGGTCGTCAAGGAGAAAACCATCTGGACTATTCCCAAGAAGATATTCGTTTTACAACCAAAGATGGATTTCTTTACGCATTTGTGCTTGCTCCACCTACGAAGAATATAGTTGTAAAAACTTTGGCAGATGGAGGCTTGCTTGATGATAAGATTATAAAAATTCAATTAATGGGAAGTGATGAGAAGATTAAATGGACACGCACTAAAGAGGCACTTACCATTGTGTTGCCAAAAGAAATGCCAGGTAAAATCGTTAACGGATTTAAGATAACAATCAAATAGTCAATCGGTTATGCTTATGTCTGATAAAAGAATCAGTTTTCCGTAAGCAATCATAAATAATTGTCTCCTTGAGCGCAGAGGAAAGGCTCGATCTGACATGAATTTTTTAATTATAATTGATTACGGATATTCAACTAAAGAATTTCTAAAAATGAAAAAATCACAAAATACATTCAAAGTATTAGCCTTTCTTTTATTGGTAATACCAATAATATCATGGGCTCAAAATAGACCCAATGTAATTATTGTAATGACCGATGATCAGGGATTGGGGGATCTCTCTTGTATGGGAAATCCATATATCAAAACCCCAAATATCGATAAATTTTATACCGATGCGGTGCGTTTTACAAATTATCATGTATCTACTACGTGTGCCCCTACTCGTGGCTCATTAATGACTGGCAGGCATACCAATCGTGTAAATGTATTTCATACCATTACGGGACGTTCGTTGCTTTTTGAAGATGAAGTGATACTTCCCCAAATTTTTGCTCAAAATGGCTACACAAATGGCATGTTTGGAAAATGGCATTTGGGGGATAATTATCCTTATCGTCCAGAAGATAGAGGATTCCATGAAGTAGTTCGCCATGGTGGAGGAGGAATTACCCAAGGACCTGACTATTGGGGGAATGATTATTTTGACGATACCTATTGGCACAACGGGCAACCCCAAAGATACAATGGTTATTGTACTGATGTATTCTTTTCAGAAGCACTAAAATTTATTGAAATCAATAAAGATAAACCTTTTTTCTGTTACATAGCTACCAATGCACCCCATGCGCCCTTAAACCTGCCAGAAAAATATTTTAATATTTATAAAGGAAATAACAATATTGAAGAGCATTTCCAAAGGTTTTATGGAATGATTACAAACATCGATGATAATTTTAAATTGCTGGAAAAGAAATTAGATGCTTTGAATTTAACAGATAATACTATTCTCATTTTTACAACCGATAATGGTACCGCAGGGGGAAATAGAATATTTGATGCCGGATTGAAAGGTAGTAAAGGAAGTGTATATGAAGGTGGGCACCGGGTTCCATTATTTATTCGCTGGCCTAACGGAAAACTTACTGGTGGTAAAAATATAGACGAATTGGTAGCACATTACGATTTGTTGCCAACTTTTGTTGATTTGTTTGGTTTTGATTTCAACCCCGTTAAACCACTCGATGGAATGAGTTTGAAACCTTTGTTGTACGATACGAATCCGAATTGGGAAAATCGTATTCTATACATGGACACACAAAGGATGCAAAACCTTATAAAGTATAGAACCTATACAGTTATGGATGAAAACTGGCGTTTGATAAATGGAAATGAATTGTACAATATGAATAATGACCTTAGCCAAACAAAAAATATCATAGAACAAAATCCAGAAGTGGCTGAACGTTTAAAAGTAGGGTATGAAAATTGGTGGCAATCCATCATGTCGGAAGGACCAAACGAAAGATATGGATACATAAAAGTTGGTTCGCCCAAAGAAAATCCTAGTAGAATTTCTGCCCACGATATGTTTACAGGGAGGCATTATGGTTCCTGGCATCAAGACGGAGCAGTTAAAGGCGTTCCAGCTAGTGGAAGATGGAAAATTGAATTTGTTGAAGATGGAAAATATGCTATTTCGCTTCGTAGGTTTCCTAGAGAGAGTGGATTAGCTATTAATGAAACTTTTCCAGCGCAGGAAAAAAGAGTGGAATTGGGCAAAACGATGCCAGCAGCTGTGAAAACAGATTTTATTGAAGCCTACTTGTATGTTGCCAATTTAGAGAAAGCAATAAAGATAGAGCCAGGGCAGGCAGAAGTAACCTTTATAGGAAATATTCCAGCCGGGAAATACGATATGGAAGCACAACTCACTGATAAAGACGGTAGGGTGCACCCGGCTTATTATGTTTATATAGAAAAATTATAATTTTTTGGAACTATGAAAAAATTAAATATAGACAAAATGTTAAATAAAACCTTACTCTTTTTAACAGTTCTAAGTTTATTCCAACTTGGTTGTCAAAATAAAAAAAATGTAGATGAAACGATTGATTATGTTACAGAAACAGTAGGGGACGTTGATTTTGGGAAAACAAAAATGTTGGACTATACTCCCGAAATTAGGGAGAACATGAAGCAATTGTATGAGGATAAGTTTGGCATGTTTGTTCATTTTGGACCCTATGCACAACTCGCAGGAGATTGGAAGGGCAAAAAAGGTGCTGCGGAATGGATTATGAGACGTAGTTTTATACCTGTTGCCGAATATGAAAAAGAAGCTGCTGGGAAATTTAGACCTGAAAAATTCAATGCCAAGGAATGGGTGGATATTGCTGAAAATGCAGGGATGAAATTTATTGTACTCACAGCAAAGCATCATGATGGATTCGCTATGTATAAATCCAAACACCCTTATAATTTGGTTGATTTTACAGGGTTTAACCGTGATATTTTAAAAGAGTTAGCCGAAGAATGTAAAGAAAGAGACATGAAGTTAGGCTTTTATTATTCACAGGATCAAGATTGGCATGAAAAAGGTGGTGCCGGTAATGATTGGGATTTTGGGAGTGTCATAAAACCAGCCGATGAATTTGACGCCTATTTCAAAGAAAAGGCGGTAATGCAAATACAGGAGCTAACTACAAATTATGGCGATATTTTTATGGTTTGGTTTGATACCCCTTTTCAAATTACTGATGAACAAAGCCAAATGATGATGGATGTTGTTAAAGAAAACCAACCGGGAGCATTAGTGAATGCACGACTAGGTAATGGTTACGGACATTTTGATGTATCGATTGATAACGGTACAACACCAAGCGTTAGTAAATCAACCTGGTTGCCAGATTTAAAAGTGCCGTGGCAAACGCATGAGTCGGTTACAAAAGATGGATGGGGCTATACCTCACGTGGCGCCGAACTGGATCGTTCTGAAGATTATTCAGATTTTATTTATAGTCTTTGCCGAATTGTTGGCAATGGAGGTGTGTATTTGTTAAACGTGGCACCTCGCCCTGATGGAACCATTCCAGAATCACAAGTAAACAGTATTAATGCTATTGGAGAATGGCTAAAAGTAAATGGGGAAGCCATTTATGGAGCCGACCCAAGTCCATTAAAGTTTCCGCCTTATGCCATAACTAGTAAACCGGGTAAAGTATATCTTCATGTGAAAGATTGGGAAGACAACCAAATAGCATTGAATGGATTATTATCCAAAGTCTCTAACGCTTATTGTTTAAGTGATGCTTCAAAGCAACCCATGACTTTTACCCAAAAAAATGAAAAATTGACTGTGACAGTACCAAAGACATTAAAACAACCCAGAGTTACAGTAGTGGTATTGGAAATTGAGGATAAAGAAGCTAAGGTAATCGATGAGAAGATTCAACAAGACAAGGACGGAAGTATTAAACTACCGGTTTCAAAATGCGAATTTGCGATTAGAAGAATCAGTTATGATTATGACAAACAAGTGACGGTACGTTGGGGCGAAAACACCAAGCAAGGTTTAATTTGGACCGTAAATATAACTCAGCCAGGTACTTTCAAAGTGATTAGTGAAGATAATGGAAACGAAGATTTTATTTACACACTGGTTACACCAAAGAATTCGTTGGATTTGAATGCCAAAGGAACTATTGGTAAAATGACCAAAAAGAAACAAGAAGGAAGTATTCAGTTAGACCAAGCGGGTATTTACCAAATTAAGGTTTATCCAAAGGTTATCACAACCAAAGCAACTAAGCAAAGCTATATGTTTAAAGGATTAGAGTTGGTTCCATTAAAGTTATAGTTGTAAAAATAAACGTACTGAAATGTTGAAAAATGAATTTAACTATGGGGACAAATTTTAAAATTTTTATTTTGGAAATAATTGTCCTTGTCAATTTTAACTCTTTTGCACAAGAACATTTGGCTTCTCAAAGAGTAATTCATGCAGATTGGGCACCAAAAGTGATCCAACTTCGCCCCGATGATATCACAACAATTATGGGATTCAGAGCACAACTTACTGGCAACCTGAATCATTTAGACCGACCAACACCAGCGGTTGTCAATAACGCGTTTATCCGAGGCTTTTATAACGAAAATGATGTTATGACTTGGGAGGTAGAAGCACCTTTTACTGCCAATTATACCATTGCCCTTTTATATACTGCAAGCAAAGAAATCCTTTCGGGTAGCACTATAGAAATAAGTTCGGGAAAAACCAAAATTGTTGAAAAAGCCCTAGTGCCTAATTGGAATACCAGACCAGGAGTTTTGCGACATTTTTTGAAACAAAACTTACCGCTACACAAGGGGATTAATAAAATTAGTTTTCGATTAGTCGGTTTTTCAAAAGTTAAATTGAATGCCGAAAATGCTGAAGTTGATGCTGCTGCTAATTTAAAACCAAGTCCTTTTGCACTCTGGTCTATAGAGTTAGTACAGCCCAATACGCTTATTGCCATAAAAGAACGTGCCCAATCGATGAAAGCTGATGTACAATGGATGGTTGACGGCAAATATGGTTTGTTTGTCCATTTTTCCTCGCTTTCAAAACCATTTAATGGAGGACCAAGTTTAGGAAATCAATATCAAAATTTAGTAGATAAATTTGATGTTGATGCCTTTGTGGCCTCGGTTGTAGAGACGGGTGCTTCTTGGGTAACCTTTACATGTGCTCATGGGACACAACATTGGCCTGGGCCAAGCGAGACCATCGATAAATTAAAACCAGGATTTACGTGCAAACGCGATTTGATACGCGAATTAATTGATGGATTAAAAAAATACAACATCAAATTGATGCTGTATTACAATCCCAACAGCGGAATGGAAGATTTGTATGGAAATATTTATGGCAATAGTGGTACTCCAGACGCAACGGGATATTTTAATTTTTTGGAATCTCATTTTAGAGAAGTAAGCCTTCGATATGGAAAAGATTTAGCTACAACCGCAGGCTATATTGATGATTGCGGATGGAAAGTCTATCAATATGATGCTCCTTGGGAGAAATTAGCGAAAGCAATAAAATCAGGAAATCCAAATGCTCTAATTGGTTTTAGCCAAAATATATTTCCAAATCTTACTCCTTTTAGTGATCTTGTGGTTTCGGATGGATCGGGCAGAGTACCAGAAATTCAGCCTGATTTTTTGTTTGAAAAAGGCGGACAATTAGAAGGACAATATCCTGCCAGCTGGTTTTATATGGACGGCTGGTCTAGCAGAACTGGTAATGGCGTTTTTACGGCCAAACCAAAATTTTCAGCAGAACAATATATCGAAATTTTTAAAAATGCCGAAAAAGCCAAAATGCCTATAACAATTAATTTAGCGATGACTCCAGACGTAACCAAAGAGCATCCTTTCTTTAATCCAGAATGTATTGAAATTATGAAACAAGTCCGTAAAGCAGTTAAAGGATATTAAAACTCAAATTTAGCTAACAATAACAAAAATGAAAAAAACAAAAGTTCTGATAACGCTATTATTCTGTGTGATTTTGACAGGATTTAACGCTGCTGTTTCACAAACATTATATAAAAACAGTGATGGAAGTACCTTTGTGGCCAAAGATTTTTATCCAAAATTTAGTTGGGAAACAACGCCGCAGTATTTTATGTTTCAAGATTTGAGGCGCTTGTTAACTCCTGATGAAGTTGCATTTATTGCCCGACGTACCGATTTTATTTGTATCGAAAAATCACATGCAAAAGGACAATTAGGAGCTGCTGAATTAGGGGCTAAAGAGGAGGCTAAAGCGTTTAAAAAAGCGAATCCGAATATTAAAGTGCTGTTTTATTTTAACGCTGCCTATGCTTGGACCTATACATCGTACACCAAAGATTTTTCTGAGAAAGGCTTAAGTAAACACCCTGAACTAAAAAAGTTTTTGATTACTAATGCAAAAACAGGAAAGTTAGCAGAACACTTTGGCGCTTATTGTTATGATTTATTAAATCCTGAATTCCGTGACTGGTGGGTGGAAACGGTTGCCAAAGGAGTAAGAGAATCGGGTTGTGATGGGGTCTTTATCGATCAAATGCATGGAAATAGTAAGTTTCGTCCAAATGACAAACCCGAAATTGAAATTGCTATGGGGCAAATGATGAAAGCACTTAAAGAGAAATTAGGCGCAGAAAAAATACTATTGGGCAATAACGCTAATAATGAAGACGCGAGATTTGTGTATCCTGTTTGTGATGCTGTAATGTTTGAAAACTATTCAGAGACTCGATTTACTAAAGAAAGTTTGCTTAAGGAGTGGGGAGATATGCTAAAAAATGCGAAAGAAGGAAAAATATCCGTTTTCCGTCTGGGTGTTGATGGAGCAGGAAGAGGAAACATCAAACCGAATATGCCTGAGCTGTCCAAAGAAAAGTTAGAGTTTGCCCAGGCTTGTTATTTAATTGGTGCAGAACCTTACTCGTATTTTATGTACAGTTGGGGATGGAAATTGAATACAGGGCCTTTGGTAGATTATCCTGAATTGCAAAAGCCTTTGGGAGCACCAAAAGGAGCCTATAAAAGAATTAAACCTGATGCTTGGGAGTTTACTCGTGAATTTGAACATGCTAGTGTTTGGGTGAATACAGAAACAAGAGAAGCTAAAATTTCATGGAAATAATAATAAACTAACTAAAGTAAAATATATACAATGACTATAAAATACAGACTTATTTCTTTTGTGCATCACTTGCTAATGGTGATGATTTTTAATGCCACTTTTTTTGTCGTTGCTCAAGATGTAACGAACACTGATAGAGCAACAAAAACCTTACGCCTTTGGTATGACAAACCTACACCAGATAATGATAAAGGTTGGGTAAATCGTTCAATCCCAATGGGGAATGGTTATATGGGGGTTAATGTTTTTGGAGGTATCACCACCGAGAGAATCCAAATTACAGAGAATAGTCTATACGATTGGGGAGAAGACAGCGGACTTAAACGTAGAGGACTGAACAATTTTGCGGAGGTTTATATCGATTTCAACCACAAGAACACCAAAGGATACAAACAAGAACTAAACCTAAATAAAGGTGTTTCGTATGTGGAATTTGAAGAAGAGGGAGTAAAATATTCAAGAGAATACTTTACCAGTTATCCCGATAAAGTGATGGCGATTCGTTTAAGTGCATCTAAAAAAGGAAAAGTATCCTTTACACTTCGCCCTAAGATTCCTTTTTTAGGAGTTGGAAAATCAGGCGCTGTTTCAGCTAAAGGGGATGTCATTACGCTTTCGGGAATGATGAATTATTACAAGATAAAGTTTGAAGGGCAGTTCAAGGTCATTCCACAAGGAGGTACTATGAAAGCAACAAATAACGGAACGATTACGGTTGCTGATGCAAACAGTGCTGTCATTTTGATAGCCATTGGAACCAATTATAAGCTCGATTCTCAAGTTTTTTTGACCGAAGATCCCGCTAAAAAGTTAGCTGGTTTTCCTGATCCTCATGATAAGGTATCAAATTATTTAAAAGTAGCTTCGGCTAAGCCGTATGACAAATTGTTGGCCAATCATTTGGCTGATTATAAGATACTTTATAACCGTGTAAATTTTGACCTGGGTGCAGCTGAACCCACAATCCCTACTAATGAATTGGTAGATGGGTATCCTACGGGTAAATCAAGTAAATATCTGGAAGAACTTGCGTTTCAGTATGGACGTTATATGCTTATTTGCTCTTCCAGAAAGGGGACGCTTCCACCACATTTACAAGGAATTTGGAATGTATATGAGAAAGCTCCATGGTCGTCTCAATATTTGCACGATACCAATGTACAAATGGCGTATGCGCCTGTTTTCTCGGCTAATTTACCCGAGTTATTTGAGTCGTATGTCGATTATTTTAAAACCTTTGAACCCAGACAACGTTTATATGCTACGGAGTACATTAAGCAATATAACAAAACACAATTAGATTCTAAAGGAAATAATGGTTGGTCAGGACCATTCTGGAGCAGTCCTTACACGGTTCCAGGCAAATCACCAGTTGCTGGTTTTGGTACCGGTTCTTGGATTGGACTGCTGTTTTGGGATTATTACGATTTCACTCGTAATGAGTCGTTGTTAGCAAATAAAGTGTATCCAGTACTTTATGAGCAAGCTAATTTTGTGTCTCGATTCGTAACAAATACCAATGGCGTGTTATTAGCCAATCCCTCTTCAAGTCCAGAACAAAAAATCCGAAACACGGTGGGTACTACTTTTGACCAACAGATGTTTTATGAGAATCATCACAATACGGTAAAAGCCGCTGAAATATTAAAGAGATCCGATAGCAGATTAGCAACCTATAAAAGTCAATTACCTCTTTTAGATCCTATTCAGATTGGAAAATCAGGACAGATTAAAGAATTCCGACAAGAGAATTATTTTGACGACATGGGGGATCCCAACCATCGTCATGCTTCCATGTTGTTAGGGTTATATCCAGGGCAATTGATAAATGACAAAACACCAGCTTGGCTCGATGCAGCCAAAGTGAGCTTGTTGAAACGAGATCATAAAACCAATATTGGATGGGCACGTGCGGAGCGAATTGCCATGTGGGCTCGAGTACATGATGGAGATGAGGCCTATTCCTACTACAAAGAATTATTGGGAGAAAACTACATGCACAACCTGTTCAACGATCATCGTGGCGACCCGTTGTTCCAAGCCGATGCGAATTATGGTGCCACTGCTGGTGTAGCCGAGATGTTGTTACAGAGTCATGATTATGTAATAGCGCCACTTACTGCTTTGCCAAAGGAATGGTCAACAGGTAGCTATAGCGGACTCTTGGCACGTGGTAATTTTGAAGTTTCGGCAAAGTGGTCCAAGGGACAAGCTGATGCGTTTACGGTATTGTCTAAATCAGGAGGAACTTTAGCATTTAGGTATCCAAATGTTGCTAAAGCAATGATTAAAACAGCCGAAGGTAAGAAAGTTGATTTTA
Source organism: Saccharicrinis sp. (assembly GCA_041595375.1). Classification (GTDB taxonomy): domain Bacteria; phylum Bacteroidota; class Bacteroidia; order Bacteroidales; family Marinilabiliaceae; genus Saccharicrinis. The sequence goes on from JBFHKL010000001.1 coordinate 25,678, forward strand.
AAGCTAAGGATAGTGACCATATCAGTATCAAAACCGTAGCTGGGCAAACGTATGTAATTAATGCCATTCCTGAATATGTACCTGTGATGGCACCCTCAAAATTAAAAGTGGAGAGTAATTTGGCAGAGAATCAAATTCAGCTTTCTTGGAGCGAAAGTAATGATGCCGTTTCTTACAATGTTTATCGTGCCGTGGGTAACGCAGCAGACTATGAACAACTAGCTTCGAAAGTGAAAGAGACTAATTTTGTTTATAAAGCTACTGATTTAAAACAAACAAGCCAGATGACATTCAAGGTCACTACAGTACGTGCCGATGGAAGAGAGAGTAAAGAGGGAGCTACCACAATTTGGTTGTTGCCGTAAATAGGAGACTAACATTAACTAAATATACGACTCGGATAAAGTATTTTAATTGAGTTTATTGCAAAACTTTTAACATAAATCAAATCATTTTATTTTCATGAAAAAAACTTTTAAATGTTTATTATTCCTTTTCGGAACTCTAATTGCAACGGCTCAAACACAGGAAATTTATGTTAGCACGAAGGGTTCAGATTCTAATATAGGAAGTAAAAATAAGCCTTTGGCATCATTTGCAGCCGCTCAAAACAAAGCACGTACTTATGCTGGTAAGGAAACCGTTACGGTTTATTTTGCTGATGGTACCTACTATCTCCCAGAAACTGTTGTTTTTACTTCAAAGGATAATGGTTCTAAAGAGCACCCCATTACCTATCGGGCCCAAAATGAAGGTAAAGCGATTTTGAGCGGTGGTACCAAGCTTAAGCTCAATTGGAAAGCCTATCGCGATGGGATTTTTCAGGCGCAAACGCCAAAGGGGGTGATTATCGACCAAGTATTTATTGATGGATTAAACCAACGTATGGCTCGTTATCCTAACTATGATGCTAGTAAAAAAACAGACGCTTATCAAGGCTATGCCGCTGATGCTTTTTCTAAAGAGAGAGCTGCTGGTTGGAAAAATCCTAAAGGAGGGTACATTCATGCGATGCATTCCAAACGTTGGGGAGGATATCATTATAGAATTACAGGAAAAGATGCCAAAGGAGAAGTCCTTTACGAAGGTGGTTGGCAAAACAATCGCCAGTTAGGCATGCATCCAGAATTTCGTATGGTTGAAAATATTTTTGAAGAATTAGATGCAGAAGGAGAGTGGTTTCATGATGAAAAGACACAAACCTTATACTACAAACCTGAAAAAAATATCGATTTAAATACCGCTCAAGTTGAAGTAGTTCGATTAAAATTACTGATAGATTTTCAAGGTTCCATAACTAATCCTGTAAAGCATATTGGATTACAAGGTTTTGTAGTAAAACATGCCGCCAGAACTTTTATGGAGACCAAGGAACCAATGGTGCGTTCGGATTGGGCTATTTTTAGAGGCGGAGCCTTTATGTTGACAGGTACTGAAGATATCCAAATTGTAGATTGTGAATTCGATCAAGTAGGTGGAAACGCCATTTTTGTGAATAAGTATAATCGTCGAACCTTGATAAAAGGGAATCACATTCACCATTCAGGAGCGAGTGGTGTGTGTTTTGTAGGGGATCCCAATGCTTTGCGTAATCCTTTGTTTGAATATGGGGAAACCAATGAGGTTTCAAAAATTGATACCACTCCTGGACCTAAAACGGACAATTATCCCGCTTTGGGAGTTGTAGAAGACTGTTTGATTCATGATATTGGAACGGTGGAACGCCAACCAGCGGGTGTTCAAATTGAGATGGCTATGGAAATCACAGTAAGAGATTGTTCGATTTACGACTGTGCTCGTTCCGGAATTAATGTTGGTGATGGTGCTTTTGGAGGTCATTTAATAGAGCGTTGTGATGTGTTTAATACCGTATTGGAAACACACGACCATGGTTCATTTAATTCTTGGGGACGCGACAGATATTGGCGTCTTAAAAATTTTGACATCAATAAATATCCAAAATTACCTTTTGCTGATGCTATCAAAACAACAGTAATTCGTAACAGTCGTTGGCGTTGTGACCATGGTTGGGATATTGATTTAGATGATGGCTCAACGAACTATGATATTTATAATAATTTAATGTTATCAGGAGGTTTAAAACTCCGTGAGGGCTATCGAAGACGCGCTTGGAATAATATAACGGTAAACAATACTTTGCACCCGCATGTTTGGTACAACCAAAGTGAAGATGAGGTGTTTTCAAATATTTTTATGTTTAAATATCAAGGTGTCAATGTTCCTAAGCAAAATATTACTGGGAAGCGAGTGGATAGTAATTTATTATTTGATGCCGAGTTAACACAATTATTCGGTTGGGACGAACATTCCATTGTAGCCGATCCTCAGTTTATCGATCCAACTAATGGAGATTTTAGGGTAAAAGAAGGATCTCCAGCATTTAAAATCGGATTTAAAAACTTTCCAATGGATCAATTTGGAGTAAAAAAAGCCAGTCTTAAAAAGATAGCAAAAACACCTATTATACCTGCCTTAGGTGTCTCAGAGGAATTGAAGAAAAAGAATAAGTCGAAAAAAAAGGTAGAAGAAAAAACATGGATGGGAGCTAGTATCAGTAGCTTGTCAGGTATGGAATTTTCAGCTTATGGAGTGGCCAAGGAAGATGGTGGAGTGGCATTAAAAAAAGTACCTAAAAATTCCCAAGCAGCCCAAATAGGTTTTGTGGAAGAAGATCTTATTTTGAGTGTAAACGGAAGAAAAGTGGCAAATGAAAACCAATTCATAAAGCTGATGAACGGAATAAAATCGGGTTTGGTTAAGTTTAAAGTAGTTCGGGAACAGAAAGAAATCGATATTCAATACAGTTTGTAAAAATCAAACAACATTTACATTCGATTCCTAAGTTGAAAAAAAGTTGAAATAACGAACAAATAAAAATGAATAAGAAAAAAGTACAGATTTACGCTGCCCCTAAAAAGTTAGACACTATTTGGGGGTATTTTTATGGAAAGAAAAGTCAAGTATGATTATGCATTTAAGCTTGAATGTGTAGAATTAGTTATCAACGAGCATTATTCTTGTGAATCTGTAGGTAATAAAAAGGGGGATAGTAAGTCAAATGTTGAAAAATCACTGTTCTAAACAGCTTGAATGGTTAGTAAGGTCATAAATAATTATAAATCATTGAAAATCAGTTATACTTAACAATCAAATAAAAATGAAATATGATTAAAAAACTACCAAGAAACATTAATCCAATTTTACTATTTCAAATGCTACTGGCCTGTAGCTTCGTTTTACATAGTAATTTAGGTTACTCTCAGGTTTACTTTGATGAATCTGCGCCCTATTTAGTGAAATCAATAGAAGGAGCTGCAACTTGGACTAAGGACGTTTCAACTGGTGATTTTATTTATAATAACGGAGGTACAGTATATACTCAGCGTGCTATGCTTTATTCTGCTGCTGCCTATCAATCGAACGATGGGTTTAAGTTGACTATTGAATATACCACTGGATCCATTGATGATACTGCTGCACATAATTTTTCATTTGGTCTTATTAGCGACGAGACTGATTTAGCTGCTTATTCAGGCTTCAATCCCTTCAAGACAGAAACATCAGTTTATAGTATTGGAGCCAACCTTACCACCGATGACGATATAACAGCCAGAGGATTAAATTTTACAAACGGTACGTCACGGCTTACCTTAGATCAGTCAGGTTCAAGAGCTCAATTTGCAACAAGAGCTACTACTAAAGTTACTATTGAGATTGGTATTGGAGGCTATTGGTCGTATCGTATTAACGATGTTTATGAGGCATCAGGAGTTTTAGTAAATGGAATTGATTTGACCAAAAGTTATCAGGTTGCCATTTATGGTCAAGATGATAATGGAGGCGGAAAGTCCATTCAATCTATTAAATTAGAAAAAAGATATGCTGCGGGTGAACGTGCACCGCATTTGAAAGGAACTTGGAATTCAGAGATAGATGTTGATTTATTAGATGATAGGATAAAGAATCTTAAAACACTAGATCGTATTGGAGTTACTTTTACAAATGGAGCCGTATTATCTGCACAACATTATGCGCCCCATAAATTATTTGATATGCTCGCAGGAGGAGATGCTGTAGCTCCAGCCTGGGGCAATTTAAATTCAGATACTCCTCAAAATGATAAAATGTTGACCGATATTTTAAAAATAAAAGCGGCTGGATTTAATGTGAAAGCCTATACAAATTCGGAAAATTTTGTGGGGACAAATGAAGCTTCACTTCAACCGTTTGTTGATAGTTGGATAGCCTATTGCGATACAAATCCCGAGATTCAGGCTTTTATCAATAGCCAGCCTTATCATACTGGTATATGGAATGTCACTACCCAACAATACGAAGATGCAACAGCTACTTATCCATTGCGAAAATACATGTTTTGTTATGCTGAATATTTTCTGAAAGACTACGCATTGCGTTATGGTAAGTATTTTGATTCCTGGATTTTTGATTCGGGTAATACGATGGAAAGCAATGGCGATAATGCAAAAAGTGGTCTATTGGAGGAGCAAAGGATTTACCAAGCTTTTGCCAATGCGGTACATGCAGGTAATCCTGAAATACCTATAGCTTTTAATAACGGTAGAAGTACTGTAAATTATAATGCATTTCCTTATGCAATTCCTACTCGATTTGATGATTTTACCTTTGGTCACGCTTTTGGAGGAAATAACGATCACGCTAGTAAAACGGGTGGTCAATTTGCTAACAATTACAATTATATTAGTCGTATGACGGCAACTGATGGGGCAGTACATTCTGGCGGAAATTGGACTTGGGACGACAAAATAGTAGGAAATTTTCATTCTAAGTTATCCACTACGGCTTGGAAATATGGTGCTACGCAAGCATGGGAACAAGATGATTTTAATCAGTGGAATTTAGAGGCGATGAAAGCAGGTGGTTCTATGACATGGGGTGGTTCCTATAATAGAGATGTAACAGCTATTTATGATTGGGTGTATGTTTTATTAGTAGGCATGGATAATTATTTGGCAGCAAACGAAAATCCAGGAGCACCCAACTGGGCAAGAGCGCATACTATTTTACCTGAGGCTTTTACAGGACAGTCTTATTCACACAAATTAAGAGAAGGAATTGATTTTTGGGATCCAGAAGGAGATGCCATGGCGCTTATTGCTTTAGATAATTTTCCTTCGTGGTTATCAATTTCCAAAATAGCCGATGGGGTTTGGGAATTAAGTGGTACACCCACTGAGACTACAAATTCGAGTTACGAATTTAATTTGCAAGCAAGTGATGCTTCAGGCGGAACTAATAGAATAGTAAATCTAAATGTTTTGGACTCTAATGCTATTCAAGTTTCTGGGGTTGCTATTTCAAAAAACAATGCTTATTTAATTAAAGATGAAACTCTAATACTTAGCGCTGTCGTAAGTCCGATAAATGCAGTTAATAAAAACATAATTTGGAGCAGTAGTGCACCTACTATTGCTATTGTTGATTCAAATGGATCAGTTAAAGGGCTGGCTGTGGGTAACGCAATCATATCGGCTACTACAGAGGATGGTGGTTTTGTTAGTAGCTGTATGCTAACAGTTGTCGATGGGACAAATTTTAATCTTGCTCTAATGGGAACAGCTACTCAGTCATCGACAGATTTTGGAGCAGTTGCCAGCCGAGCAATTGATGGGAATACGGATGGTACTTTTGGTAATGGTTCTGTAACACATACTTTAACAGAAGTAAATCCATGGTGGCAAGTTGATTTAGGTTATGAAACAACTATAGGCACAATTAAGCTTTTTAATAGACTGGGCTCTAATTACACTAGATTATCTAATTACACTCTTAGTATCTATAACGCAAGTGGAGTTCCAGTATATTCGGAAACCTTTGCTGAAGCCCCGAATTTAACTACATCCATCAATGTTGGGGGAGTGAGGGGACAAATTGTAAAAATCCAGTTAAACAACACAAATCCGTTATCATTGGCAGAAGTAGAAGTTTATAAAGAATCTAATTTATCAGTAAATAAAATCACTGAAAAAAATATAATATTTTATCCAAATCCAGCAAAGGATGTTTTGAATTATGATTTAAAAGAGGGGGGTAGATTTACTCATTTGGTAATTTATTCTATATCGGGTCAGCAAATCGCAAGCTATAAAATCGACAACTCGACAGGTCAAATCAGTCTCAAAGGAATCGAAAGAGGGGGCTATATTTTAAAAGCTTTTGGAGATTCAACTATAGTATCCAAGTTTATTAAAGAGTAGTAAAAAAAACAATAAATTAGGATTGAAAAAAGTGTTTAAAGTTCAAATACAAAAGATTAATATTTACAATAACCGATTTTGATATTTCAATTTCGGTTTTTTTGTACTTTATTTTGGGAGTAAAAGTATTCCCCGATGGCGTAGGCTTGTTTACTAACTCGTATCCACAATAATTGATAAGTACCACAAAACTACAACGAAAAAAAAAGGTTGTAGTTTTAACTAGAAAATAATGTACCAACCCTGCTAGAGTTTAAAACTCTAGCAGGGTTTTTTGCGTAAAAAAGCAAACCAGATATTTTGGTTTCTTTTTATTTTGAGGGTAATAGTATTTCTTTCATTAGCTCAAATTCTCCTTATGGTGATAATCTTTTTTATTTGTTGAGCCGCCTGTTGGCTGACAGTGCTTTGTTCCAAAGTGTAATTTAGGTTTGATATTCTTAAAACAGAAAATTTTATCAGGATTAAATTCCCTTCAAAGTGGAATACTTTCCTTGTGTAATAATCGTATTTCTCTAAAAATAGCAATTTCTTTCAGTGATTTTGTTTAAAAAATCAATGGTTGATTTGAGTAATCAACATGGGTTAACCCCTATAAAATAAGGAGTTGTTGTTGCTTCAATCAACCCGATTGAATTCAGCAATAAAAAAGCACGATAGCAGTAAGGGCATTTGGCTTTTGTTGATTCATATTTGTATTCATCGATTGAACTTATAGGAGTTATGTTTGATTATGAAGTTATAGGATGGAATATAAATAGTGAAAACGAATTAGATCCAAAAGTGAATTTCAATATTCCATTTTGTATAACTAGAAACTAATTCGTTTAAAAAGAATAATAATTATGTTTAAAAAAAGAAAACAACATCTATCGCTATTAGCAGCAATGCTTTTTGCGCTTTCTGCTTTTTCTCAAGAAACAGGAGACAATCAACAAAGTATGGATAAGATGTGGGGTGAAGCTTCCGTTTCTGGTGATGCTTTGAAAAACGGAAAGGCAAAACTTTTTGATGAAAGCAATTTTGGAATGTTTATTCACTGGGGGTTGTTCTCAAAATTGGCAGGGCAATGGAAAGGGAAAACCTATTATGGAATTGGAGAATGGATTATGAATCCAAGAGTTGCCAATATTCCTCCAAAAGAATATATGGAAATAGCTAAAGATTTTAATCCAACAGATTTTGATGCCAAAGCTATTGCGCAATTGGCAAAGGATGCAGGAATGAAATATATAATCATCACGAGTAAGCATCATGAAGGTTTTGCAATGTTTGATTCAAAGGCTGATGCATTTAATATTTTAAAAGCCACTCCTTTTAAGCGTGACCCAATGAAAGAACTGTCTCAGGCATGTCACGATTTAGGATTGGGATTTGGTTTTTATTATTCGCATAATCAAGATTGGACGACACCAGGAGGTACAGGCGGGCCTAAAAAGAATGCAAATGGTACCTCTGCTAGTTTTGAAGATTACTTCTATAAAAAATGTAAACCTCAGATAAAAGAAATTTGTTCGAACTATGGAGACATCGATTTTATTTGGTTTGACACTCCTGGAGGGATGAAAAAAGAATTAGTGATGGAGTTGGCCGACTTGGTAAAGGAATTACAACCTAATGCCATGTTGTGTAGCCGTGTGGGGTATGGATTAGGAGATTATGTGAGTCATGGCGATATGGAAGTGCCTCATAAAAACTTAGATATTTTATGGGAAAGCTGTGATACTAACAATGATTCATGGTCGTATGCTTGGTATGATAATAACTTCAAAGGGCCTAAAGAAATTCTAAGCCGATTGATTTCAACCATCGGTCGTGGAGGAACGTATTTATTCAATATTGGTCCTGATGGAAAAGGAAAGGTTCCCGAAACTGGTGTTCAATTTTTAGAGGATGCAGGAAAATGGATTAAAAAGTATCCTCAAGTGATTTATGGTGCCGGTAGTTCGCCATGGGGTCATGCCCAAGCTTGGGGTGATGTCACGACACAAGGAAATTCCTTATTCCTTTCAGTGTTCAACTGGCCACAAGACGGAAATTTATATTTACCAGGTTTAGAAACTGAAATTGCTTCTGCTAAAATTTTAGGTAATGATGCAAAGGAGTTGGAATTTGAGAAAAAAAACAATTGGACCGTATTTCATGTTCCTTACAAAGTACCAGAAAATCCTGTTTCGGTTATAGAAGTGAAATTAAAAACGAAACCTAAAGTAGATACAACTCAAGCCATTTACCCAAACATAGCTTCTGATTTGTTAACAGAATTTGCTGAGGTGAAAGGAGCTGAGAAAAAATCAATCCGTTGGATGGAGAAATTTGGCGAGTGGAAACGAACGACACAAATTAGCCAATGGAAAAAGAATGGGACTGCTACTTGGACTGTCAATGTTTTGGAACCTAGAAAATATTATTTGCATCTAAATTATTCCGGCTCGGGACGTTTGGTTTGGAAAACGACTACAGATGAGGGAGTTATGGTTCAAAACCAGCAAGCGGCTACTGAGAAATATGAGAGCTATCCGATGGGGATTTTAGAATTTAAAACCCCAGGAAAACATACCGTTAGCGTTTCATTAGTGGAAGGAAATTCAGAAACATCCAGTTTGAAATCGGTGATTATTGAGCCAATACATTAATACAGAAATAACTAGTATCATAAAAACAATAAAACATTAAAAATGACTAATTCAAACCAATTTATAGGACTTATAGCGCTACTGACAGTTTTGATTTTCAGTACGACGGTGAGTTCTCAAAATAAAAACAAAAAACCAAATGTCATCATAGTAATTACTGATGATCAAGGTTATGGAGATTTAGGACATACAGGAAATACCATTATTAAAACGCCAACAATAGATCAGTTTGCAATACAAGGGGTGAGTTTAACCAACTATCATGTAGGAACAACTTGTGCACCTACTAGAGCAGGTTTGATGACAGGAAGAAACTGCAATAGAAATGGAGTATGGCACACTATTATGGGAGCTTCTATGCTAAATAGAGAGGAAGTAACCATGGCGGATGTGTTTAAAAACAATGGGTATAAAACGGGAATGTTTGGGAAATGGCATTTAGGTGATAACCATCCTTTTAGTCCAAATGATAGAGGTTTTGAAGAAGCCTTTTATCATGGAGGTGGAGGTGTAGGTCAAACACCTGATTACTGGAATAATGATTATTTTGACGATACCTATTTAAGAAATGGAACTCATGAAAAAGTGGCGGGATATTGTACCGATGTTTGGTTTCAAGAAGCAACAAAATTTATTGAGAGTAAAAAAGGCAGTCCGTTTTTATGTTATTTGAGTTTGAATGCGCCTCATTCACCCTATAACGTACCCAAAGAGTATTATGACCTTTATAAAGATGAAAGCAGTTTGATAGAATCTCAAAAGCGTTTTTATGGGATGATTACCAATATAGATGACAATTTTGCAAAACTCTTAAAAAAATTAGACGATTTAAAAATTGCTGATAATACCATCATCATTTTCACTACAGATAACGGAACATCTAATGGTTATAAAGTTGATGAAAAGACGGGTCAGGTACATGGTTATAATGCGGGAATGAAAGGAACAAAATCTAGTGAATACGATGGTGGACACCGAGTTCCATTTATCATTAGATGGCCTAATGGGAAATTGACTTCAGGAAAGTCATTACCTGAATTGACAGCTCATGTAGATATGCTTCCTACACTATGTTCGTTAGCCGAAATCAAATTTAAGTCGGATAAAGTAATGGATGGTACAGACATCAGTGGGTATTTAACAGGGAAATCCAAGCTAAAAGAACGAATGTTAGTTACTGATACACAACGTATTTCTTGGCCTGAAAAAGGAAAAAATAGTTGCGTGATGGATGGTTCATGGCGATTGATTAATGGAAAAGAGTTGTATGATACAAAAAATGACCCAGGGCAAACTAAAAACTTGGCTCAAAATTTTCCTGAGCGTGTGGCTAAAATGAATGCTTTTTATGCTAGCTGGTGGGATAGTGTTATCAAAGAAACCAAATATTCGACTATTGATTTAGGGGTAGATGAGCATGAGGTAATTACATGTCATGATGCTAGAACAATTGATTATTTGCCACCATGGAATCAGGAAATGATTAGAGAAGGGAATCCAATGAAACCAGCACCATTCTTTGTGAATTTTGTAAAATCAGGAAGTTATAAAATTAAATTAGGTCGTTGGCCTGAAGAAAGTGGTGTGGCTTTAGGAGCTGAAATCTATGACCAAAGACCAGCTACACTTAATTATGAGTCTCGTGGTAAAGGAAAAGCAATGAAGTTTAAAAAAGCCTTTATTAAAATTGGGGATAAAGAAATGAATGTTGCGGTAAACAATAAGCTTCAAACAGCCGACTTAGAACTAACCATTGAAAAAGGAAAAACCGAACTATTGGCATGGTTTGAATTGGAAAATGGAGAATTAACAAATGCATTTTATATAAACGTTGAAAAAAAATAAAAAGATGAAAAAAATTATTACAGTAGTTGCTTTAATGTTAATAGCATTTTCAGCAAAATCACAAAACAAAAAAGGGAGTATTAATAAAGATTGCTTTTTACAAAATGCAGTTTCCACATTTAACTTATCTGAAGACAGTAAAAGTAAATTAAATGAACTACTGAAAGGGAAAGAGGAGGCGATTACTGCTATTCGTATTAAAGCTAAAGCAAACGAAATTTCTGGTGATGAAGTCAAAAGCAAGATGAGAGCAGTTAACCAAGGATACTTTGGTGAACTAGCAACTCTGGTGGGTAAAAACAAAAAAGAAGTCATGACTTTTGAGAAAGAAGTTCGAAAAACATGTAGATAAAAGGCATACACGCAATTTCAAATTGTTGAATATTTTATTCTAAAAAAAATGAGAACGATATTGTTAAATAACATGAGCTATTCAATTTCAAGAAAAATGGTTTTGAGTTTTCTTTCGTTAGTTGCATTTGCGGCACAAGCGCAACAAATGGGAACTAAAGTGGATTACAAAATTGAATTTTCAAAACTGGATAGCAATAACAATGGTGCGCTTGAAAGAGATGAGGTAGTGCAAACCTGGGCGCAACTTAGAACCCATGATGCCGACAAAAATAACAAACTCTCATTAGAAGAATTTTCAAAATATGATATTCCTTATTTGAAAACCAAAGGAGCTATTAATTTGAATGTAAAATATAAGTCAACCAAAGAAGAGGATTTGTACTTGGATATTTATTATCCATCAACAAAATCAGATACTAAAGGATATCCTATTATGCTGTACACCCATGGAGGTGGTTGGTTTACTGGCAGCAAGGAAAATATTGCTAGATCACCAGTTAATGAACCTTTTTTAGCATTAGTAGAACAGGGGTTTGCAGTAGTATCCATCAATTATAGTTTGACTAAGCTAAAGTCGGTTTTGATGAAAGATTGCGTGGTTGATGCTATGGATGCGGTACGATACTTATCTAAAAATCAAATAGCATTAGGGGTAGATGCTAATCGTGTCTATGTTTTAGGAGATTCAGCAGGTGGACATCTGGCACAAATGATTACACTGGCTAACCCAAATGATTTTAAAGGAGATAAAAATTTGTTTGGCAATCCATATAAAGTAATTGCAGGCGTTTCATGGTACGGTCCTTCTGATTTTACTGAAAAAAAATTCTTTGAAACCAATGACCCTTCTAAAGAAGCCGATCGTTTTAGTTCCAGAATTACCAAAACAGAAAAAAATCCCGATAAAATCGCTGCGATGTACAAAGAGATGAGTCCGCTGTTTTATTTGACTAAAAACAGTCCGCCTTTATTTATGATGGCTGCTGATAATGATACGACCATACCTGTTATACATGCCTACCACATGAAAGAAAAAGCGGATAGTATTCAGGCTAATGTGGAGATGCTTATTGTGAAAAATGCAGGACACAATTGGCGAAAAGCAGGAGGGAACATTGAACCAACGCTAGAAGTTATTACCCAAAAGACTGTGGACTTCTTCCTAAAACACAAACAATAAATCAAGTTTCAATAAGAAACAAAAAGCAATTTTAAATTCAATTATTAACAATTATTAACATTCAATTTTTACATTATGAAAAACAATTACTTAAACAATGGATTAAAAAACGGGCTTAAAGCTTTAGCGTTTTTATGTGTATTCGGATACACAAATATGAGCGCACAAACTAGTGCTACAAAAGTTCTAACTGTCGCAGCAAGTGCTACTTGGCCTGGTTATGATCATACTGCTGGTGTTGTAAAATTTACAACTGATGAAATAACACAAGATGGTGCCACTTTTAAATTACAAATATCAGTAACTGCTATTTCTGGTGGTGCTGCAGCTGGAATTTCAGCTGATGCAAATGGTTGGGGACCAACTAATTCAACTGATACTAGTGTAAGAGCTTCTTTTGATGATATAGGTGATGAGAATGCCACCATAAGTTCAATCGAGGTGGTTGATTTTAACGGAGGTACTAATTCTTATGACGTATCTAGTATTTCGGGTCTTAAATTCCAATCTGTAGATATTTCTTTTGCAAACAATGCTTCTGATAGAGTAGGAATTGGAGCTAACGGGGGTACTGTTTTAGAACTTGAAAGATTAAGTGCTAGTCCGTATACTATTCCATTTGATGGTGATTTTGTTAATAATGCTGGTACAACATTTAATTTAGCCACACCTAACGCGACTTCGTTCAATATTTCAGTTCTAGATAATAGTAATAATCAAGCTAATAGATTTGCTGTTGGAGGCATAACAATTGCTTATACATTTACTCCTATAACCCTTGGAGTTAATGATTTTGGAACTGCTTCAAAAAGCGGATTAATTGTGAGTCCAAATCCTGCAGTGGATACAGTAGCATTGAATATGACTGTAAAATCAGCTGAAATTGTTGCCATGACAGGTAGAACTGTACAAACTTTTAATGGTGAAACAGCAAGTTTAGATGTTTCTGGTTTGGTATCAGGTATGTATATTTTAAAAGCTATCAATCTAGAAGGTCAAGTGTTTACTGCAAAAATTATTAAATAATATAATTTTTAGGCTTTAGCATAAAAAAAATCATTAAGAAATTAATAGCATTAAGTTTTATGAGCTTAACCAATCTTAATTTCTTAATGTATTATAAAAATATAGCCAACCACTATATTTAAAATAGTAAAATGAGTTGAATAGATGCTTTTCATTTATAGTCTCTTTATTAGAAACTTATTTTTCTAAGCCAATTAAACCAACCGCTAACTATATCCATGAAAAATATATTAATCAGATTTATAAAACCTGTATATGCTTTACAATTCAGTATAGTTTGTATGCTTTTGGTAACAATCCAAGGGTACGCTCAAGTTCCAGACCCTAATCAAGGATTGCGGGCAGCTTGGATGCGAGGAGCATTGGGGATGCTATGGTTGCCCGAACGTACTTTTAACGGCAATATTGAAGGGATAAGGATAGATGATTTTTTAACCCAAATTAAGGACATCAGAACCGTTGATTATGTCCAAATTCCGTTAACAAGTCCCAATATCTTTTCTCCTACGCATGTTGCACCACATGCAATTATTGAAAGTTTATGGCGTGGAGATACGGACTCAAATGGAAAACCAAGAAACTTGGTGGTGCCAAGAGCTTCCGTTGATGACCCTTTTTTAAGTTGGCTTAAAGCACTTAGAGCAGCGGGTTTAAAAACAGAGGTCTATGTGAATTCATATAATTTATTAGCACGTGTTGAAGGAACTAGTCAGCCAGATTTCCCAGATGTATCTACACGCTGGATGGAGTGGTGCGATACAAATGGTGAGGCTCAGGCCTTTATTAATAGTAAATCGTATCACAATGGTCCTGGGCGACGTAAATATATGTTCTGTTATGCAGAGTTTATTCTTAAAGAATATGCTGAACGTTATGGAGATTTAATTGATGCTTGGTGTTTTGATTCTGCGGATAATATCATGAAAAACGAATGTGGAGACAATCCCGCTTCAGAAAATCTAGAGCATCAAAGAATTTATCAGGCATTTGCAGATGCAGTACATACAGGGAATTCTAATGCAGCAGTAGCCTTTAATAATAGTGTTGGCGAAAGGCTAGGAAATCCATTTACTACTGCTACTTATTTTGATGATTATACCTTTGGACATCCTTTTGGAGGAGCAGGTAATATGGTAGAGAATGCTACTTTGTATAGTTATAATCATCATGTAGTGGAGTTTATGCAAACCAATAATGGCTACGCTTTTAGAGACGATACTAGAAATTGGAATAACAATGTGGTCGCTCATTTCTTTCCGAAACAAAGCACAACATCATGGAATGCAGGCAATACTCCATGCTTAACTGATGAACAATTTGTAGAATGGAATGCTACAGGGATTATCAACGGAGGAGCAATCACTTGGGGAACGCCTCTAGTTCGAACAAATTTGGAAAATTCTCCTGTTCTGACGCTACAGTCTTATGCACTTACTCAGTTGAGCAAAACGGATACCTATTTTAAACAATATCAATCTCCAGGAGCACCTAATTGGTCTAGACAATATACTATTTTATCAGAAGCACATGTTGGGAAATTGTATTCGTTTAATTTGATAGAAGGTACTGATATTTGGGATCCAGAAGGTGATGCGATAACTTCAATTGTAGCTCAAGGTAGTTTTCCGTCTTGGTTAACAATTACTAAAACATCGCCAGGTGTATGGACATTGAGTGGTACTCCAACAGAAACTGCGGATACCAATTATGAATTTAGTTTACAGGTAAGTGATTCTTCTGGTGGAAATAACAGAGCCGTAAAACTAAAAGTAATAAAAGATGTGGTGCCAGAACCAACTAAAATTGATGTCCAAATCAAAGCTGCTGCCAATACTAATTATGGCATAAATCAAATAGCGACCATGTATTCAGAAGTTCAAACAGCACCTGATGGAAAAGCAACTTATAGGTTAGCTATTGAAGTTACTCCACCCTTAGGCAAAGCAGTAATTTCTGGAATTTCAGGTGGTCCTTCAACCGAGACTTCTTGGGGTTTGGGCGATGGCTTCAATAGCAATAACGATGATATCTTTAACGGAAACGAGAATGAATGGGTACAAAGTATAAAAAACATCAAAATCATTGATTTTAATGCAAATGGAGGAACACTTACAGCAAATAATTTTAGTCCTTATTTTAAAGCAATAACTATTGAAAACGGACAATCAACTAATGATAATGTATCACTTTCAATAGGAACAACAACTGCTAATCCAGGTAAAATGGGAAGTCAAACTCAGGTTTTGGATTTGGTCTTAGTATTTGGTAGTCAGAATATTAAAGATTTTGCTATTGGTGTGGGAAATGCATTAGACACTAACAAATGGTCGGTGCAAGGAATCACAGTAGAAGTGACTTATGATGGAAATATACTTGCTAATGCACAGTTTAATAAAAATGAAGTGCAAGGTTTACTATTGTTTCCAAATCCTACAGATGGTTTTATAACAATAAATAAGTTGATTCATGCAGTGCAAATTATAGATATGAGTGGTCAGGTAGTGAAAATGTATGCTACTGAAACGGTTACCTTAGATGTTTCGGATTTAAAAACAGGAATTTATCTTTTAAAAGGGATTAATAACGAAGAAAATATAGTTGTAAAAACATTTATCAAAAAATAATGGATAGGGGTATTTTATACATAGTGAGTTTAAGTGATAAGTAAACCAGCTATCAAAAGTCTTTTCAATCACTGTAAATTGCTATAGCACTATGTGGTAAAAACCTTTTTTACTTAACAGTTAGTTTTATTGTTTTTTGAGTTTTCTTTAAAGGAATATAAGATTTTGCCTTTATTACGTGCTGAATATGTAGTGATTGATTATAGTAAACATGGCTTGTTACCCCTTGTAAATAAAGAAATATTTTTACTCAAATCAATCTGATTGAATTCAGCAATAAAAAAGAACGTTAGGAGTAAGTCTGTTTAGGTGTTCTGGTTGCATATTTGTGTAGTATCAAAAAATATTTTTTTTATTGGATTAGATAAGAGGGAGTGACAAATAATATACAGTAAGTCAATATAAATAGTTAATAAGTTTAAAACGGTTAATCAGGTAAATAATAAAATGAAAAAATCAAATTTAGTTTTTGTTCTCATTGGTTTTATTTTTTTAATAGGACAACAATCAAAGGCACAATCGAAAGATAAAAGGCCTAACATCATTTTTATTTTTGCTGATGATTGGAGCTATGCTGATTTAAGTGCTCATGGTAGTACTTGGATTAAAACACCACATATTGACCAAATGATAAAAGAGGGAATGGATTTCGCCGACTTTACAGTGGATAGCCCTGTGTGTTCTCCTAGTAGAGTTGCGGTGATGACAGGTCAATTTCCAGCGAGACAAAGCATTCACCAACATTTTCAAGGTTGGAAAGCTCACGAAAAAAGAGGGATGCCTGATTGGATGGATCCAAAAGGAATGTCGTTTCCAAGAGAGTTCCAAAAAGCGGGTTATGTGACCGCTCATTTTGGTAAATGGCATTTGGGTTCAGCTCCTGATATGCCAAATGAAAAAGCTTACGGATACGATGAGTATGCTACTTTTAATGGTTCCAAAAAAATTAATATCGCTAAAGCAGGTTCAGTAGGCGTTGATTATGCCGAGAATTTTATTAAAAAGAATAAAGACAAACCTTTCTTTATTAATTTATGGCTACATGAAGCGCATACTGCTCATTATCCTCTTAAGAAATTTATGGATGAGTTTAATAATTTGGATGAAAAACAACAGGTTTATGCATCGGTAATTGCTGAAGGAGATGAGGCTGTAGGAAGAATTATGAAATTATTAAAAGAGCTAAATCTTGATGAAAATACCTTAGTAGTCTTCTCTACAGATAATGGTCCTGAATGGGCAGGTACAGAGAAAGATAAAATTCATAAACCAGAGAAAGGGGATGACGATGATGGCGACGATAAAGGACCCGTTGGTCTTGGAAAATATTATTCTGTGGGAGAAACAGGAGGATTGAAAGGTCAAAAAAGATCTTTATTCGCAGGTGGTGTTCGTGTGCCTTTCGTAGCCAAATGGCCTGCTGTGATTCCAAAGGGTGTAGAGAACAAAACAGCATCGGTAACCGCTGTAGATTTATTGCCTACTTTTTTTGAAGCTGCCGGAATCAAAATGCCAAAGGATTTCAAACCAGATGGTGAAAGTATTATGGCTGCTTTGAAAGGAAAATCATTTGAAAGAACTAAACCTATTTTTTGGGAATGGAGAGGTGGGGACCATCAATTATACACTTGGCCTACTTTAGGTGTTAGAAACGGAGATTACAAATTGGTTGTTGATGTTACAGGAAAAAAGTATGAGTTATACGATATCAAAAAAGATTGGAAAGAACAAAATAATCTTGCTGAAACCAACCCTAAAAAAGTAACTGAACTGTTGAACTTAGTGGGATACTGGAAAAAAACACTTCCAGAAAAGCCAAATGAAGATTGCTTTACAGCGGCACGAAAAAAGGAAAGTACATCTCCAAAAAAAGATAAGGTTAAGAAAGTAAAAGATAAAGCTTAAGATAGGCACACTAAGAGATATTATAAAAACGCTCTTTTTACCATAAAAAATATTTCACTCCAAAACAATTGAGGAAATCAAGAACATTTAAAATGAAAAAAACAATCCAAATTTTGTTAGCAACACTACTAATTAGTTGTAACGCTAAGAAAGAGCTTTCGTATGAGCAAATGAATACTTCAAAAAAACAATCTATGGAAGCATTTAACGATGCTAAATATGGGATGTTTATTCATTGGGGATTGTATGCTATACCAGGAGGTATTTGGAAAGGAAAAAAGATGGAGGAGCTAAAAGGACCTAAAGTAGCAGAGTGGATACAATTTGGAGCCGAAATCCCAAGAGCAGAGTATGCTCAATTAGCAACACAGTTCAACCCCACACAATTTGATGCCGAAGCCCTCGCTAAACTAGCTAAAGACGCAGGTATGAAATATTTGGTTGTTACGTCAAAACATCATGATGGCTTTGCTATGTATGACTCTAAGGTGAGCCAATACGACATAGTAGATGCAAGTCCTTACAAAAAAGATGTGGTGAAACAATTATATGATGCTTGTAAAAAACAAGGAATTGATTTTGGTTTATACTATTCTCATAATATTGATTGGATGGATGGTAATGATTGTGGATATACTGAATTAGTGAAAACAGGGCTTGAAATGAATGAGAAAGCCAAGCGTAAAGCAGGTGCGAATATGTGGGATCCAAGTCCCAATACGTTTACCGAATATTTGAATAACAAGGCCTATCCTCAAGTAAACGAAATCTTGACAAAATTCCCTGATTTGAAAACCTTATGGTACGATATGGGCCATTTTGTGACTCCTGAACAAAGTTTGAAGTTTTATAAAATAGCCTATGACAAACAACCTAAAATGTTGGTCAACTCGAGAGTAGGAAACGGTTTAGGTGATTTTGATATTCCGGGAGATAATGTTATTCCTCAAAAACATTTGGAGATTACAAAACCTTGGCAAACGGTGGGAACTACGAATAATTCTTGGGGATACAATTCGTATGACCACGACTGGAAATCCGTAAAAGAATTGTTGTTTTGGCTGACTGAAATAGTGAGCAAAGGTGGGAATTATATGTTGAATATTGGTCCTGATGCTACTGGTAATGTGCCTGATGAATCCGTAAATAATTTATTAGAAGTGGGGAAATGGCTAAAACTAAATGGAGAAGCGATTTACAATACCCGAAAATGGAAACTAACACATGAAGGTCCTACGAATATAGAAATGAAAGGCACCCATGATAGAGCAAATAAAGGCGATTTTAAGTTTCAGTTTAGCCCTCAAGATTTTTGGTTTACACAAAAAGACAATCATTTATTTGTTATGGCTTTAGAATATGCAACTGCTCCTGTTGTCATTAAAAGTTTGACCAAAGAAAATACTGGTAAAATTAAAAATGTTAGTCAATTAGGAAGCCAATCACCAGTGCAATGGAAACAGACGACTAATGGACTGGAAGTGACATTGGATCAAAAAAATTACAATGTTAATGGCTATGCGCTTAAAATTGAATTTTCAGAAAAATTCAAATAGTTATCGTTCATGAAAAACGCAAACAGAAGAGATTTTATCAAAGCAATAAGTGCATTTGGTTTGGCTACTCTAGTGCCTCTAGATATACTAGGAGCAACAGGTCATGAAGGATGTAGTATTTGCAAAGAAGCTTGGAATCGTTTGAGTAAAATGAATGAAACGAGATACCAATTTAGATATATAGAGCCTAGTAGTTTACCCAATGTATTCCTTTATGGAGATTCCATTTCAATTGGATATACAGAGTATGTAAGAGCTGCTCTAGAAGGAAAGGCAAATGTGTATCGATTGCATGTAAATGGAGGTTCAAGTCACAACCTTATTCCGAAGATGGAAGCCTTTAGAAAAGCGTTGTTTCAACCTAGTTTACAAGGAGGATGGAATTTTGATTGGGATGTCATTCATTTCAATGTGGGATTACACGATTTGAAATATGTGGCAAATAAAGTAAATCTTGATAAAGTAAATGGAAAATTAGTATCTACACTTGAAGTGTATGAGAAAAAACTTCGTGAAAATATTAACTATCTAAAAACGACATACCCAAAAGCCAAACTCATATTTGCTTTGACTACCGTTGTGCCTGAAGGAGAAGCAGGTAGATTTGAAGGAAGTGAATCTAATAATAACAAGGTAGCGCTGAAAGTATTGAAAGACTATCCAGAGATTACAATTAACAATTTGCATGAGGTTTCAATTCCAATAATAAAAGAATACCAAGATAAATCAGGGAGCGTTCACTATCTACCGGAGGGTTATAGATTACTTGGGATTGCCGTGGCAAAACAAATAGCCAAGGTGTTAAAAGTGAAAGCAGGAGATTGTCCCTCAGCTATGATAATTGAAGGAAAATTTAAAGAATACGAAAAATAAAAATTAAAACATGATGTACAATAATAGAAAGATAATCTGTTTAGTCATAAGCATTTTTTCATTACTCATTCATTCTTGTGAGGCACAAAAAAAGATAGAAAAGAAGCCTAATATCATTTTCTTTTTTACGGATGACCAAACCTATGATTCGATGAAACATTTTGGCAATCCCGATACTAAAACACCCAATTTAGATCAATTGGCAGAAAGAGGAGTGTCTTTTTTTAGGCATTATAATACGACTGCTATTTGTATGGCTAGTAGAGCCCAAGTAATGACTGGTTTATATGAATATAAAACAGGATGTAATTTTGATCGAGGTCCTTTAGGAACCAAACAATGGTCTACGTCCTTTCCTATCTTACTTAAAAAAGCAGGATATAGAGTTGGTTTTGGGGGAAAATTCGGTTTTTCAATTGCTGACTCTGGTACTGAAGAAGGAAAAGAGGGTGAAGCGGCTAAAAAAGATTTTGATTTCTGGGTAGGTAGTCCAGGTCAAACCTCTTATGTTACCAAAGAAAATAAATCTTTAGCTAAATATGCCGATAAATATCCGCATTCTACTAGAGCGTATGGAGCAGCAGCCAATGATTTTATTAATGAATCAGTAAGTAAAAAGCAACCATTTTGTATGAGTGTTTTCTTTAAAGCGCCTCATAAACCAGCGAACCCTGACCCAGTTTTTGACACGGTTTACAAAAATACAGTCTTTAGAAAGTTACCTAATTTTGGTAGAGAAGCGGGAAAACACCTTGCCCAACAATCTAGAATGGGCAGACAGTACGGTCGATTTACGGAATGGGGTTATGATAAAGAAGACACCTACCAAGAAGAATTACGTAAATACCACCAATTGATTTATGGAGTGGATTATTCGATAGGAATGATTTTAGCCGAATTAAAAAAATTAAAAATTGATGACAACACCATCATCGTTTTTGCATCTGACAATGGCTACTTTATTGGTTCTCACGGATTAGGTTCTAAAGAGTTGCCTTATGAAGAGAGTGCCCGTGCTCCTCTGATTATTGTTGATCCTCGTATGGATAAAAAATTTAGAGGTACTCAAACCAGTTCATTGTCTGCAAATGTGGATATACCAGCTACTATTCTGGATTTTGCAGGTGTGAAAACGCCTTCTGTTTATGATGGAAAGAGTTTAAGCCCCATATTGAGCAATACTAAATTTGAATCAAGGACATCACTTCCTATTGTTCAGGTATGGGGGCCAAAAGCCACTCATTGTTTAACCGTAATGCAAAAACAATACAAGTATATTTATTGGAACTATAAAGACGAAGCAAAAGGGATTTATCCTACCGAAGAATTATTTGATATCATCAATGATCCTTATGAAATGACAAACTTGGCTAATCAACCTAAATATAAACCACAATTAAATGAAATGAGAAAGCTTTATGACAAACAATTGCAACATTGGAACGAACAAGGGGTCAAAAATCATGGATATGATAAAGCGGCGGCTTCGTTAATCAGAACAGTGAATGATTAAAAAATTAAACTAAAAACCAACTAATATAAATATGAAAAAAATTATTACAGTTTTAATTATTATGATATCGGTTACAGCCTTTTCTCAGCAAATGACTGTAACGGGTAGAGTTAAGGATGATAAAGGAGAAGCACTCTTTGGTGCGACTTTGCAAATCAAAAAGAAAGGTACAGGAACTATCACTGACATAGATGGACGTTTTTCCATCGCAGCAAGTACGGGTGATATTATTACGGTTTCTTATTTAGGAACGGAAACTAAAAACATTATTGTAGAGCAAGCAAACGTAATACACATAACACTTAAATCATTAGATCAAGAATTAGATGAGGTTGTTGTAGTAGGATATGGTACAGTAAAGAAAAGTGATTTAACGAGCTCGGTTTCTACCATTAAGGCCGAAGATATTACTAAAACAGGAACAATATCGCTAGATCAAGCATTAGCAGGTAGAGCCGCTGGGGTTATTGTAACTACAAACTCAGGTGCTCCTGGAGCAGGAGCTTCTATTACAATTAGGGGTATGAGTACGATTACAAATAGTGAACCCTTGTATGTTATTGATGGTATTCCAATGGAAAATAATAGCTTAGATGCATTGTCTGCAGATAGCAATGGAGGAAATAATTTGAGTCCTTTATCTTTAATTAGCCCAGAGGATATTGAATCCATTGAGATTTTGAAAGACGCTTCAGCAGCGGCTATTTATGGTTCTCGAGGTTCAAATGGAGTTGTGTTGGTAACCACTAAGACAGGAAAAGTGGGTAAAGGGGTAATTTCCGTATCTAGAGATTATTCATTAGGTTCCATTCCTCATGTGAGCCGTTTACTTGATGCTAATGAATTTGTCATTCTTAAAAATGAATTAAATTTGAATAGCAATAGCGGTTCAGTGGATCCTCAATTGTTAGCGGATGCACAAGCAGGAAGATTAACCACTACCGATTGGTTAAAAACGGTAACACACCCTTCAACTACTGCAAATACGAACATTAGTTTTAGTGGGGGGACAAAAGATTTACGTTATTTACTTTCAACAAATTTTTTGAATAGTGAGGGTATGATTCAATCTACTGATTTCTCACGTATTCAAACAAGATTAAATCTAGATGCTGATGTTAGCAAAGTTGTTAAAGTAGGTACTAGAATTACTTATTCTTATGTTGATAGTGATTCACAGTCAACTAATGTAGGTCAAAATGCTGACGGTTTTGGGGTTGGAAATATTATTAGAAGGGTACAGGAAGCTGATCCTTCAAAAAATATTTATGAAGTAATTCCTGCAGATCCAAATGATCCAGATGATCCAGACGCGGTAGATCTTCAAATAAACCCATTAGACTATTTGAATAACAATAAGTGGAATACTAAAGAGTATCAATTTTTAGGAAATATCTATCTTACTTTACAATTTAGTAAAGGATTTTACTTTAAAACTTCTTTTAATTATCAAAATAGGTTTTCAAAACAACGTTTTTATCAAAATAGAGAGGTAAGACCAGGGGTACTTACAGCTTTCGGAGGTTGGGCTAAAACCGGCGATACGCAAAACGAGAGTATATCGAATACCAATGAGTTGCATTTTGATAAAAAATTTGGAAAACATGCCTTTAATACCGTTATTGGTCAATCTACAGAATATAGATCTACCGAAAGTGTAAGGACAGATAATAGAGGTTTTCCTAATGATTTACTTACAATATATGCGCCAAACACAGCTACAACCTATTTTGCGGATAATATAATTTTTGGAGAAAATAGTTTGCTTTCTTATTTCGGACGTATTAATTATACTTTGAATAATAAGTATTTATTCACAGTAACGGGGCGTTATGATGGGTCTTCTAAGTTTGCAGCAAATAATAAGTGGGCATTTTTTCCAGCTGGAGCTTTTGCTTATAAATTATCAGAAGAGAAATTCATAAAAAATATACGTGAAATTTCTCAAGCTAAATTTCGTGTAAGTTATGGTAAAACAGGAAATCAAGCCATAACAGATTACCAATCTTTAAGTGTTTTAACTCCAGATCAATATGTGATTGGTGATGGAGTTGGAGGTGAAGGCATAACCACTGTTTATTATTCAGATCAAATTCCTAATCCTAATTTAAAATGGGAATCTACTTTACAATTTGATGCAGGTCTTGATTTGGGATTCTTTAAAAATAGAGTCACCGTAACGACTGACTATTATGTTAAAAACACCACCGATCTTTTGTTTAAAACAAATAAAGTAGCTTCACAATCTGGGCAATCTAATTTTGTTAGAAATTTAGGGTCTATTAAATCTACAGGTTTTGAATTAGCACTTGGATTAGACATTTTTAGAAAGAAAAATTTCTCATGGTTATTTAATGGTAATTTCTCTGTTGGAAAAGCGGTTATTAATGATTTAGCTACTGATATTGCAGCAGGTCCCACTTTATCTGGGGTAGCAGGTACTGGTACACAAATTTTGAAGAATGGTGAAAAAGTGGGGACATTTTATGGTTATAAAAGGGCAGGTATTGCTCAGTTTAGTGACTTTCAAGAGTTTCAAGGTTTGACAAGTCAAGAACAAATAGACCTATATAATTCTAATAGATCAGGTAGTTATACTTTTATTCCACGTGCTGATGGAGCATTGTTATATAATGAAGCAAATCCTTCTCCAGGCAAGCAATTGTTTTATGACCCAAATGGTGACGGAACTATTACGGATGCTGATAAACAAGTTATTGGTAACGCCCAAGCTGATGTCATGTTTGGTATCAAAAATGATTTTCGTATTGGTAATGTAGATTTAAGTTTCTTTTTTGATGCTCAATTGGGGCAGGAGATTGCTAATATCACAAATGTTAGATTGATGACATTTACAGGTTCTCGTAATGCATTAGGTGTCGTTAAAGATTCTTGGAGTCCAGAAAACCAAAATACAGATTTTCCAAAATTAGGATCTGTTGTACGTCAATTTACTGATTTGTATGTTGAAAATGGTTCTTTTGTACGTTTGCAAAATGTAACCGTTGGTTATAATTTTCCTAAACAACTGCTGGGTAAAATTGGGCTTAATTCATTGAGATTAAATGCTTCATTGAATAACATCTACACCTTTACAAAATATTCAGGTTTTAGTCCTGATGTTAGCACTTTTGGAAAAGAGAATCTTTCGTTAGGTCATGATTCATCTGGATACCCTAATATAAGAAGACTTATTTTTGGAGTAAAAGCTTCGTTTTAATTAACTGTATAAAATTAAAAATCATGAAATATATATATAAATTAGGTTTAGTAGTTCTGGCATTGATGCCAGTATCTTGTTCAGATTTTTTAGAAGAAGATCCTAGAATGGTAGTTTCGGCTACTAATTTTTATAAGACTGAATCTGACTGCCGTAATGCAACAGATGCTATCTATCAAGCATTTCAAAACGGACAATCCTTTTCAATTTATGGTGCCTATTGGCCAACTATTGATGTGGGTACTGATGACATTGTAGCTAGAGATAATAATAATACGGATGAATTTATGACGCATACGATTGTTCCAGAAATGATTTTTTTGACAAATCGTAATCAATATCAATATTTTTGGAAGGCAATATCACGAGCGAATGATGTTATAAAATATGTGCCAAATGCGCCTATTTCTGATGCCAAAAAAAATGTCATGATTGGTGAAGCGCATGCTTTAAGAGCTTTTGCGTATTATAATTTAGTAAGAGTGTGGG
Organism: Saccharicrinis sp.; assembly: GCA_041595375.1. GTDB lineage: Bacteria > Bacteroidota > Bacteroidia > Bacteroidales > Marinilabiliaceae > Saccharicrinis. Next base: position 51,156 of record JBFHKL010000001.1, read on the forward strand.
GTGACATGCCTAAGGTGGTTAACTCTGTTGAATCCACAACCGATTTTGATTTGCCTCGTTCTAGTGTAGATGAGATCTATAATGAGATTATTATCCCTGATTTAAAATTTGCCGAGGATAATTGTCTTAGCACATTGCATAGGGGGCGAATTACAAAATGGACGGCTAAATTAATTCTTGCCGAAGTGTATTTAACGCGTGCAGGTTGGAGAAGAACCTCACAGGGTGAAAAGGTGCAAGGAGATGCCTCTAATTGGGCATTGGCAAGAGACAAGGCAAAGGAGATTATTGACGGTTCACCACATTCCTTAATCACAACTCCCGTTGTTGATGGTATGCATACCACCCCAGCTTGTGGTGTGCCTTGGATAGAAAGCAAACCCTATAGTGTAGAATCAATGTTTGAATTTGGGGCTATATCTCTAGGACAAACGGGTTCATGGTTGTCAAAAGCGGCTTCAAATAGTAATACTGGAGCTGGGTATTGGGGAGCAAGAAATAATACTAAACCTACTGGCTATACTAATACTATAGCTGAATTAAGCTGGCCCGCTAATATTGCTGGTAAGCTTTCAAGTAGTGGAGGTTTCGTTCCTTCAGCTGATTTATATGTGGCCTTTGACGAAGCAGGGGATCAAAGAAGGGATTGGCTAATAGTGACAAAATACACAACTCCGGCTGGTGCAACTATTCTTTCTCAACCCACTATAAGAAAATATATGGATATCGATTTTTTTCTAGGGAATAGTAGTGCAACCTTTCAATATACCAATAATAATTTTATAGTTTACCGATTTGCCGATGCATTGTTAATTTATGCTGAAGCTCAAAATGAGGCAGATGGTGCTCCAAATGCTGATGCTTATACTGCTTTGAATAGAATTAGAAGAAGAGCTTTTGGAGTTACAAATACCTCAAAAGATTTATCAGGGTTGACACAAGCTACTTTTAGAGCAGCAGTTTTAAAAGAACGCCGTTTAGAATTAGCAGGCGAAATTAAACGCCGTTTTGATTTAATAAGAACTGACGGATTTGCAGCTGTAAATGATGGATCATTAGTAAAAGTTTGGGCAAGTTCTTATAATGGAAATTTTAGTGTTAATACCAATCATGGAAATGTAAAATGGCCAGATCGCGAATGGTTATTACCAATTCCTTTAACTGAAATGAATTTAAATATTTCAAATGGTTGGGTACAGAATAAAGGGTATGCCCCAAATGAATAAAATTCTATAAAAGTCATAGGGTGTAATTGTGAAAAAGAAATTACACCCTACTTTTTTTAAAGATTAGTTTATATATAACGATACTCTTGTTATTAACGAATATGGAGGTGAAAGTCTTCGTATTGGATAAAAAAACATTGCTACTATTCAATTGATGGGATGCAATAAAAAATTAATTGAAACCAAAGTAATGAAGCGGTTATCATTAGATTCAAAAATAGAATTAAAATAATTCATAAAAAAAAAGTAAAAAATGAAACTTCTTTTGCATGTATTCCTTGCATTGTTTAGTGTGGGAACGATTGCTCAGACAAAAAATAGCAATAACAAAAAACCGAATATCATCTATATTTTGACTGATGATTTAGGAATTGGGGACCTAAGTTTTTATAACGAAAACAGTAAAATAGTGACACCTAATATAGACAAAATGGGTGCGGAAGGTATGAAATTTACCGATGCTCACACCTCTTCTTCTGTATGCACTCCTACAAGATATAGTATCATAACGGGGCGTTACAACTGGAGAACACCACTAAAGAGTTTTGTATTATGGGGAGATTCACCAATGTTAATAAAAGAGAACCGATTGACGGTGGCTCAATTATTGAAAAATAATGGCTATCAAACAGCCACTATTGGTAAATGGCACATGGGGCTAAATTGGTCTATGAAAGAGGGTAGCAAAGAATATGAGTATTTTTCTAATATAAAAGACAGATTCAACCCCGATCAAATAGATTATTCTAAACCATTGAAAAAAGGAGCTGTCAATTTAGGATTTGATTATTCGTATATGATTTCAGCTTCTTTAAATATGCCTCCGTTTGTGTATATTGAAAATGATAAAGTAGTAAAGGAGCCTTTAAAAATATCAGAAGGATTAAGAAAAGATAATCCTTATGCGTATTGGATAAAAGGGGATATATCGGATGATTTTGACCACGAACAGGTATTGCCTGTTTTTGTGAAAAAAGCTCAAGCATATATCGCAGAAAAAGCTAAAGAGGATAAACCATTTTTTCTTTACCTTCCTTTGGCAGCACCACATAACCCTATATTGCCTATAGCGCCTTGGAAAGGAAAAAGTAATATTAATCCGTATGCAGATTTTGTTGTCATGATTGATGATTTGATGGGGGATTTATTTAAAACAATTAAAGACAGTGGTATTGAAGAAAATACAATTGTAATTTTCACAAGTGACAATGGATGTGCTGCAAATGCTAACATTGGGGTATTGAAAGAGAAAGGACATAACCCAAGTTATATCTATAGCGGTATAAAAGGAAGTATCCTTGAAGGTGGACATCGTGTACCATTTTTAGTAAAATGGCCCAAAGGGATTAAACCAAATTCTATTTGCAACGAAACCATTTGCACAACAGACTTTATGGCAACCTGTGCGGAGTTGGTAAACTATAAACTGAAAGATAATGAAGCAGAAGACAGTTATAGTATGATGCCATTATTGAATCAGAAGAAAGGCTTTCAAAGAGAAGAAACCATTCATCATGATAAAGCTGGTGTATTCGCCATCAGAAAAGGGGATTGGAAATTAGTAGTAGAACCTACTAAAGCAGATTCTGGGACAAGTAAAAAGAAAAAAGCTAAAGGAGGTAGTGACACATTCGAAAACATTCTTTACAATCTTAAAAATGATAGTAAGGAAATTAAAAATGTAGCCAATGAAAATCCGGATAAAGTAAATGAATTAAAAGCATTACTAATCAAACAAATTGTGGAAGGTAGAAGTACTCCTGGTAAAGCTCAAAAAAATGATGAAATTTCATTTACTTGGGAACAAGCAACTTTTGCATTAAACCCTACTGATAAACATTGATACTATTAATAACCGAATTTATGAAACATCGATTGATTATAATTTTGACAATCCTTTATGGATGTCTAAATAGTGCAGCACAAACAACAGCTGATTTTTACGTTTCTACCAAAGGTTCTGACAACTGGTCGGGTACGTTAGCAAGTCCCAATGCTCAAGGAACAGATGGACCTTTTGCTTCTTTGGAGCGAGCTAGAGATGCTGTACGAATTTTGAAAAAAAAGAAAACGCAAAACATTTTGGTGCAAATTCGTGAAGGCCTTTATAAATTGAATAAAACAGTTGTATTTGGTTTGGAAGATTCCGCTGCAGGAAACGCAACGATAACCTATGCAGCTTATCCTAATGAAAAACCAATATTTAGCTCCGGCAAAGAGATTTCAGGTTGGGAGAAAGTAACTACGGATATTCCAGGTTTGCCTACGGAAGCCAAAGGGAATATATGGGTAGCCAATGTATCGGATAAATTTCTAACGCTGTATGATGACAAAGGAATGTTGCCACGCGCGCAATCTGAACCTTTTAAACCTTTAAAAGAAAGTACTAAAAACAAAATTTATTTTCCAAAAGGGAAAATGAAAAATTACTCAAATGTTACGGATGTTGAACTTATTGTACGTCCAGCTCACGATTGGATTTTAAACATCCTGCCTTTGGCTTCAGTTGATGAAAATAAAGGGGTTGCCAATACTACTATTGACGCTACTTATGTGATGCAGAAAAATAATGTATGGGTAGAAAATGTAATAGAAGAATTGAATGCACCTGGTGAATGGGTATTAAATTCTAAAGAAGGCAAGGTCTATCTTTGGAAAAGAGGGGATTTCCCAATAGTAGCACCAACATTGATGGAGTTCATTCGTGTGGAAGGAAAGATTGACAAAAAAGGTTCTAAAGATGTACCCGTTCGAAATTTAAAGTTTGATGGACTGACTTTTAAACACGGTGAACGTTATATCATTGCTAAAGAGGATGCTGGTTTACAGCACGATTGGGATTTTTTGGATAAAGGCAATGCATTGGTACGTTTTCGCGGAGCAGAGAACTGTGTGGTCAATCAATGTCATTTCATGGATAGTGGCAGTGGTGCGATTCGTGTGGATTTGTATGGCATAGATAATAAAATTACCAACAACCATATTGAGCATATGGGTGGTGGCGGAATTCTATTGTGCGGATTTGGTCCTGGTACCAAAGATGTGAACAAAAAGAATCTAGTTTACAACAATAACATTCACCATGTAGGCGAAATTTATTGGCATTCACCAGGAATATTCCTTTGGCAAAGTGGAGAAAACAGAGTCGCTAATAATTTAATTCATCACACTAATTATACTGGTTTAATTGTAAGCGGTGGAATTTTAAGATTATTCAAACGTGGAAATGGTCGTGAACTGATGCGAACTTTGCGTTGGGATGAGATGAGCAATTTACCTAAAAAACCAGAACAAGAGGATATCAAACCGTATTTGCACAGTCGAAACAATTTAATTGAATACAATGAAATTCATAACGCTATGCAAAAGCTGGGAGATGGAAATGGAATTTATATTAGAGGTGCTGGTCTAGGAAATGTAATTCGTCGCAATTTTATTCATGATCTTGTCACTCCAACGGGTAAACAAGGCGGAATGAGAACTGATGGAGGTCAAATGGACGTTTTAATTACTGAAAATATTATTTATAAATGTACTTCACAAGGAATGACCTTAAAATTAAACAATCGTTTTGAGAATAATATTATTGCCGATGTAATTGCACCTCCTCGTGGTGTTTATCTAAAAATTGTGGAAGGTCCAATGACGGGAGCATCTAATAAAAAGAACATATTTTATTCCTCTACAAACAACTGTGTTTTTATTCCAGAACACATCCCTGGAAAATCAAATGCAGGTGAAGATATGGAAGGGAAGCAGCCCGCCCGAATGAAAGATGTGGATTCTGATAACAACATTTATTTTTGTAAAACTGACAGTAGTAAAGGAGACAACACCCTAAAATACCTCCATACGGAAGGCGTAGATAAGAATAGTAAGGCTGTTGATCCTTTATTTGTAAATCCTGAAAAAGGAGATTTTAGATTCAAACCCGATTCACCAGCACTCAAAATGGGAATCGTACCTATTGATATGTCGCTAATAGGTTTACGTCCTAACTAATTATAGGAATAACATGAAAATAATTTTTAAACAGAAATAATATAAAAAATGAAAAATCGATTAATCCTATTTTTGGCACTAATTTTTGGATGTCTCATAAGCACCGCCCAAACAGCTGATTTTTATGTGTCCACCCAGGGTTCAGACAACTGGTCTGGAAAATTGGCGAGTCCCAATGCACAAGGTACTGACGGTCCTTTTGCCACCTTAGAAAAGGCACGAGATGCGGTTCGTATGTTGAAAAAAAGCAAGTCACAAGATATTGTAGTGTTGATTCGGGAAGGAGTTTATAAACTGAATAAAACAGTAGTGTTTGGTTTAGAAGATTCAGGAGAGGGAAAATCAACGATCACTTATGCTGCTTATCCAAATGAAAAACCAGTTTTTAGTTCTGGAAAAGAGATTAAAGGTTGGGAAAAAGTAACTACGGATATTCCAGGTTTACCTGCAGTAGCAAAAGGAAATGTTTGGGTAGCCAAAGTTTCGGATAAATTTTTGACTTTGTATGATGACGAAGGAATGTTACCACGAGCGCAATCCAAAGGAATAATAACTGAATTAGAAAAAAGCAGTAAAAACCGTCTTCATTTTCCTGATGGATTTTTGAAAAATTGGTCAAATGTAACCGATGCAGAAATTAAAGTACGTCCCCATCATGCGTGGATTGTAAATATGCTACCCGTGGTATCTGTCAACGAAAAAACGAATAATGCTACTACCGCCATAGATGCTACTTATGCGATGAATAGACTTCATTTCTTGCCAGAAACAGAGAATTGTTGGGTCGAAAATGTAATGGAAGCACTTGATAAAAAAGGGGAATGGGTATTAAATACCAAAGAAGGCAAGGTATATCTTTGGCCACGTAATGAATCTGCAGTTGTCGCTCCAACACTCTTTGAACTCATTCGAGTAGAAGGAAAAATTAATAAAGAAGGAGCTAAGGATATTCCTGTTCGCAATCTTGTTTTTAAAGGACTTACATTTAAACATGGAGAACGTTACACTGTAAAACCGGATGATGCCGGCTTGCAACATGACTGGGATTTTCTTGATAAAGACAATGCTTTAGTTCGTTTTCGCGGAGCTGAGAATTGTATGATTGATCAATGTCACTTCTTGGATAGTGGTAGTGGCGCAATTCGTGTGGATTTGCACGGAATAAATAATACCATTTCAAATAACCATATCGAACACTTAGGAGGTGCGGGTATTGTGCTTTGTGGTTATGGACCAGGAACTAAAGATGTAAACAAAAAGAATACGGTTTATAACAACAATATTCATAATATAGGAGAAATTTATTGGCATTCGGCGGGTATTTTAGTTTGGCAAAGTGGTGAGAACCGTATTGCTAACAACTTAATACACCATACGGATTATACTGCCATTATTCTATCGGGATGTATGACTGATTTTTTTGCCAAAGGGCCTAATGGTCGCGAGTTAACTCGAACAATTCGTCGTGATGAAGTTCCTAAATTTTCAAAAGATGTAACACTTCAGGATGTTATGCCTTATTTGCATACCCACGATAATATTGTAGAATACAACGAAATGCATCATACCATGCAAAGACTGGGAGATGGAAATTCAGTTTATATACGAGGAGCAGGTAGAGGTAATATTATTCGTCGCAATTACATACACGATATGGATGCCGATATGATAATGCAAGCGGCTATTCGTACGGATGGAGGACAAACAGGAACTTTGATTGCTGAAAATTTAATTTATAACTGCACCTCCCAAGGAATTTTGACAAAATTAGATAATAGAGTAGAAAATAATATTGTAGCTAATATCATTGCTCCTCCTCGTGGCTATTATTTGTCATTGCGGGAAGGGCCATTGACAGGAGGAACTATTAAACGTAATATTTTATACTGTGTTAGTGAAATGGGAAGTTTTATTGATGAATTGCCTCCAGGAAAAGATGGGGCTTCTGAAGACCGAAGAGGTCGTGCCATTGCAAGTGCAAAGGATGCCGATACCGATTATAATATTTATTTCTGTAAAGCAAATCAGGAAAAGGGTAAAGAACTTATCGAAAAAAATCAAAAGGATGGTGTGGATAAGAATAGTAAATCAGTAGATCCAGTATTTGTTGATCCTGAAAATGGTGATTTTAGATTCAAAACAGGTTCCCCTGCACTTGAAATGGGTATTATTCCAATCGATTTATCAAAGATTGGTCTATACAACACGAAAAATTAGTTTATTGAGAGCATACATCTTATTTAAATAACGTATAATTAAATTTTAAAACCTCAAAAGCAGATGGGTCTTACTTAAATCAAATTAATAAACAGGAAAAGCAGGATCTGCTTATCATAGATGACTTTGGACTTAAAGCCTTGGGTGTCATATACAGGCATTCTTTTATGGAAATTATTGAAAATAGGCACGGAGGACACAGTATTGTAATTGCTTCAAGGTTACCTATATAAGCATGGTACGAAAGATTAAGTACAAACCAGCGCAGCAGCCATTTTAGACAGCCTTTTTCATAATGCATACAAAATAGATATTAAAGGGAGAGTCAATGAGTAAAAAAATGAAAAGTAAAAAAACTTACATTTAACCAAAAATAAATCGATTTTGAGTACTTAGTTTGCAATGCTCACTTTCATCCGTCGCAATTAGCTCAGTTTGTCCGCACCATCGGGTTTTGATTAAAATCTTCTTTATTCGAAAATTGCTTAAAGTTTTGAGCTTTCAATAATAAAGTGCCAAACAAACAAAAGCATATCAAAAATATTGATGAAATAAATTTGACATGCTTTGGTATTCCAGTAATGAGTTTAGAATTTAAATTTCTTGGTACGTATTTTATGGATTAACAAATTTTGACTAATATAAAAAATGTGATCAATTTAATTAATCAAAAACGAATGTAATTTTTCAATCATTTTGGAACTCCCACAAAAAAACGGCACACGTTCATGTATGTTTTTTGGTTTTAGTTCTAAAATTCGATTGTATCCGTCAGTCGCTACACCTCCAGCTTGCTCTGCAATAAATGCTATAGGGTTGCATTCGTAAAGGAGCCTAAGTTTTCCAGTTTTATTAACGGTACTATTTGGATATAAATAAATACCGCCTTTAATCATGTTTCTGTGAAAATCTGATACCATAGAGCCTATATATCGGGATGTGTATGGACGGTCGTCTTCAATCTGTTGACAGAATTTTAAATAGTTTTTAACCCCTTGAGGAAAGTGTACATAGTTGCCCTCGTTTATTGAGTAAATATTTCCAGTGTTAGGTATTTTCATATTAGGATGTGATAGGTAAAATGAACCAATCGCAGGATTCAATGTAAAACCATTTACACCATTTCCTGTAGTGAAAACTAACATTGTTGAAGTGCCATAAATTACATAACCAGCCGCGACTTGATTTTCTCCAGATTGTAAAAAATCCTTTTCTTCAACAGGTGTTCCTGCTGAGGTAACCCTTCTATAAATTGAGAAAATAGTTCCTACAGATACATTTACATCAATATTTGAAGAACCATCTAAAGGATCCATTAAGACCACATAATGACTGTTGTTTTGCTTGTCATTTCCGCCAACGGTTATAAATTCATCATTCTCTTCTGAAACAATGCCGCAAACAATATCTCTGTTTTTTAAGGCTTGTATAAAGGTTTTATTTGCAAATACATCTAATTTCTGCTGTTGTTCTCCTTGTATATTTACATCGCCAGAACTGCCAAATAAGTCTACCAGCCCCGCTTTGTTAACTTCATGATTAACAACTTTTGCGGCTAACCGTATGCCATTTAAAAGGCTGGATAACTCACCCGTAGAATACGAAAAAGAGAGTTGATTTTCAATAATAAATTCACCCAATGTTGGCTTTCGAGTATTCATATTGACTTATCTTTTAGTTCTAATTATTGTCCTGATAAATATTTTGGAAAAAGAAGGCTCTTGTCATTTTTGCGTAAAGAGGGTTATTACATTGCCGCTTTATAAATTGCTATGGTATCATCAATGTTAACATCTTTAGGATTGCCACCCGTACAAACGTCTTCAAGCGCATTTTGAGCCATGATTTCGAAATCTTCTTCTTTAACTCCTAATTCTTTTAAGCCTGAAGGTATTCCAACTGACCTAGATAATTTTTTTATAGCTTCAATTGCTGCATTAGCACCTTCTTCATCACTCATTTCTAAAACACTAACTCCCATTGCTCGTGCTACTTTTTTAAGTTTATGAGCACATGCTGGAATATTGAACTTTTCAACATGAGGTAATAAAACCGCGTTAGCCACTCCGTGTGGTAAATCGTACAGACCTCCTAACTGATGAGCCATTGAATGAACAAATCCTAAACCAGCATTTGAAAATGCTTGACCAGCAATAAATTGTCCCCAAGCCATTTTACTTCTGGCTTCTATATTAGAACCATCTTTTACAGCTTGTTCCAAACTGCTTGAAATTAGTTTTATTGCTTCTAATGCTAATGCATCAGACCACCCAAACGCCCCCTTAGTTACATATGTTTCAATAGCATGGGTTAAGGCATCCATCCCTGTAGCAGCTGTTAAATCGGCAGGTTTTCCTAACATTAACTCGGGATCGTTAACAGCTATAGATACTAAACAATTTTTATCAACCATCACCATTTTAATATGACGCTTAACATCTGTAATAACATAATTTATAGTTACTTCACTTGCTGTGCCAGCTGTAGTGTTAATTGCAATAATTGGTAATGATTTATTTTTAGATTTATGGATTCCTTCAAAATCCTCAATATTACCTCCATTAGCTGCTAAAATGCCAATAGCCTTACCACAATCTTGAGGAGAACCGCCTCCAAGGGTTAAAATTAAATCGCACGAATTGTCTTTTAATAATTTCAATCCTTCATTTACATTTTCAACTGTTGGATTCGGTTGAACATTATCAAATACTACAACTTCTATCCCTGAAGCTTTTAAAACTTCCAGTACTTGGTTAGCAACACCAATTTTTACTAATATTTTATCAGTAACAAAAAGTGCTTTTTTATATGGGAGTTCTTTTAATTCATCACCTAAATCTTTTAATGCACCCGGACCAATTAAACTTAATGGGGGTAAATAAATTCTTCTACTTTGTAACATTATTTTATTATTTATTTGTTAATATATTCTTTCATTAATAATGCCGCACCCAAGGCACTGGCATTTTCTCCTTTTGGAAATAGAATTTTTTGTTTTGGCATCATCTGGGTTAAATATTCCACGAAAATATCGTTCTTATTAAAGCCTCCTGAAAGGTAAACGTTTTTTAGATTATGATTTGAGTCCAGAATGCGTTCTATGCCTAGATGGACACGACTGCTTATTTCAAAAATTAATTGGTAATAAGCGTGTTCATAACTCGCAAAATTTTTGAGTTGTTCCAGATTTCCAATAAAATCTGAGGGAATTTCGTTTCGGAAAAACACAGCTTCAGATTTGTTGAGAATATCTGTGCAAATCGCTTGGTTTAAATTGAGCTCTAAATAATGGTGTTTGTCAACATTATAATATTTGCTTAATTCTATAGCATTCACTTCATGCACGCGACCCAAAAATTGCATAGATGATTTTATTTGTTTTTTGTCCGGTGTCATAAAACAAAGACAATCATTTTCTAATTGATTAGCTGTTAAGGTTTCTTTGCTAAACGGATTCATACAGATAATCCAAGTCCCGGTGGAAAGTAAAACAAATTCGCTATCTGAGTTCTCATGGTTTTCCAATAAAGGAATTATAGATGATGAACTATCATGCAAGCCTTTACCTATAAATATTTTTTGACCATTTACTATAGATAAAGTGGCATTTTTTCCTGGTTTTGGTTCTGGTAAATGGATGCCTTCATCAATTAACCAATTGTGATATTGCATATTATCAAAGTCCCAAATGGCCGTATGAGCACCAACCGACGTGAAATCAGCAGTTAGTTTATTAGAAAATAAATAACTTAGATATTGTGGGTAGTGCAAAATCGCAACAGTCTTATTCCAAAAATGAGGTTTGGTATGCTTTAGCCAATACATCTGTAAGCCTGCATTTAGCATACCATAGGCAGGGGATGCTGTTTTTCTAGAGAATTCTTTAACGCCGCCTTGAGATTCATAAAACGGGTTAAAATCAAATTCTAGGGGCTTTAAATAGTTGTATAGAGGTGTAATTCTATTTCTGTCTCTACCTAGATAAACTAAGCTGGCACCATGCGTAGAGAAGTTTATTGCATTAATTGTATACTTGTTTTTTTTCTGTATGGTTTTAATTTCAGTTTGTATCCAAGTTTCAATAGATTCTATATCATCACAAGGGTAATTGTCATCATCTCTAACTTCTTCAAATCGAATGGAGTTTGTATAAACAACTGTAAAATTTTTATCGAATAAGAGTATTTTTTTATTGGTTTTTCCAATATCAAAAACGGCTATAACCTTTTTCATGTATTTAAATTTGTTTGAGATTAAGCCCTCTTTAAATTTTTACAATTAAAGAGATGGCTCGCTCACGCTAAACATCAAAAATTCAGAATAAAAACTAACTTTAAATAATTTTGATAATTTGATCTTAATTGGTCTATTTATTCTTTGAACCCATATAATGGTCCGTAATTCTTACAAGCTCTATAATCTGCTCCTTCTAGGTTTTCACCAAAAGCCGACCATGCGCTGGGTCTGAACACATCACTCTCATCAACATTATGCATGTTAACAGGAATACGCAACATGGCAGCAAGAGAAATTAAATCGGCTCCAATATGTCCGTGCGAAATCGCCCCATGGTTTGCTCCCCATTTAGCCATTACGGTATAAACGTCTTTAAAAAATCCTTTACCAGTAGTTCTTGGTACAAACCATGTTGTTGGCCAAGTTGGATTGGTACGTTCATCTAAAACGTAGTGAACATCTTCTGGTAATTCAACACTCCATCCTTCAACAATTTGAAGTAC
>JBFHKL010000002.1:0-47438 GCA_041595375.1 Saccharicrinis sp.
AAGGATTGCAATATCTTACCTAAAAAAGGAGTTGGTATATTTAAATCATTAGAAATCTGCTTAATACCTATTTTTTTTCCTTCTTCATCATTTAAAGCTAAATAGATAACAGACCTGACCGCATATTTACATGTATTAGAAAGCATATTTAAAGATTTTTAAATGCGAAATTATACAAATATAAGTAAAGTTAAACTTCCAACTCTTTACATTCTTTAAATATCAAGTGGAAAGCAAATATTGATCACTTATTAACAAGGTATTTTTTCTACTCTTTTGATATGTCTACCACCTTCAAACTTGGTGTTAATAAATGCTGAAACAATATCAAACGCCTCATTTTCAGAGATAAATCGAGCAGGTAAAGAACAAACATTAGCATTATTATGCAGTCTGGCTAATTCTGAAATTTCTTTGTTCCAACACAAAGCAGCTCTTATTCCCTGGTGTTTATTAACAGTCATGTTAATACCATTTCCACTACCGCAAACTGATATACCAAAATCAGCTTCACCTTTTTCAATAGCTAAGGCCATAGGATGGGCATAATCAGGATAATCAGTACTCTCTGTTGAATGAGTGCCAAAATCACTGATAGTGAATCCTAAATTTTTTAGATATGCTTTTAATGACTCTTTTAATTCATAACCAGCGTGATCCGCAGCCATAGCAACTTTTTTATATTCCATTTTTTTTTTGCAAAGATATAAAGAATATAAAGTTTTTAATGGCTTCCTTTAAAAAAGGGAATCAGAACATTTCCTGGTTCAATAAAGCATGAAATATTTAAAACTTTTACCTGTTGATAACGTTTTAATTAATGTTAATAAAGTGTGAAACAGGGATTAAAAAAAAGATGAAAATAAATTTGTAAAAGAATAACAAATAATGTAGCGAGCTTAATTTTTCATTATCAAGAAAAGTTTGCGTTTTTTTGACATCAATTTCAAACACTAATTTAACAGGTAAATGAAGCTTTCAACCAATATTCTTATTAAATTTGTGAGCTATGAACAACTTGTTAATAACATCATTTAATGAGCTCATTTTTAAGATTAAACAATCTAATTAAATTGTTAATTAAACATTAATTACTCCTGGGTAAATGTTTACAAAGTAAACCACAAGGGTTTTAAAGAATACTTATAAACGATACTAACAGGATATTATAATCATTATATTTTATTTAAAAATCTCTATTTATATATTTATAATAATGGAAGTAAAAGAAAGTTGGATAAAAAAGGGCTTCGTTGATGAAGCGACCAAGGATATAGAAAATATTCATAAAGCATTCACTCAATTAAAAAAGGAAAAAAATGCTGTTTTAATGGCACATTATTACCAAAACGACGAAATACAGGATATAGCCGACTTTGTTGGAGATAGTCTCGCATTGGCTCAGTATGCCAGTGAAACAGATGCTGATATTATCATGGTAGCGGGTGTACATTTTATGGGTGAAACAGCTAAAATACTTTCCCCTGAAAAAACAGTGCTGGTTCCTGATTTAAATGCTGGTTGTAGTTTGGCTGATAGTTGTCCAACGGATGCTTTTAAAACTTTTCTTGAGGATTACCCTGATCATAAGGTTGTTACTTATGTTAATACTACCGCCGAAATAAAAGCTTTATCCGATATTGTGGTAACCTCTACCAATGCAAAAGCAATAGTCGATAGTTTCCCTAAGGATCAAAAATTAATCTTCGGTCCTGATAGAAATTTAGGTAATTACATTAATGGGATCACCGGAAGACAAATGGTATTGTGGGACGGAGCTTGTCATGTTCATGAAAAATTTTCATTGGAGAAGATTCTTCAGCTTAAAAAGGATAATCCTGATGCTAAAATATTGGCTCATCCTGAATGTAAAAAGCCTTTATTAATTGTTGCTGATCATGTGGGCTCTACAGCTTCCTTATTAAAATTTTCGCAAACAGATAGTAATCAGAAATATATAGTGGCTACCGAGTCTGGTATTTTACACCAAATGAAATTAAAAAGTCCCGATAAAGTCTTTTTACCTGCTCCACCTAACGATTCTACTTGCGCTTGTAATGATTGTGAATTTATGCGTTTGAATACGATGGATAAGCTTTATAATGCTCTTAAATACAATTGGCCTGCCATTGAAATTCAGGAGGATATACGTTTAAAAGCGGTGAAACCTATTGAAAGGATGCTCAGTTTGTCTAAATCCTTGGGACTTTAATTAGGCTTGTGTTTAATCCATTGAAATACTAATTTCTTTAGTAGGAGTTCTTATTTGCACTTTTTATAAATTATTTGATAAGTGATTTATTATTCTCTGATTAATTTGTTTCTTTTGTAATTGCTAATATTAAATGTTTTAAATGGAAAATAGTGGGCCTCTTAATATTTTATTAGTTGAGGATAATGTTTTAAATCAGAAACTTATATTTTTAAATCTAAGTAAATTTAGACATGATATCGAAGTTGCCAATAATGGCGAGGAAGCGGTTGATATGGTGAAAAATAAAAAGTATGATTTGATTATTATGGATTTGATGATGCCTGTTATGGATGGATTCCAGGCTACTAAAAGCATTCGTAACCATGAAGCTGTTTCATCTGTTCGTACGCCTATTATTGGTCTAACAGCTAATACTTTTGATGCTGATCGGGATAAATGTCTTGCTTGTGGTATGGATGAGTATATGGCTAAACCTTTTGATTTAGAATTATTTAATGATTTACTTAAACAGTTGGCAATAATTTAGCATTTTTAATGGAAGATAGTTTTGATATACGTGAAGAAGGTTACCACTCTGTTGAAAATGAAGTAGAAAACAAACTGCGACCATTAAATTTTGAGGACTTTCAGGGACAAAGTAAGATTGTAGATAATTTAAGAATATTCGTTCAGGCTGCTTCGATGCGAAAAGAAGCGTTGGACCATGTATTGTTACATGGACCCCCAGGTTTAGGTAAAACTACATTATCCAATATTATCGCTAATGAACTGCATGTAGGTTTTAAAATCACTAGCGGACCTGTTCTTGATAAGCCTGGCGATTTGGCTGGTATTCTCACTAATCTTGAACCTAACGACGTTCTTTTTATTGATGAAATTCATCGTTTAAGTCCTGTCGTTGAGGAATACTTGTATTCTGCGATGGAGGATTACAGAATTGATATTGTTATTGATAAAGGACCTGGTGCCAGAAGTATTCAAATTGATCTAAATCCTTTTACTCTTGTTGGAGCTACTACTCGTAGTGGATTATTAACCAGTCCGTTAAGAGCTAGATTTGGCATTAATTTTCATTTAGAATATTACGATACTGATATTTTATCAGGTATCGTACAACGTTCTTCTCATATTATGAATACGCCTATTTCGGAAGAGGCCAGTTACGAAATAGCAGGTAGGAGCCGCGGCACACCAAGAATAGCCAATGCCTTATTGCGAAGAGTCAGGGATTTTGCACAGGTCAAAGGAAATGGTAAAATTGATATTCAAATTTCTAAATTTTCATTGACTGCTTTAAATATCGATCAGCATGGTTTGGATGAAATGGATCATAAAATTTTATTGACCCTAATCCATAAGTTCCAGGGTGGTCCTGTGGGTTTATCCACCATCGCTACAGCTATTGGAGAAGATGCGGGTACTATTGAAGAAGTTTATGAGCCTTTTTTAATTAAGGAAGGTTTTATAAAAAGAACTCCCAGAGGACGTATGGTTACACCTTTGGCCTATAGTCATTTAGGTATAGACAACACTAATACTGAGCAATTTTCTTTATTTTAACTTATACGTTTTGGCGAGTTTTAAATCTTTAGCAGGCGACACCATTATTTATGGTGGAGGTACGATTTTAGTCAGGCTACTCAATTGGCTTTTAATGCCTTACTATATTCGTACCATGTCAAGTTTACAATATGGTTATATTACTGAAGTGTATAGCTATATTGCTATTTTCTTAGTTATTCTGACCTATGGTTTTGAGACTACTTTTTTTCGGTTTTCAAATAAAGATAGCTATAAGTCTGTATTTTCTGTTGGTTTATCGAGTATCGGAGTAACTAGTTTCCTTTTCATATGTTTAGTTTTTGTCTTATCTGGCTTTTCTTCTTCTGCTGAAAATACACAATCTTTTATAGACCTCCTTAAAGTTGCATGTATTATAGTGTCTTTAGATGCCTTTACAGCTCTTATTTTTGCTAAACTACGCTATGAAGGTAAAAGTGTACGGTTTGCTATTTTAAAGCTTGTAAATGTCCTTATTTTAATTTTCTTCAATATTTTCTTTTTATTTATTTGTCCTTTTATAAAGGAATCTGGTGTAGTGACTAATGTTTATGTTTTAAATTTTATTGATTTAGTTTATAAGCCTGGTTTCGAAGCTTTTTATGTTTTAATATCGAATTTAATAGCCTCTTTGGCCATACTAATTATCCTTCTTAAAGAATTAAGTGGATGTATGTTTAAGCCAGATTGGGCCTTACTAAAAAAAATGTTTGCCTATTCTTTTCCAATTCTCATTGTTGGTATTACAGGTATGGTAAATCAAAATATAGATAAGAGTTTATTGCCCTGGTTAATAGGAGGAGATGAAGGTCGAGTTATGGTGGCTATTTATGGTGCTAATTTTAAAATAGGTATTCTTATGGCCATGTTCACCCAATCATTCAGGTTAGCTTTCGAACCATTCTTTTTTAAGGAGATGGAGAATAGTAATAATACTTCTATTTATGCAAGTATTTTAAATTATTTTGTGCTTTTTGGGCTTCTTATTTTTATAGGGGTAACATTTTTTATTGATATTATAAATATTGTATTAACCCCTGAATATGAACAAGGTAATATAGTTATTCCTATTGTTTTAATCTCTCAGTTGCTAAGTGGAATTTATTTTACCTTATCGGTATGGTATAAAGTATCTGATAAAACTATTTATGGAGCTTACATGGGTATTATTGGAACTATTGTTACTCTTATTGCTAATCTAATTTTAATACCTTATTTAGGCTATGTTGGTAGTGCTTTAAGTGGTATTCTGTGTTTTGGTTCAATGGTGTTTTTAAGTGTTATTTGGGGCAAAAAACATTACTATATTTACTACAATTGGAAGAAGATATTAGCGTATTGTTTTCTTGTTTTAATTCTTTATGTATCAGGTATATTTGTTTTTCCATTTATTTTTGAGCAATTATTCCGCTTTAATAGTCTTTGGTTTACTATTGTAAATAATTTGGTGCGTATTGGCTTAATAGTTGTATTTTTAGGGTTTATTTATAAATATGAGTTTCAGAATATAAGATTAAATTTAAATGGCAGTAAAAGTTAAAATCATAAATAAAAGTAATAATGAATTGCCTGCGTATAGTACATCCTTATCTGCAGGACTCGATTTAAGGGCTTTTTTAGAAGAGGATATCATATTAAAGCCACTTCAACGCATTCTTGTTCCTACGGGTTTATTTATTGAATTACCGGCCGGTTATGAGGCGCAAATCAGACCAAGGAGTGGTTTAGCATATAAATATGGTATCTCTGTATTAAATTCTCCCGGTACTATTGATGCTGATTATAGAGGTGAAATTAAAGTTATTTTAATTAACCTAAGTAGTGAAGATTTCAGTATTAAGAGCGGTGAAAGAATTTGTCAGATGGTTATTGCTAAGCACGAAACCGCTGAATTTATCACTGTGGAGGAATTACAAGTTACCGATCGTGGTGAGGGAGGTTTCGGTCATACAGGCAAAAATTAATTGTGCATGAGGAATATTTTTTGGATTACATTAGTGTTTGTTTTTTTTAGTTGTAAATCGACTAAAGAAACAACTGAATTAAGAACAATAAAACCTGAAAAAATTTCAGTGATAAGTCCCTCTCAAAAAAGAAATTTTGATTATTTCTTCTTTGAAGGACAGCGTTATAAAATGCAAGGCGATTCAGAGAAGGCTAAAATGTGTTTTGTAGAATGTCTTAAAATTGATTCGTTAAGCAGTACATGCTACTTTGAATTAGCTAATATAGAGATCAGTAAAACGAATTATAAAGTTGCTCAAGGTTTATTAGAGAAGGCAGTTGCTATTAATACCAATAATAAATGGTATAAAATGTTATTAGGTGATCTATATCAAGAGAATAAAGATATAGGTGGTGCTATTTCCATTTATAAGTCTCTAGTGGATCAATATCCTAATAATGACGAGTATATTTATATTCTGGCTCAATTATATGCGCAAAATAAACAATGGGATAGTGCCATTGATGCGTACAATATGTTAGAAAAGAATATTGGTATTAATGAGGCTATTTCCTTAGAAAAAGAGAAACTTTATCTTCAGTTGGGCAAAAAGTCCTTAGCCTACAAGGAAATTGAGTTATTAATTAAAGATAACCCCTATGAACCACGTTATTATGGATTTTTAGGTGATGTTTATGCTTTTAATAAAGAACTTGATAAAGCTGAACAGAGCTATCTTAAAATATTAGATATTGATCCTAATAATGGTTTGGGTTATTTTTCCTTATCCAATATTTACTTACAAAAGCAAGATACTACCCAATTCTTTACTTATTTTTTAAAGGGTGTTGCTGATAAAGATTTAAATATTGAAGTGAAAATTCAGCGTATGTTACCTTTTTTAATGGGTAAGGATTTCATTAATAAAAAGGATACAAATGAAATTTTTACTGTCTTCGATAAGCTTATTGAAGTGCATGCAAATGATTCACGTAGTCATATTTATTATGCTAATTATCTTCAAAATAATCAGAAGTATGAAAAAGCATTGGCTCAATATAAATTGGGTTTAAATGTTGATAATTCTTCTTCTGCAGTTTGGCAAGATATGTTCTTACTCGAACTTAATATGGGTAAATTCGACTTACTTCTTCAGGATACCAACGAAGCTCTTTTGTTTTTCCCTGATGAAGCTTTGTTTAATTTATTTAACGGACTGGCATATATGCAGATTGAGGATAATTCTAAAGCCTACCAATCACTTTCTCATGGTTTACAATTCGTTGGCGATAATGAGAAATTGAAAGGTCAGTTTTACTCTTACTTAGGTGATGTACAGTATAGTTTAGATATGGTACAAGAGGCCTTTTTTAGTTATGATCAAGCTCTTTTAATCGATGAGCATAATATAGCTGTTTTGAATAATTACAGCTATTATTTGTCATTAGAAAACCTTAATTTAGATAAGGCAGAATCGATGATTGCTAAGTGTATTGAACTTGAACCGGGTAATGCAACTTATTTAGATACTTATGCATGGGTTTTATTTAAAAAGGGACGTTATTTTGAGGCAAAATATATTATTGAAAGAGCCATAGATAACGGAGGAACTGAGAGTAAAGAAATAGTTGAGCATTATGGGGATATTCTCTATAATAATGGTGATGTAGATGGTGCACTGATACAATGGCAGAAGGCCTTGGATTTTGGTATAGACACAGATTTATTACAAAAAAAGATTGATTTAAAGAGATATGTGGAGGAGTAGTGTTTTATATTTTTTTGTAGTCATTATTTTATTTAGTTCCTGTCGGGTCATAAAAACTGCCGATTATGGTAAAGTATCTAATATACCTGATGTAAAGCTTAGAAAGGAACTGAAAGATAATGAATTATATTTTGAAAAACTGTATTTAAAAAAGGCTAATTTTACCTTTGATAATGGAATACAAAGTAAATCGTTTAAGGGTAGTATTGTTGTACTTAAAGATAGTATGATTATTCTATCCATCTATGCATTGATGGGTATTGAATTAGTAAGAGCTAAATTTACGCCAAGTGAGGTTATTATTTTAGATAAACATAATAAAAAAGTTTTCTCTACTAATTATGCTTATTTTAGTGATAAATATGGTGTAGATATTGATTTTCGTATCTTACAATCTATTCTTTCCAACAGCTTGTTTTTGTATCCCTCTGAAACGGATTATTACGATGGTCTTAAAAAATATAAGCATGATGTTAATGCGGATAGTTATATTTTTAAATCGTTCAAAGATAAACGATTAAACAGGATTAACAGAAGAAATAGCAGCGATCTAGTTTTGCATGAGTTTAAGATTTATCCTGAGATATTTCGAATTTTTAATATATATGTCAAGGATTTTGGATCTGATCAAACATTAGAGGTAGATTATAAAAACTTTACTAAGTTCGATAAGATTTTATTTCCGGAATACCTTGAAATTAAAGGTCGTAATGCTGTTAACCAACTAAAGATAAGCTTAAAGATTAATTATTTAGAACTTAATGATGGTGGTAGTCTACATTTTGAAATCCCTTCTTCATATTCGATTAGTGAAATATAGTTGTCTGTTTTTATTATTAATCTGTACAAATATATCTTTTAGTCAATCTAACGATCTTGAAAAATTAAAGGATTTACGCGTTAAATATTCAGCTGAAATCGTTAATGCTCAAAAATTATTAGTGAGTAATGATAGATCGCGTAAAAGTTATTTAAAGGAACTAAGGATTTTAAATTCAAAAATTACCGCCCAGGCAAATATTATTGCCAATTATAATAAAGAAATAGAACGAATTTCATCTATTATTTCGTCTAATGATGCATTAGTCCAACAATTAAGTAGCGAAATAACTGAGATCCGAAATAGTTACGAGAAACTCATTATTGAGGCAAATAAGCAATATAAAAGTGACTATAATGAGTTTATGATACTCTTTAGTGCAAAGACTTTTTCAGAGGCTTATCGACGCTTTAATTTGATGAAACAATATAGTAGCTATAGAAAAAAACAAGGCATAATTTTAATTGAAACAAAGCAAAAGCACGATAGTATTATTTTGGTTAATAAGGCCATTTTAAATCAAAAACAAGAATCCTATAAACTTTTGTTAGATGAAATAGAAGCTATTAAAATATCAGCTTCTCAAAAGAAAAGTTATGTATCTAAACTTCAAAAAGAAGAAGCATGGCTAAAAGAAGAAATTGCTAATAAGAAAAAAGCTTCAGACGAATTGGAAAAAAGTATTGAGAAATTAATTCATGCTTCTGTAGCAAAATCGTCAGATTATTCTTTTAGCAATTTTGCTCAAGCAAAAGGTAAACTTTTATGGCCTGTTAAAGATGGAATAGTTACCAGTAATTTTGGTGAACATAATCACGCCGTTTTAAAGGGCGTAAAAGTAAAGAACAATGGAGTAGATATCACAGCCGCTAAAGAAAATGACGTAAAATGTGTTTACGAAGGCACTGTAAGCCGCGTCATTGCTATTCCAGGGTACAATAAAGCGGTCATTATTCGGCATGGAAAATATTTAACAGTCTATGCTAATTTAGTCCGTGTTTATGTAAAAAGTGGCGATAGTGTTAAAAGTGATCAAAGTATTGGTCAAATTTATGCTGAAACAAATGATAAGAGTGGTATATTGCATTTTGAGATATGGGAGGAGAATAATAAGATTAATCCTCTAAACTGGCTAAATGAATAATTATTATTAAGTAAATTAATTTAAGTTATTCATATTTTTTGTCTATTATGGTAACTATTTGTTTAAAAAATAGTATACGTCATAAAACAAGCGTAATTTGAAGCTAAATGGATTTGACAGTGGAAAGAATTGTAATTGAATCTGATATTAAAAATATTAGCCTGATTGAGAAGCTAATAGATGATGTTTCTAATCAGTATAATTTACATTCCGATGTTTATGGTAAAATATTACTCGCTATTGTAGAGGGAGTTAATAATGCCATAGTACATGGTAATAAACTTGATTTATCAAAGAAGGTTGCTTTAGAGTATCAAGTTACTGATAAATCTGTGGAATTTATCATCACTGATGAAGGTTCTGGCTTTGAATACTCTTCTATACCTGACCCTACGTTACCTGAAAATATTGAAAAAACACATGGACGTGGTATTTTTCTTATGAATCATCTCGCAGATAACATCGAATTCGATAATAATGGTAGTAAGGTTAAACTTATATTCGATCTATAAGTGACTCATTTTTTTTACGAAGATATTCCGTCTCTTGATGTTGATGAAAAAAAGATTAATTCATGGATTAATCTGATTATTAGTCAAAATAATTGTGTTGCTGCAGAAATTAACTATATTTTTTGTAGCGATGATTATATTCTAAAAATTAATAATCAATATCTTAAGCACAATTATTTCACCGATATTATTACTTTTGATTATTGTGAAGATAATAAAATATCGGGTGATGTATTTATTAGTATTGATACTGTTCTTTCTAATTCCAAAACCTATCATACTTCTTTCTCGCAGGAACTAAACAGAGTTATTATTCATGGTATTCTGCATTTAATAGGTTTTAAAGACAAAAGTGAATCTGAAGCTGCAGAAATGCGAAGGCAGGAAAATATTGCCCTCCAAGCTTTGGAAACAATTTCTTAAATTTTCTGTTACCTTTTTGTTATCTAAATAACTGGATACTGTACATTTGCATCCTTAAGTAATTGTTATGGATTTTAATTATGATATTATTGTTGTAGGCGCGGGTCATGCTGGTTGTGAAGCTGCTGCCGCGGCTGCTAATTTAGGTTCTAAAACCTTGTTAATTACAATGGATATGAACAAAATGGCTCAAATGAGCTGTAATCCTGCCATTGGGGGTATTGCCAAGGGGCAAATTGTTCGTGAAATTGATGCTTTGGGGGGTTATTGTGGTATTGTCACAGATCGTTCGTCTATTCAGTTTAGGTTATTAAACCGTTCTAAAGGACCTGCCATGTGGAGCCCGAGATCGCAATGTGATCGGATGGTTTTTTCGGCTCAATGGCGCTCTTTACTTGAAAATACTGACGATTTATCCTTTTGGCAGGATACAGTTGTTGATATAGACTTTAATGAAGGTAATTTACATACTGTTATAACCAAGATGGGTGTTCGTTTTCATTGTAAGGCTATTATTTTGACAAATGGTACTTTTCTGAATGGTTTAATGCATATTGGTAAAGTTCAAATGGAAGGTGGTCGTATTAGTGAACCAAGCTCTTATGGACTTACTAAAAAACTCTTTGATAAAGGATTTACTACCGATCGCATGAAAACCGGTACTCCAGTTCGAATAGATGCCAGAACGGTGGATTTTTCCAAGTGTGCTGAACAAGTGGGGGATGATACTTTCTACAAGTTTTCTTATTTGCCTTATGAGAAAAGTAAATTGCAACAAAAAAGTTGTTGGTTGACTTATACTAATAATGATGTACATGATTCCTTGCGTGATGGATTAAAGGAATCACCTCTATATGATGGAACTATTCAAAGTATTGGTCCACGTTATTGTCCTAGTATAGAAACCAAAATAGTCACTTTTGCTGATAAGGATAAGCATCAACTTCATTTAGAACCTGAGGGGGAAACTACTATAGAGTACTACTTAAATGGCTTTAGTAGTTCACTTCCTCTGCATGTTCAATTGGATGCGCTTAAAAAAATAGCAGGATTAGAAAATGCTAAAATATTTCGACCAGGATATGCTATAGAGTATGATTTTTTTGATCCTACTCAATTGCGCCATACTTTAGAAACTAAGTTAATTGATAATTTGTACTTCGCTGGTCAGATCAATGGTACTACTGGCTACGAGGAAGCAGGTGCGCAAGGTTTAATGGCTGGTATTAATGCGCATCTTAAAATAAATGGTCAAGATCACTTCGTTTTAGGTCGTGACGAAGCTTATATTGGTGTTTTAATTGATGATTTAGTAACCAAAGGGGTAGATGAGCCATATCGCATGTTTACTTCTCGTGCGGAATATCGAATTTTATTGAGGCAGGATGATGCTGATGTACGTTTAACCCGTAAAGGTTTCGAGTTAGGTTTGGCTAAACAAGAACGGGTTTCTCTGTTAGATGAAAAACTTCAGTATAGGGATGCTATTATCGATTTTGTAAATAATTTTAGTATAAAACCTCAATTTATTAATCATTACCTGGAGAGTATCCAATCTGCGCCGCTTAAACAGGCTGTTAAGCTTAAAGATGTTTTACTGCGTCCACAGGTTAAAATTTTTGATTTAATTCAGGCAATTGAACCTTTTAAAAATCATGTAAAGGATATTCCTTTAGATCGAAAGGAAGAAATCATAGAGTCCGCTGAAATATTTATTAAGTATCAAGGTTATATTAACCGCGAAAAATTAATGGCAGATAAGTTATCCAGGTTACAAAATCTCGATATCAAAGGTAGATTTGTTTATGAGGATATAAAATCTATTTCTACAGAAGCGCGACAAAAATTATCTAAAATTAATCCAGAAACTATTGGTCAGGCCAGTAGAATATCTGGTGTTAGTCCAAGTGATATTAATGTATTATTGGTATTAATGGGTCGTTAAGGTCGTTCCACGTGGAACGTTTTTTTAGTTTAAAAAATATAAATATGGAAATTTCAGGAAAAATTATAGATATTATCAATAAGGAAATATACAATGGTTCCATACTAATTCAGAATGGAAAAATTGCAAAAATTGAAAAGTCAGATATAGAATTTAATCATTATATTTTACCTGGTCTAGTTGATGCACACGTCCATATTGAAAGTTCTATGTTAACTCCTGGTCAATTTTCTAAATTAGTTGTTCCACGTGGAACGGTAGCGGTGGTTACAGACCCACATGAAATAGCCAATGTAATGGGGGTTAAAGGAGTGGATTATATGATTGAAGATGCTAAAAACACCCCCTTAAAGTGTTTTTTTGGTGCCCCTTCCTGTGTGCCTGCTACTTCTTTTGAAACGAGTGGTGCAGTTATTTCTTCCTCTGAAATTGCAGAATTGTTAAAGCGTGACGATATCTGGTTTCTTTCTGAAATGATGAATTTTCCCGGGGTTATTTACCAGGATCAAGAAGTGTGGAATAAGATTAAAGCAGCGCATAAAACAGGAAAAAGAATAGATGGACATGCTCCGGGTTTGATGGGAGTAGATTTAAAGAAATATACAGATGCTGGTATATCCAGCGATCATGAATGTGTTACGGTAGAAGAGGCTATTGATAAAATAAATAATGGTGTTGTTGTCCAAATCAGAGAGGGGAGTGCTGCTAAAAACTTCAATCAGTTAGCTCCTTTATTTGATACTAATCCTAATGATATCATGTTGTGTACCGACGATTCGCATCCTGATGAAATCATTAATAAGGGTCATATAGATAAGATTATTCGATTGGGATTAGCTAAAGGTATCGATATTTTTAAGCTATTACAGGCCGCTATTTTAAAACCCGTGAAGCATTATAATTTGCCTGTTGGTTTATTAAGGGAAGGGGATGATGCCGATTTTATTGTCGTTGATAACCTCTCTGATTTTACTATTCAGGACACCTATATTCAGGGTAAACATGTTTTTGGCGGGGGAGAGATCTTATTTGATATTCCAAAATCAAAGGTTATTAATCATTTTAATATCTCCAAAATATCTATGGAGGATATTCAGGTGGAATATAAAGAAGGTAAAAATATCAGGGTGATTAAAGCTGTTGATGGGGATCTTATAACTGAAGAGATGATTTGGAAGCCATCAAATACTGCAGGTTTTATTGAGTCAAATACTGATGAAGATATTCTTAAAATTGTTGTTTTAAATAGGTATAATAGCGCATCTCCTGTAGTTGGATTTATTAAAAATATAGGTCTAATAAAAGGTGCTATTGCTTGTAGTGTGGCTCATGATAGTCATAATTTAATTGCCGTTGGTGTTTCAGATAGGGATATTACAGCTGCCTTAAATGAAATAATTGCTCATAAAGGCGGTATATCGTATGCTTGCGCTGATGAAATAGATTGCCTGCCCCTGGAAGTTGGAGGTTTAATGACCGGGTCAGATGGCATGCTTGTCGCCCAAAAATATCAAGAGTTAAATAATAAGGCACGCAGTTTAGGCTCCAATTTACATGCTCCTTTTATGACACTTTCATTTATGAGTCTATTGGTTATTCCTCAAATTAAGATTGGAGATAAAGGGCTGTTCGATGTAAGTACCTTTTCTTTTACAAATTTGTACGTTTAATGGATAAAGCAATTAATCCCAAAATTGAATATTTAAAAGAGAAAATTGCGGTCTTACCTTCCGATCCGGGAGTGTATCAGTATTTCAATAAGGACGGTAAAATTATCTATGTAGGTAAGGCAAAGAACTTAAAAAAACGAGTGAGTACTTATTTTGTTGGGAAAGCAGATAATGCTAAAACAGCTTTATTGGTTCGTAATATTGCTGATATTGCACACATCGTAGTAGATACAGAAGAGGATGCTTTACTGCTCGAAAACAACCTTATAAAAAAATATCAACCTCGTTACAATGTACTTTTAAAAGACGATAAGTCTTTTCCATGGATCGTGGTTAAAAATGAACCTTATCCCCGTGTGTTCTCTACCCGTCATATTATTAAAGATGGAAGTCTTTATTTTGGTCCTTATACTTCCACAGGAATGGTTCGTACACTTCTTGATTTGTTTAAATCTCTCTATCCTCTGCGTAATTGTAAACTTAATTTAGCTCAAAATAATATTGCTCAGGGTAAGTATAAGGTGTGTCTTGAATTTCATTTAGGAAACTGTAAAGGTCCTTGCATAGGAGAGTATCATGAGGATATTTATCGTAAAAATATTGAGGATATTAAACATATACTAAGGGGTAATATTCATTCTGTGATTAAATACCTTAAGGATTTAATGATGGATTATGCAGCAGCATATAAGTTTGAAGAAGCGGAGGAGGTAAAGCAAAAGATTAAACAACTCGATAGCTACCAAAGTAAATCTACGGTGGTATCTTCAAACATTAATAATGTAGATGTATATTCTATTATCGATGATGATGAATCTGCTTATGTGAATTTTCTTAAGGTGGTAAATGGAGCCATTATTCAAGCTCATACTATTGAATTTAAAAAGAAATTAAATGAGTCTTTGCCTGAGTTATTATCCTTAGCTATATCCGAAATAAGAGAAAGGTTACATAGTAGTTCTCGTGAAATAATTGTTCCTTTTAAACCAGATACAGATTTTGAAACAGTAAAATTTGTAGTCCCAAAAATGGGGGATAAGAAAAAATTACTAGAACTCTCGGAGCGTAACGTAAAATATTATCGCCTTGAAAAACTCAAGCAACAAACTATCCGTAAAAAAGAAACACGCGAAGATCGGATTTTAAATACTATGCAACGTGATTTGAGATTGAAGGTACAGCCTGTACATATTGAGTGCTTCGATAATTCAAATATTCAAGGAAGTTTTCCTGTGGCGGCTTGCGTTGTTTTTAAAAATGCTAAACCCAGCAAAAGGGATTACCGCCATTTTAATGTAAAAACTGTGGTAGGACCCGATGATTTTGCCAGTATGGAAGAGATAATTGAACGTAGGTATACACGCCTAATTAATGAAAATGATGGCTTGCCTAATCTGGTAATTATTGATGGTGGTAAGGGACAGTTAGGTGCCGCAGTTAAAATATTTCGTCGTTTAAAAATAGACGATAAAGTAGCTGTTATTGGCATTGCTAAACGCTTGGAGGAAATATTTTTTCCAGGAGATCCAGTACCTTTGTATCTCGATAAAAACTCTGAAACATTAAAAATTATTCAATATGCCCGAAATGAAGCACACCGTTTTGGTATTACCTTTCATCGTAATCAACGTTCTAAGAATTTTGTAGACTCCGAACTGGATCTTATACCCGGAATAGGGGAGAAGACTACCCAGCTTTTATTAGGTGAATTTAAATCTGTTGAGCAAATAAAAAAGTTATCATTAGATGCAATAGTGGCATGTATTGGAAGAGCTAAAGGAAAATTAGTGTGGAATTATTTTAATGCACAAAATGCTGTTAAATGATACAGATAGATACTACAGGTGAACGTTTTTATCTAAAATTTACCAGCAGTATCTATTTATATGTATAGAGCAATAAATTTAAAATAATGCTTCAATCAGTTCTTGTTGATGTAATTCTTCCCATTCCAGAAAAATATCTTTAGTTTTATCTTTTATCGATTCTGTTTCATGTAAACTCTCTTTAAAGGCATTCTCCAGTTCTTTTATCTTATTCGAAGAGTTTGCATTCGATTTAATAAAAGCTTCAGTAATTTGTCCTTTGTTTACATTTAAAACTATTTCAAACCGTTTGCCTGACACTGATTTTATTCGCTTTTTAAGTTCGTATTTAGGACTGTAACCGTAGTTCCATTGCCAGGTATTAAACTTGTTTTCTACCAGCTTATTGATCTCTTCTTTGTCATTTGCTGTTAATGTGTAACTACTGCACTGGTAGTTTTCTATAATATAAGTTGATAATTCGTCAACAAATACTTTTACTTCTTTATCTTCAGTTAAGTGTTCATGTATATTAGTTACTTTGCTTCTAACTGATTTTACTGCTTTATCTTTGAATTTAAGTGGATCATTTTTTAGTGCTTGTGTTAATGATTTTAATTGGCTATTGAAAAGAAGAGTACCATGATGCATCACTCTGCTTTTGAAAACATGAGAAGCATTGCCGCTAATTTTACATCCATCAATTAGGATATCGTTTCTCCCTCCAAAATGGGCCTTTATTCCTATTGAGTTTAAAAATTCGACTATTGGAGTAGTGTATTTTTTAAAGTTAACCAATTCTCCTTTGGCCCCTGAACTAATAAAACAAAAATTGATATTTCCCGGATCGTGAAAAACTGTACCTCCTCCGGATAATCTTCGTACAACAGGAATATTATTTTCCTTCACAAACTTATAATTAATCTCAGAAAGTGTGTTTTGATGTTTCCCTACCACGATACTTTTTGAATTGATGTAAAGGTAAAATATATCTTCGTTAAAATTTTTGAGTAAATATTCTTCCGTTGCGATATTTTGAAATGGGTCGTTGTTTTCACTTAAAATGATGAGCATATTTATGTATAGTTTATCGTGTTTAAAAAAATATGAAATTCTCACGGCCTTAAGTATTGAATGTATACTATATATAAAGCACGTAAATAATTAAATAATAGTATTATAACAGTAATAAAAAGTTAATATTCCATTTTTTGTTAAATTTTTAATCCAGCTAATTTTTTATGAATTTATCCTATTTTTACTCAAATCAACAAAATATGTCAATAAAAAGTTTATTTGCTAATTAGTTAAATATTGATATATCTACATACTAGAAGTGTAATAAAAAATAAATATGTTTATTAATTAGTAAATCAAAATGAAAGTTGTAATTCAGCGCGTATCGGAAGCATCAGTAAGTATTAATGATCATATAAAATCATCCATTAAAAATGGCCTATTGGTATTATTGGGAATAGTTGATGACGATGATCAAAATGATATTGAATGGTTAGGTAATAAAATTGCTAACCTTAGAATTTTTCCTGATAATAATGATGTGATGAATAGGTCGTTGTTGGATGTCGATGGGGAAATCATAGTAGTTAGTCAATTTACTCTTCATGCCAAAACCAAAAAAGGAAATCGACCTTCCTATATTGATGCGGCCAAACCTGATATTTCTGTGCCTATTTACAAGCATTTTGTATCTTATATGGAACAGGTATTAGGGAAGCAGGTGCAAACGGGCGAATTTGGGGCTAATATGAAGGTTTCTTTAACTAATGACGGGCCAGTGACTATTATTATTGATAGTAAAAATAGAGAATAGGGGAGCGTTTAAACATTATACGCTATTTGGGCTCTTATTAGCCTGTCTATATTGTAATATAGGCT
Source organism: Saccharicrinis sp. (assembly GCA_041595375.1). GTDB lineage: Bacteria > Bacteroidota > Bacteroidia > Bacteroidales > Marinilabiliaceae > Saccharicrinis. Next base: position 17,704 of record JBFHKL010000002.1, read on the forward strand.
TGATAGGTTTCTATTTCATCGATAATGAGCTGTCTACTTTATTTATATTGGTGGTTTTTGATGGCTAACAAAATATCTTATTCTTATTTTTTTATTTCACCTGTAACTTTACACTGAGTAGGGCGTCACACAAGTAGTTATTATTTTAATTGAGTTTTTCTCTTGTATCCTAAACTATGAAAATCTTGTGATTCAGAATGACAGTAAACGAGTATAATACATGTGTAGATAAGTATTCTGATAATATTTATCGCTTTGTTCTGAAGAATATTAAGGATACAGAATGTGCGAAGGATATTGTACAGGATACCTTTGAGAAGGTATGGAAGAACCATGAGAATATCTCCTATCAGAAAGCAAAGAGTTATTTGTTTTCAACTGCTTATCATACCCTCATTGATTCTATTAGAAGAGATAAATATAAGGCAAGTTGGGACGATGCTGATGATAACAGATATTTCACCAATGAAACCTACTCTGATATCAATGAAGTGCTTCACGTGGCTCTTGATAGAATGTCGCCTGATCAGAAGAATGTGATATTATTGCGCGACTATGAAGGTTACGCGTATAAAGAAATAGCCGAAATTACCGGTTTAAGTGAGGCTCAGGTTAAAGTATATATTTTTAGAGGAAGGAAGTTCTTAAAGGATTATATAGGAAAAATAGAAGTTATAGTTTGAGTTATGATTACCAAAGATAATTATGAAATATGGATGATGGATTACCTTGATGGGGTCCTATCTGATGCTGACAATAGGCTTTTTAAGGCCTTTTTGGATCATAATCCTGCTATTCAAGCTGAGCTCGAAGGATTGGATACTTTTGTGGTAAAACCTTTACATAAAGATATCTTTTCAGAGAAAAACTTATTGTTGAAAAATGAAGCTGATGAATTAGGAATGCCCTATGCTGATTTTTTAGCCATTAAAGAAGTTGAAGGTATTGAATTAACTGAATATGAAGAAAAATGGAAATTAGATTATAGTAATGAAAAGGATAGTTTATTTAATCGATATAAAAACACCATTATAGAGCGTAATAATAATATTAAATATTCTAAAAAGAGTACATTAAAACGTGTTGTACTTATCCCGTTTTTGACTGTTTCAGTTCTACGAAATACAGGAATAGCTGCTTCAATAGCTTTATTCTTAACTATAGGAGCAGCTACATTTTTTAAACAATCATATTCCAACACCCAATCAGTAGTTGTAAACGATTTACCATCTCTTATTCAAATGCCTAAAAACAAGGAATATCATCAAATGGTGAGCCAAGTATTGGTTAGTCCTGTAGATACTAATTCATCAGTAAAGGCAACTAGTAAAGAACACAGTAAAGGTGGATTAGCTATCTCTTCAAAAGTCAAATTAGAAGCTGATAATATAATTAAACCTTTAGTTTCAAAAGAATGTGACAATATAATGACATATAAGGAGATAAACGCCTATGAAAAGGGTTTAAATGTTATGATGCCTTTTGTGATTGCACATAATCTGAAACAGGTAGAAAAGACACAATTGGCTTTAGAAAGTCATGTTCAACGTGAAAGTCAAAGATTATCTCGTTCTGTAAGGGCTTTAAGTAGTGGTGTTAAAGTGATTAACTTTTTATCGGGTTCATCGGCTACTGTAAAAACGTATGTAAATGAAGATGGCGAAATGGTTGCCTATCAAATAGATGCAGAAAATATTCAGGTCTCGCAAAAAATTAAACCCATGTCAGTAACAAATTAGTTTGAGAGACGTCCTATTGAAAGAAAGGATTTGTAAAATAATATTCAGTAAAAACATAAATTATGCAAAAAAAATATATGTTCCTTTTTTTACCTTGTTTACTGTTATCTATGACTATAGGTGCACAAGAAAGCAATACTTCTAAACAAGAAAATGAATCGAAATCGCTTGATATAATTCATTTTAATAAAAAGGAAGAGAAAGCGATGGTGGGTTTTCCAGGCGCAAAAATGGAAGTTCAGGAGAATAACGATACCGTGGCAAAAATAACCATAGGCCATAAAAGATGGGAATTTATTGAGGAAAACAATAAAACTAATGTGCGGATGGTCCATATTCCTCGCGAATCGTTTAAAGGACATTGGTCAGGTGTTTATTTGGGTTTTTGTAATTATCTGGGATCAGATTTTACTAGCTCCTTATCTGATGGTGATGAATTTATGAATATAAATGCAGGTAAATCAATGGCTTTTACTATAAATTTTTTACAGTACGATGTAGATTTACAAAAACAAAGAAATAATATCGGGTTGGTTACCGGTTTGGGATGGACAGTATATAATTATCGACTCGATAATCAGTATTTATTACAAATCAATGATGATGGTATCACCTATGGGGAAGCTATTACAGACAAGACAGTTGAAAAAAGTAAATTAGTGAGCTCTTTTATCAATATTCCTATCCTTTTTGAAGCACAAATACCATCTTCAAATTCTCGTTCCACAGCTTATATCTCTGCCGGAGTGTATGGTGGTTTTAGGATAGGATCGCATACAAAAACTATATACACCAATGGTGATAAACAAAAATCAAGGGATAATATAAACCTTAATCCAATTCAGTATGGTGCTATGTTTCAGGTAGGTTATAAAATAATAAAACTATATGCTACTTATAATTTTTCGCAATTATATGAGCCTAATAAGGGACCTGAGTTATATCCGTACAGTATTGGTTTAAGTCTGTTAACTTTTTAGTGTCTTTATAAAATTGTTACTCATGAAATATGCATTTATTATTGTATTTTCCGGTTTACTTGCTTTTTCGGCCATGGCGCAAGAACAAAATCTCATTTTATCCATTTATGATAAGTATTGGGAAGTTGATGAAGATTATTATCGCGTCATGTTATCCGATAAAATTGGATTGATTGATAAAGAGGGTAATGTAATTATTCCTTGCGAAAATGAGCAGGTTTGGAATCTTCAGGATAATGGTAATATAAAAGTGCTCAAAAAAGGAAAAATTGGTCTGTATAATGTGAGTGGACAATTAGTTATCTCACCTGTTTATGATATGATATGGGATTTTAGTGAGGGGCGTGCTAGAGTGATGAAAGATGGAAAGATAGGTTGTGTAAATGCCGCTGGATTTGAGTTTATTCCTTGTATTTATGATCAAATATGGAATTTTTCCGAAGGAAAGGCCAAGGTTTTAAAGGATGGAAAAATAGGTTATATCAACGAAGCAGGCGAGGAGATTATTCCTGTTCAATATCAGAATATTTGGGATTTTAATGAAGATAAGGCAAAGGTTCTAAAAAATGGAAAAATAGGTTATATTAATCATTTAGGAGTGGAGATTATACCTTGCGTTTATCAACATATTTCTGATTTTGAAGATGGTGTGGCCAGGGTAATTAAAAATGGTGAGATATTTTATATCGACGAAAAAGGAGTGCGGGTTAATCAGCAACTTATGAAATCAAATACTTCTAGTAGTCAGGATTCAATGTATGTGCAAAGACCATCGAATCCAATAGATAAGGATACCACAAGCATCAAATTTTTAGGTTCAGAGATGAAAATTGTAAGTGAAGATCAGTCTAAGAAATTTAGTTTTTATTCGGATAAACACGATCAATATAAAGAGAGAAAGCCTGTTAAAAAAAGTTTTGAAGGCCATTATTGGGGTGTTGATCTGGGTTTTAATAGCTATCTCACTTCTTCGGGTGAATTGAGTTTGCCGGCTGAATATGACTATCTTTCTCTTAATTCAGGAAAATCAGTTGAAGTTACGGTAAATGCTCTGCAGCAAAATGTTTCATTAAACCGCAAAGGGAATATAGGTTTTGTTACCGGCTTAGGTTTAAATTATAACAATTACAGGTTTGAAAATAATATTGTGCTAGCTAAGGATGATATGGGTAATCTGAGTTATGAATTTATTGATGGCAATGTGGATAAAACCAAATTAACCACTTTATATCTTACAGCACCCTTGCTTTTTGAGCTTCAGTTAAGTAAGCAAAAGAAGGATGAATTTTATATTTCAGCAGGGGGTATTGTAGGCTACAGACTCAGTTCGCATACTAAAGTGGTAACAGAGGAGGATGGTAAAAAAGACAAAGATAAAAATCAGGGATCCTTTACTCTGAATGATTTTAAATATGGAGTTCAGGCACGCATAGGCTATCGGTCAATTAATATTTATGGAAGTTATTATTTGTCACCCTTATTTGATACAAATAAAGGCCTTGAATTACACCCTATTTCCATTGGATTTTGCTTTTATCCTGACTGGTGGTAATTGAACTACCAGAATATTTTAAATAGAGAATTTAATGGCCATTACTTTATTTTAGTCATGCTGCCTCCAAGTGTGCAATAAGGTATGTTCACAAGGTTCAGTAATTCGCATCTCTTCAATAATACTTTCAAAATAATTAATTTATTATTATTCAGATGTTTACCATGTTTTTAATTTGCTTTATATTCTTAAAAAAGCGGCTTATAAATAACAGGGTGATATAAACAACAGAGACTAAAAATGATTTAATCAATATATTAATCCCAACATTAATATACTGATGTAAAGAAGTATCTACTAATGGTATTTTGGTGATGATTAAAAAGGCTATAATACCACAGCCAACAATTTTAAGGGAATCAATAAATATCACTTTAATTTTCATTTTAGATGAAATAAAAATGAGTATAAGAATAACATATACACCCTTTGCAAGGGCTGTAGATAGTGCTGCACCATTAATGCCCCACTTTGGTATTAAAAGTAAATTAAGTACTACAACCAGTATGCCTAAAACAATAGTAAATAAAGTAGCTGTTTTGTAATGTTTCGATACGTTAAGCATTACTCCTCCTAAGCCCATAAAGCAATAAAAAATGTGCGATAAGGATATATAAAACACTACCCACTTACCTTCGGAATAAGAGGGTTTTAATACACTTAAAATTAAATCAATATTAATCCAGATATTAATAAAAATGAAAATGCCCATAAATATTTGGGTCAAGCTGCTTTTTTTAAGTAGTTTAGATAATTCCTCATACTTATCTTCGTGCAGTAATTTAGCGATTACCGGAATACCAATTTTACCCATAGAACTGCGTGGAATACGGGTTAAAGCACCAAAATAATTGGTTATAGAATATATTCCTGTGGCACGTAAACCTAAATAATAGCTAATCATGTATTTGTCAATATAGCTGGCTAAAATATCGCTTAACCCAGAAAGAATATAGAAAATACCAACGCTAAATATTTTTTTAATATGTATTAAATAAACTGACCATTTGGGAATCTTGAAATTTATATCGCCTTTTTTTATCATGTATACAAGCAATGCAATTACCGGAGTTGCCAGGTTTAATGTATACAAGAGCATAAAATACCTGAAATCTATGAAGCCATAAAAATAGAGGATATTTAATATTAGGATAATTACTCTAACTATTAAATCCTTGTATAAGTTTCCGATAGAAGAATTAAATGTGGAAGAACTGAACATATCCACAATAATAAAACCCACCGTAAAAAATGTTAGAGGATATAAAAGAAGGTAGTATTGATCTTGAAGTGTTGTATTGGCATCCTGCGTTGTTAGAAAAATATCGCCAAAGAAAAAGAAGACAATAGTGAAAAGTAAAAGGCCTGTACTAGCAAATACTGAAATAAACAAGAAAAATGAGTTGTGAGCATTTTCTTTATTTCGAAACTGAGGGAAAAAATAATTGATGATCCCTGCTGATCCTAACGAAGCGAACTGAGCAGAAATAGCCGAAACCGTAATTAGGATATTGATTAATCCAATCTCTTCCTCTGAAAATATGATGGGAAACAAGATAGCAACATTAATCCCGCCTAAAATTACTCCCAGGTATGAGTAAATGGTGCCTTTTAAGGTTTGTTTAATAACTATACCCAACTTAAATAGTTTTAATATTTGTGTAATTAATTAAGCAAAGAAAGTAATTTTAACGCGGATTATATAAAACAAACTTTATGAAATACGCTCCTATCGCTCTTTTCACGTTTAATCGTATTGATCATATAAAAAAAACAGTAGAAACTCTTTTAAATAATAAAGGGATTTCTGAAAGTGATCTGTATATATTTTCGGATGAAGGTAAAAATGAAAAGGAAAAAGCTGTTGTTCAGAAGGTAAGAGCTTATATAGATGCCATTCAGGGTTTTAATAAAATTCATAAAGTCTATCATGCTGAAAATAAAGGGCTTGCTCAGTCTATTATTCATGGGGTTTCCGATATATTGAAGAGCCATGATAGAGTTATTGTTTTAGAAGATGATTTACAAACTACGCCCTGGTTTTTAACCTTTATGAATGAAGCGCTGGCTTTTTATTTGCCTGATCAGGTATGGTCTGTAGCAGCCTATTCACCCAATATTGAAATACCTAAATCCTATCCTTTTGAGACCTATATGGTGCATCGAAACTGTAGTTGGGGTTGGGCAACCTGGAAACAAAACTGGGAGAAGGTGGATTGGGAAGTAAAAGACTTTAATGAGTTTTATACCAGTAAATTAAAAAGAAAACAATTTGAAAGGGGAGGTAATGATTTGTCGGTAATGTTGTTAAAACAACAGCAACAAATGATTCATTCCTGGTCAATACGCTTTAATTATGCGGCTTATAAAAATAAGCTGCCAACGGTATATCCGATTAAGTCTTTGGTGAAGAATTTAGGTACTGATGGAAGTGGTACCAATATGAAAAAGAGTAATAAATATCAGTCTGATTTACAACTGGATAAAATAGATAAGGCCTATTTTTGCGGGGGTGATTTTTTTAATACTACCATTGAAAACCGTTTTTGTAAGTTTTATAATACCTCGGTTTATCGAAGAATTATTAATTTTTTTAAAACACAACAGGCTGTACGTAAATTAAATAAGGTGCTCAGTGATAGAAGCGGAAGTTTGTAAGAAGTTGTTTTAAAAGAAAAGTTACCATTTACAATAGTGCTTCATTGTCGCTTATAATTAAATGAATTAGGATAAATAGAAAAACCCGGAATAAATTTCCGGGTTTATATAACTAAAGTGTAAAGAATGATTTAAAAATAAGTCACGCTTTGTACGTTACTATTGTCCTCTGTCAGAATATCTGATAACAAGTTATTAGCCAGTCTGCTGGCACCAATTCTAAAGAGTTCATTATTTAACCATTGCTCACCTAACACTTCTTTAACAACAGCATAATATTCAATAGCCTCAGCACTTTCTGCAATACCTCCTGCGGGCTTAAAGCCAATTTTTTTACCTGTTTTAGTATGGTAGCTTTTTATAGCCTGACACATTACATAGGCAGCCTCCAGTGTAGCGGCGGTAGGAATTTTTCCGGTACTGGTTTTAATAAAATCGGCTCCAGCATCCATGGCTATGATGGAGGCATTCCAAATGAGCTCAGGATCTTTAATTGCTCCGGTTTCTAAAATGACTTTTAAATGAGCCTTACCGCAAGCATCTTTAAGTTGACGAATTTCTTCGTAAACAAACTCATAGTTGCCATCTAAAAATTCACCTATTGAAATAACCACATCAATTTCGGTAGCTCCAAAATCAACGGCTTTTTTTGTTTCTAGCACTTTAATATCCAAAAATGTTTGGGATGAAGGAAAGCCGCCCGATACTACCGCTTTTTGTACTCCTTCAACTGTAAGATATTGCTTTGCGATGGGTGCAAAAACAGGGAATACACAAACAGCACCCACAGAAGGTAAATTAGGATAATCAGTTTTAAATGTGTTTACTTTCTGAACAAAGGCTGTTACCGAATCCGCAGAATCGGTTTCCTTTAAAGTAGTTAAATCAATACAGCTGAATATAGTTTTAAGTACTTCTTTATCCGAAAGTAAGGATTGACTATTCTCAATAATAGCTTTTAAGTTATTATCTATGTCTTCGAATTTAAATTCCGGTTTATACTCGTCTAAAATAGTTTCTGAGTGCATCATTATTGTAGTTTTTTATTATTAATGTGTCGTTCTTTATCGCGTTTGGTTTTCTTATCTATATTTTTTTGTAAGGCATCAGTAAGGTCAACGCCTGTTTGGTTGGCCAGACAAATTAAAACCCAAAGTACGTCGGCCATTTCATCGGCTAAATTGTCTTTTTCACCCGCTTTAAATGATTGTTCTCCATATTTACGGGCCATAACACGTGCCAATTCACCAACTTCTTCAGTCAAAATAGTCATATTAGTTAATTCACTAAAATATCTGACCCCTATTGTTTTTATCCAATGGTCAACTTTTTGCTGCGCTTCTTCTATTGTCATATTTATCAAAAAAATATAGAAAAATTGTATTTCTGTTTCCAGTTACAAATATGATGATTTTTAATCTTACTGTTCACATCCTTGTTAAGTTTCTGGTTATTATCTTCAAAATACAATAGTATAAATAGCTACTTACGTATTGTTTACATGCCTAGTAGAAATGTTAAATATATAATCTCGTATTAACTTATCATTAAAAATTATTGCTTATTGAATTGGTTTTTAAGACCTTTAATAAAGTATTAAAACCGACCAACTAGTCTGTTTGTTTATTTTGTATTATTTTTGTAGGTATTATTTTATTAAACTGTTGTTGTATAGATAATTATATACCATTCTCGAAGCTAATTATTCCTTGATTAAAGAAAATGAAAAACTTTTGGTTTTATTGATTACTTGTTACCAAAAAGAGGTTTAAGAAACGTAAACAAAAAATTATAAAAGATGAAAACACATTTACTACTATTTGTATTTATTCTTGTGAGTCTTGTGCAAATGTATGGCCAAAAGACAAGCAGTACTGTAGCCTATGATTACGATACTTATTATTCAGGTGCCATTGGGTTAAGCGGAGACGGGCTTAAATTAGCACTGCATGATATTATTGATGGGCATACTGCACTTTCCTATAGCGAAGTATGGGATGCTTTATGCAGAACAGATGAGGATCCTGATAACGCTGATAATGTTATTTTACTCTATACAGGATGGTCTGTTCCTGAAGATGCTAATGCATCAGGTAGTAGTTTAGATACGGAGTGGAATAGGGAACATACATGGGCCAAAACGTATGGTGATTTTGGCACTGCCACGGGTCCTGGTACCGACCTGCACCACCTTCGACCTACTGATGTTTCGGTTAATAGTGCGCGTGGAAGCTTAATGTTCGATAATGCTGATGAAGATACTGGAGTTGAATATGTTGATGATAGTTATTATTATGACGATGGGGTTGATTATGCAACCGGATGCTATTACGATTCAAACAGCTGGGAACCACGCGATGAGATAAAGGGAGATGTGGCACGTATGTTATTTTATATGGCTGTTCGCTACGAAGGTGATAGTGACGATGATTATGGTTATGATTTGGAGTTAGCCGAATATTGTGATGTCAGTGGTTTACATGGTAAACTATCAACTCTATTAGAATGGAACAGTGAAGATCCTGTTAGTGATTGGGAAAGAACAAGGAATGACTCTATTTATGCTATCCAAGGTAATAGAAATCCTTTTATCGATAATGAAGACTGGGTAGAGGATATTGATTGGGCCTCCTATTCAACTTCGGATGATGAAGAAGATACCTCAGATTATATATTTTATGAAGATTTTGAAGACAGTGAAAGTCTGGATTTAATGACTGGTTATTCAGTTACTGGCGATGATCAGATTTGGTATTACGCAAGCTATAGTAGTAATAATTTTGCTAAAATGAGTGGTTATAGTTCTAGTGAATCTACAACCTATGCCAATGAAGATTGGTTAATATCTGCCAGCGCGATTGATTTAGGTGATTATTCAAGTGTTTCCCTCTCATTTATGACCATGAAGAGTACTTATTCTTCTTTGGAAACCAGTTTATATTTAAAAGTCTCAACTAATTACGATGGTTCTTCTGATCCTACAAATTTTATCTGGACCGATCTGACAGATAATGCATCTTGGTCAACAGGAAGTTACACCGAGGTAGAGTCAGGAAATGTTGATTTATCAGCCTACGCAGGTCAGTCAATTTATATAGCCTTTAAATATGTATCAACCACAACAGAGGGTAGTGATACCTGGGAAGTGGATGATATTGCCATAACAGGTACAGCTACAACAACTGCTATTGAAGAAGCACAATTTGAGAATCTGGCAATCTTTCCTAATCCGGCAAGCCATGTTATTACAATTACCGCAGATGATATTGCAGAAATTGATGAGTTGAAAATTATTAATCAGACAGGAAATATCTTACGGATGGAATATGGATACACTCCAGGTAATCAGATAGATATTAGTGATTTATCAGCAGGTTTCTATTTTATACAAATAAAAGCGAATAATGGTAAACAGCAGGTTTTAAAACTACTGGTCAATTAGTTCCAAAATGAGCTAATCTGATCGTATTTTTGCTAAATTATTTATCAGATTTATTAGAATAAAAAAAGCTGTCTCAATATTACATTGAGACAGCTTAAATAAATTTATTGACAGTACTTATTTTTTAAAAAAAGTTACGCCTGTTTTTAATGGCTTTGTTTCTATAGAAGTGTATTCGTAGTCAGAGTAATCTAAATAAGTAAGACCTCCGCTGTAATAACCTGTTATATTAACACCATCTTCATCTGTTAAATCAAAGGAAATTTTATAACTGTTTCCACTTGCTGTAACAGTAATTGTACCTGAAGAAATCGTTGAATACTCATATTCATATTCATCCGTATTAACATAAGAGTAGGCTTCTCCATAATAAAATGTTCCAGCCTCACCAGACAGTGAATAGGTATATTCTCCAATAGCCGGATAATCTGCATCTTCACTAAAAAGAGCTAAAAAAAGAGCTTGTCCTTCTCCATATATACCGTCTAGATCACCATCTTCATCATATGTAAATTCGAAATCGGAAGTAAATAATTCTATGTCATATAGATAGGTATCTTCTGTATATTCTCCCTCATTAATAAGAATTCCCTTACTTAAATCATACGAAGTTTCATCAAAGGCAATGAAATTTTTAGAATCGGTATCTTCATCGTCTTCGCTACAGCTTGTAATAAGTAAGCAAGCCATTAATAATACAAAAATAGGTTTTAACATTTTCATAATTAGTTATAGGTTATAAGTGAAAAACAAGTAAAATAATTCACTTGTTCATAATAAAATATCGGGGTCAAAAGTATTGTTTTTATATACAATAGATATGAAAGACTGATAATATTACACCAATGCGCTTATTGACTAAATATACATCCTAAAAATTAGGATAAAATCTATTTGTTTAAATAATACAAGATGTATGTAAGAGCTACTATTAGTAATGTAGACAGGTTAAGTGACAAATGAACTATGCTCCTTAGTATCACAGTTTGTCCTCATTAAAGAGGCAGTAGACGATATTAAAATGGGATGTAGATATTTTAATTTTTGTTATTAAATAAAAAAAATATTGAGTTAATTATATAGTATCAATACTCACTCAAATGGGTGTAAATCTTATCTATATCTATATGTTTTCTGGTATAGGCGGCCAGTTTATTATATTCTTTGTTTTTAAAGTCTACATAATTATCTATAGTCCAGTGCTCTCCTAAAAAGGGCAATAAGATGTCTTTTAAAACAGCGGTATTATCAAATATGCCATGGATATATGTTCCCCAGGTTTTGTTGTCTTTATAAAAACCATCGGTGCCCCCATTTTTAAGTACAGCTAAAGGTCTTTGCTCTTCGAGAAATGAGGTGACACCCATATGAATTTCGTAGCCTTCACATTTCTCATCTTTTTTTAAAAACTGAAAATGACATTGTGTGCTGTTTTTATGGCTTGTTATGGTTGTTGACAAAGGTAGGATACCCAGTCCAGTAATTTTTTCCTTATTTCCTTCGATATGCTCAGGATCGAGTATTTCCTTTCCCATCATCTGGTAGCCACCACATATGCCATATACTGCCTTTCCCACCTTGTGCCATTCAAATAAATGTTTGGCCAAGCCGCTTTGATGCAAATATTGCATATCAGCAATGGTATTTTTTGATCCGGGGATGATAAGAATATCGGCTTTTTCCAACTCCTTGATATCATTTGTAAAATAAATATTTACCTCGTTAATTTCATTGAAACGATTAAAATCAGTGAAATTGGATATGTATTTTAAGGCGACAACTGCCACATTAATTTTTCCTTCTAAGGCACACTTATTTTTTTTCAGCAGACTTACGGAATCCTCTTCCTCAATTTTTATATCCGTGAAATAGGGAATTACACCTACTACGGGGACTCCTGTGATTTCTTCCAGAATTTTTTTTCCCTCAGAGAACAGTTCAATATCGCCTCTGAACTTATTGATTACAATCCCTTTAATTAATTTCCGTTCGTCCTCTGGAAGCAGCATAATTGAACCATAAACCGATGCAAATACGCCCCCTCTGTCAATGTCAGCTACCAAATAGGTACAGGCATCAACAGCTTTAGCCATAGCCATATTAACAATATCGCGGCTACGTAAATTAAGTTCTGAGATACTTCCGGCTCCTTCTAATACAATAGGGTTATGTTGGCTTTGTAGTCTTTTAAATGCATCTAAAGCCTCATTAAACAAGTTATTTTTATTGTTCTTTAAAAAATAGTCTTTAGCTGTTTGATTACCAATTGGTTTGCCGTGTAGTATCACCTGCGAATTCATTTCGCCTGTAGGTTTGAGCAATACAGGATTCATCTCCACCTTGCATGCTATCCCACAAGCTTCTGCCTGCACCGCCTGTGCACGTCCAATTTCCAGCCCATCAGGTGTTGCATAACTATTAAGCGACATGTTTTGAGCTTTAAAGGGAGCGGGGCTGTAACCATCTTGCAATAAAATACGACATATGGCTGTATTGATTATACTTTTACCAACATCCGATCCTGTACCTACAAACATAATATGCTTTAACCTTTTCATAGCTTTCAATTATTTAAGCTGCAAAAATAGAAAGACAAGTAAGAATATCGTGTATTGAATAGATGAAAAATCATTTATTCAATATTAGCAATTCTTTTCAGGAGAATATCGGCCATTTGTTCTTCTTTACCGATAGGAGCCGCCATATTAAAATGTAAAGATGGATATTGAGGTTTTAATTCTTCAATCATTTGAGGTATATCTTTTAAAATATGTCGGCCATTAAATAAAAAGTAAGGGATAATCAATATCTTTTTTATTTGGGTATTTGATATTTGCCTAACGATATCGCCAAGAGAAGGAGTGCTAATTTCCATATGAGCTCCGTATACATGAGGGCTATTGTACTTTTTTTTGACCGTATTTACTATAAAGTTAAATTCCTCTGTGGCGGTCACCGATTTACTCCCATGGTCAATGATGATGATAGCTTGAGCATTCATAAACGTAAAATTTTTGATGATGTAAGTAAAATTATAATAAGCAAGTTATCATATGCTTTGTTCAAAAGCAGTTGCGACAGATTATGAGCTTATTACTTCCTTAGAATTACCACTATCTTTTTTGAATTTAATTCAGTAAGGTATTTTAATTTAAAAGAATCATTTTTTTTGAGAATAAATTGATTAAAAAATTTGATCATTAACATTTCATTAACACGCTTTTAGGTAAAATTGATTGAACTTTGAGGTGAGTTCAGTGTCTTAAAAAAAGGAATACAATTGTTATTTATTAAAAAATTAACGAAGAGTTTTCCTAAAAAAAACGACATAAATGAATAGCATAGATAAAATATAGAAATATGGTATTAAATATGAAAAATAAAATTGCATTGATTGTTTTCTGTATAAGTGTTTTACTCAATACAGCCATGGCGAATAATGATCCAGATGTAGGAGAAGAAGGAATAGTAAGAGGTAAGGTAATGGATCAGAAAACTAAAAAACCGGTTGAATATGCTACCGTTGCCATCTATAAAAAAGAGGATAATTCGGTGGTAACCGGAACCATAAGTGATGAAAACGGTGAGTTTAAGATTAAAGGGCTTGATCCCGGTGAGTTTTACATCGTGATTTCTTTTTTAGGTTATGATGACAAGAAGTATGATAATTTGGTGATTAAGCAACGCAGAAGCATGCTTGATTTAGGGATGATTGTTCTTGGTGAATCTTCAGAAGCCTTGGATGAAGTAGAAGTGGTAGCAGACAGACAATCGGTAGAATTCAAGATCGATAAAAAAATTGTTTCCGTGGGCAAGCAAATGACCTCAGCATCCCTGTCGGCTGTTGAAGTCTTAGAAAATGTACCATCTATTAGAGTAGATATTGAAGGAAATGTATCTTTACGAGGGAGTACCGGATTTACCGTATTAATTGATGGAAAACCCACTGTTCTGGATCCTTCTGATGCCTTGCGACAAATACCTGCATCGACCATTGAAAATATTGAGATCATCACCAATCCTTCGGCTAAATATCAGCCCGACGGTACAGGAGGAATTATTAATATCATCACTAAAAAGAACAGGATGCAGGGCGTTCAGGGGATGATTAATGTTAAAGGTGGAAATTACAATCAGTATGGGGGAGATGCTCTTTTAAATTGGCGTAAGAAAAAGTTAAATTTCTATGTGGGTGGGGATTATAACCACAGACCTTTTCCCGGAGAATCCTATAACGAAAGGATGACCATTAGTGATGGAGATACAACAAACCAGGTTTATTTTGGAGATAGTGACCGAACTTACAGCGGTGGTTCTTTTCGTACAGGTCTGGATTGGGATATTACAGCTAAAGATTTCTTTTCAATGTCTTTTAGAACTGGGAGTTATGAACGAGTAAGCGAGTCGGATCTCAAGTATTCTACCACAGAATCGCCTGATTATGCAGAGGAAATAGAGTATAATAACAGTGAATCGAACAGAAATGGAACCTATTATTCGCTTACAGGTAACTACCAAAAAAAGTTTGATGAAAATGGACATGAGCTAACGGCACAGCTTAACTATCGTTATCGCGATAGCGAGGAATGGACAAGAAATTTGCTTTATGACGAAACAAACACAGCAGCCACTTCAGGAACATATACGACAGAGGATGGTCCTTCGAGCCGTTATGAATTACGGGTGGATTATACCAAGCCTGTTGGGATAAATGGTCGTTTTGAAGCAGGATTTCAAGGTCGAAAAAGCAATAGCGATGATATTACCTCTTATTCCGATTATGATGCCGTCAGTCAAACGTTTGTGCAAGAGGAAAGTTTGAATAATGCCATTAATTATATCAGAGATATTTATGCCATTTACTCTACCTATAATGGAGAGTGGAGAAAGCTTGGCTATCAGTTTGGCTTGCGGGGAGAATATACTAATAGGGAAATAAGCAATAAAAGTGATGATGAAAAATATACTATTAACCGCTGGGATATTTTTCCTACAGTACATTTTTCTTATCAACTGCCTGAGGAAAATCAGCTGATGACCAGTTACTCAAGAAGGATAGATCGACCCAGAGGTTATTATTTAGAACCTTTTATTACCTGGACAGATATGTATAATGTTAGACAGGGAGATCCGGATATTAAACCTGAATATATTGATGCTATTGAAATAGGCTATCTTAAAAAATGGCAAGAGACCCAATTATCCTTAGAAGCTTATTATAGAATTACACATAATAAAATTGAAAGTATCGAGAGTGTTTATGATGAAGGAGTAATACTTACTACCTATGCCAACGTAGGGAGTGATTATTCGCTGGGTATAGATGCCATGTATAATGTTCCTTTAATGAAATGGTGGGATGTTAACCTGATGGGAAATGTATACAGCTATCGTGTAGAAGGTGAGCTGGATGGGGAAAGTTTTGACAATGAATCGTTTAACTGGAGTTCTCGATTGAATAGTACCTTTAAAATTAAAAAGCAATTACAATTGCAGGTAGATGGAAGTTACAATAGTCCAACGGTAAGTTCACAAGGAGAAACAGAGGGCTATTATTCTGTAAACAGTGCCGTAAGATATGATTTTATGGATAGAAAGATGGCGGCTGTTTTGCAGGTAAGAGATGTGTTTGCCACCGCTAAAAGTGTATCTATAACCGAAGGGGATGATTTTTATAGTTATAAAAAATGGACCCGTGAGGCTCCTTATATTTCATTAACCTTGAGTTACCGGATCAATAATTTTTTACAGAAACGTAAAAATGGCGATGATAGTAATGGTGGAGTAGGTGATGATGAGTTTTAATATTATATAATCATTGTCTGTTGTGCATTATCATGCACTTACATAAACAGCTAAGTACTTCAAGCAAAATGACCATTGGTTTTTTCTTGAAATACTTAGCTGTTTCTTTTATGTAGGATGCTCTAATTTTTATATTTTAAATCGGTTGTAGACTATTAGTTACCAACAGCAAACCACCTACTACCAATATCTTTCACCTCTAACTTTGTGTTGCTTAATTTAAAAAACGAAGAGCAATAAATTAGTGATTAATTTTTAACCAAAGTACCTATATTTTCTCCTTTAATCACGCGGATCAAATTACCAGGTGTATCCATATCAAAAACGATGATGGGTAAGTTATTTTCCTTACACATAGTTGTTGCTGTCAAATCCATTACTTTTAAGCCGCGGTTATAGATCTCATCAAAGGTGATCTCATCAAATTTAGTGGCTGTAGCATCCTTTTCCGGATCGGCAGTATACACACCATCTACTCGGGTTCCTTTCAGCATAACATCTGCCTTTATTTCAATTCCGCGTAGGGATGAGCCTGTATCAGTGGTAAAGTAAGGATTTCCTGTTCCTGCAGAAAGAATAACCACTTCTCCATTTTCCAATGCTTCAATAGCTTTGGGTTGAGAATAAAATTCACCCACAGGCTCCATTCTGATAGCTGTTAATACCCGCGCTTTTACTCCTGAATTATTTAAAGCTGATTTTAAAGCCAGACTGTTAATCACCGTGGCCAACATTCCCATTTGGTCACCCTGGTAACGGTCAAAACCCTTAGCTGCACCGCTTAATCCTCGAAAGATATTTCCTCCGCCAATTACAATACCCACCTGAACGCCAAGTTCAGTGATATCTTTAATTTGCTGTGCATATTCTTCTAATCTGACATTGTCGATGCCATAATTCTGATCGCCCATTAACGATTCACCACTTAGTTTTAATAGAACTCTTTTATACATCTTTGATTTTTTTGTCGCTAATAAATTTAAGGCAAATCTAAGCAAAAACTATATGAGATAAAAAAAGCTCGTATAAGAGCTGTAAGGAGGCTGATAAACAGCATTTAAAATGTTAATCAACTCTTCGGTACAATAGATGTTTTATTTAAAAAACAACATAATTGCCGAAATGGTAATCACACTCATCACAAATATTCGGTAAGCGCGTTCCGGAATCAATTGAACCAGTTGTTTGCCTGCAAAGGCTCCAATCAGTAAAACAGGTAAACAAACTATATTCAGCTGAAGGCTTTCTACGGAAATGGACTTCCAGTAAAATAGATGAATGGGCAGTTTAATGACGTTCAGGATAAGGTAAAATATTGCTCCCGTTCCAATAAATACATTCTTAGGTAAACGTATGCTCATCAGGTAAAGATTAAAAATAGGCCCTGCTGCATTGCCTATCATGGTAGCAAAACCACCCGATAAACCCAATGTGGAAGAAAACCATTTTTTGCCTGTAATGGCATCTGAATCTCCCGAAATATCTTTATAAACCAAAATGGCCAGACAAACCAGAATAGCAATTGCTATTGTGTTTCGGAATTGCGTATCGCTAACATATTTACCAACAAATACTGCAATTACAATACCTGCTAACGCCCAGGGTAGTAGTTTTTTAATATACTCCCATTTGGCACTACGCCTATAATATATGAGGGCAAATATATCTCCGAAAATTAAAAAGGGAAGAAGTATACCAACGGAAGTCATTCCTCCATAGAGGTGCGCCAGAATGGGAATGTTAACCATTGCAAAACCCTTTAAGCCACTTTTGCTTAGACCCGAAATAAGTGCACACAATACGGTTAACCACCATGTAGTCCAATCAGTCTGTAAAGGATTTATTATTTGTTCCATATGGCAAACAAAGAAACACAATATTTTTAAATATTAGGGATTTTAGAAGGGGTAAACCGGTAAAATCATTCTTAAAATTTGAGGTATACCACCATTTGCTTTCATGGTATTTTCTCAACTGAAAACAAAGTTGATCCTGTATGTGATAGCTTGTAACGATCGTTTTTGACTATGGAAATAATAGGGCTTATGTGAGTAAGTAATTATTTGTTCTGTTTCTTTCCTATTGAACCTATTTCTAATTTCAGGTATCTGCCTGGCTAACAATGAAAATATTATAAAGTTACATAAGAAAGATAATATTTGTTGTATTACATAAAATTATCTCTAATTTTGCGCTCATTAATGGTTCATGTTGTGTTTTCGATAACACAATAATTGATTAAAAGGGAATGCAGTGTAAATCTGCAACAGTTCCCGCTGCTGTAAGTCTGGTTCCGGCTCACCGGAATCGGGGTTTTTATATCTACAGCCACTGTTACCTGATGTAGCTAAGCTATGTAAGGTGTTTATCTTTTCTGAACAATCATATTCAGACTAGCATAAACGGTTTGTCTTAAGAAGAGGACAAACAAAACGGGAAGGCATAAAAACCAGGATAAGTCAGAAGACCTGCCATTGTTTATATATTTTAAACATTTTGCTTCCGGGAAAGAAGTTTTGTTTAGGACTATCGTAGGTATGTTCTACATTATTTTCATTGACTGACGGGATTGCAAAGTGAAGTTATTAATTTTTAATATCTTACGATGCAAAAGAATTATTTAGTAGCAGGTTTGCTATTGATGACGGTATTATTTGTCAAAGGACAAAATGCTGTATTAAAAGGGGTGGTCACTCAAAAAGACACCCAACAGCCTCTTTGTGGGGCCAATGTATTTTTTAAGGGTACAACAACAGGTACTGGAACTAACAACAAAGGGGAGTTTCAAATTAAAAAACTGGTACCTGGGGAGTATGATTTAATTGTTTCTTTTTCAGGATTTAAGAGGCATGATGTTCAGGTTGTTCTTAACGAAGGTGAGAATACCTTAGTGGTGAAAATGGAAGAATCGGAAAATAACCTGGATGAGGTGGTTGTCACCGGAACAGGTACTCCTCATTATATTAAAACGGCTCCTGTTCCCACTGAATTAATTAGTAAAAAGGCAATTACAACTACTGGTGCTGCTGAGTTTACCGAGCTCATGTTAAATATCAGTCCTTCATTTGATTTTAATCCAAGCAGTATGTCTTCATCCATGAAACTGAATGGTTTATCGAATGATTTTATCCTAATACTTATCGATGGGAAACGAACTTATGGAGATATTGGGGGGAATAGTGATTTAAACAGGATTAATCCGGATGATATTGAACGAATAGAAGTATTAAAAGGAGCTGCCTCGTTGCTTTATGGTTCAGATGCTATTGCCGGGGTGATTAATATCATCACAAAAAAATCAAGACAAAAAATCAATGTTTCTAATGCTACCCGAATACGTAATTACCAAACGGTTCAACAAAGTAACACTTTGGGGATTAATCAGGGCAAGTTTTCATGGAATGGAAGTTTCAACCATAAAAGTAGTGATGGCTGGCAATTGAGTAAATATGAAGAGGATGATGACGAACTGGTAGACACAGATGCAAAGGCGCAAAATAAATATAGCGACAGAATATTCAAACATACCCTAAGCTTCAGGGCAAGCGAAAAACTGGAATTGTACGGAGGAAATTCCTATTACGAGAAAGATATTTATCGTCCACTTACCGTTGGCAAATATGGATATTACTACGAGGATTATACTTACCAAGCAGGAGCCAAATATCTGTTGAATGAAAAGGATTATGTTTCCTTAGATTATAATTATGATAATTATCTCTATTATTATAAATACAATCAGGCATCAGGCGATTATGTGTCAGGCGATAAGCTTATTAATAACGATCAGCGAATGAGTAACGTATCTTTAAAGTATGTAAGCTCTCTTTCCGAAAACCATACTTTAAGTGTTGGCGCCGATTATCTCTACGAAAAAATGGTATCAGAAAATAGATTAGTGGATGGAGAAGCAGATGTTTATACCCTCTCGCTGTATGTTCAGGACGAAATTACTTTATTCGAGAAACTGGATTTAGTAGCGGGATTGCGAACAGTGAAACATAAAGAGTTTGGGAATGCCTTTACACCAAAAATCTCTTTTTTATATAAACTTGATCAAATTAATATCAGAGGAACCTATGGCTATGGCTTTAAGGCTCCAACTCTTAAGGAACTTTATTACGATTACGAAAAAAGTGGTACGGTATATATGGGTAATGTTGATCTGGATCCGCAGAAATCGCAATACTATTCTGCAGGACTAGATTATCATCTTAGCAACTTCACCATCAGTGTAAATGGATATATCAATCAGGTAGATGATTTAATTGATTATCAAACGATTGATTTGTATGAAGATGATGAAGAAAATGGTATTTCAAAGCGTAAACAGCATTATAATGTTGAAGAATCATGCTCCAAAGGAATTGATGTATTACTTCATGCCTATTTGGGTGCAGGTTTTACTCTTGGTGGAGGATATAGTTATGTGGATGCCCAAAACATAAGCGATGATGAGCCTTTGGAAGGTGTTGCTAATAATTATGGCAATATAAGTATGTCCTATGATCATAAGTGGAAATCATATCATATCAATGCAAATATATTGGGTCGTATGCAAGGCGAAAAATACTATGATGACGGTAATGCTAAGGCATATAATCTATGGAAATTAACAAGCAATCATCGTTTTACTAAGCTGGGTTCTTTTGCTCTTGAGTTGCAGCTGGGTATCGATAACATCTTTGATTATGTAGATGACAGCCCCTATGGATCTAATTACGGAACCATAAATCCGGGACGTACCTATTTTGCAGGACTAATCGTTAATTTCTCAAAATAAATGATTTTAAGAAAGTTTTATCTGCCGATAATTCAAATACACAAACTATCAGGCTCATTATTGAGCCTGATGTTTGTGGTTTGGTTCATTTCTGGTATTGTGCTTATTTTTGAAGGTTTTCCACATGCTTCACGTGAAGAACGTTTTTTACATCTGTCAGCATTTGAGTCTGATCAATTTCAAAATATTCAGGCACCTTCCTCTTTATTTAAGGGAAAATTAGCTTTTGAATTATACCATGGAAAACCTGTTTATAGAGTGTACGCAGGTAAAAAGGCACAAAAAGTGTATGATGCCAAAAGCCTTGAACCAATAGACCATTTTTCAATAGCCGATGCCAAAGACATATGTACCTCTTTCAAAGGTTTTCCTGTTGAAAGAATAGAGGAAGAGAAGGAGCTTGACCAGTGGGTTCCCTGGAGCTATTATAAACCACTATTACCTTTTTATAAGTGTTATGTGTCCGATCCATCACACACGGTACTTTATATTTCTAAAAAATCTGGCGAGATCATTCAGGAAACCAATAGAAAATCAAGATGGATGGGTCGTATTGGTGCCATACCACATTGGATTTATTTTAAGCAACTTCGCACCCGGATCAGTAAATGGCGGTTAGTGGTTATTATTTTGGCTTCGTTAGGCCTGGTTATTTCTTTAAGTGGTATTTACGCCGGAGTGATAAGAAAAAAATCTGCTAAGCTTAATAGACTAACTCCCTACAAAAAGTTTTGGTATAAGTGGCATCATCTTGTTGGCTTCTTTGTATTTACATTTGTATTAAGTGGTTTAATATCTGTCACTTCTATTCCTGATTGGATGGTAGGCGTTAAGTCTTCTGAAGAAATTCAGATTCAATGGGATCAGAAATTAGATATTACACAATTTAAAAATACCTCTCCTCAGGAAATTTACCATGCCTTGCGTATTAAAGAAGACGTTCGAAAAATAGAATGGCATATTGTTTTAAATCAGCCTCAATTTTGGGTCTTTTATGAAAATTACCAGATACCTGAAGTGTATGTTTTACGCAATGAACAAATTGTTCCTCTTCAACCATATTCAATTGATGATATTCAACTTCAGGCAAAGAAAATAATAGGAGATTTGCCGTTTGCTATTCATAAGCAAGAGGGCTATGATTACTATTATTCAAGTTCGGCGATGCTTTATATGCCACTGCCGGCTTATAAAATTGAAGTGGGTGATACATCCGGAACCTGGTTATACATCAATCCTACCAACGGTGATTTAGTAAAGTCAATGACTAAAAACACGCGTCTTCGCAGATGGTTATATCGCTTTTTACACACCTTTGATAGTCCATTTTTAAAAAAGCATGAAAGCTTGCGAAAGAGTATACTACTTATTCTCTCGCTTGCGGGTTTGGTGGTGAGCATAAGCGGACTGGTTCTCTCTGTAAAATGGTTTAAACGAAAATTGAAAAAGTACAAAAGGAATAAAGCATGTGGAGCATAGGGCAGTTTTAATGAATGTAATATTTAAATAGATGAGAAAATTATTGATTATAGTATTGTTGTTTTCTTTTTTTACCAGTCAAAGCGAATCCTTATTTGCTCATGGGAAACAACAAGATAAAAAAGGTATTTTGTTGGTAACCTTCGGTACCAGCTATCCTGAGGCACGTAAATCTTTTACTAATATTGAAGAGAAGGTTCGGATAGAATTTCCCGGTGTGGAAATACGTTGGGCCTATACTTCCAAAATCATCCGTAGCATATTAAAAAAACGAGGGGAGTCAATAGATTCTCCTGCTGAGGCATTAGCAAAAATGGGAGAGGATGGATTTACGCATGTGGCAGTGCAGTCGCTACACGTGATTCCGGGCGAAGAATATGAAAATCTGTATGCAACAGTTATGGCTTTTAATAAAATGCCTAAAGGAATACAGGTCGCAGTGATCGGACAACCATTGCTTTATAGTCATCCCGATAACAAGAGATTAGCGTCTTTTGTTGATCATACTTTTCACGAAATGGTGGAGAAAAAAAAGGCACTCGTTTTCATGGGCCATGGAACACATCATCAATCAAACATTTACTATCCTGGATTTCAATATTATCTTAATCAATATTCGGATGCATATTTAATGGCAACTGTTGAAGGATATCCTTCATTAAGTCAGGTTATTGCAGAGTTAAAAACGCAAGGGGTTAAAAACGTTACCCTAAGCCCTTTTATGTCGGTTGCCGGAGATCATGCGCGAAATGATATGGCCGGAGATGAAGAGGATAGTTGGAAATCAATATTAGAAAAAGAAGGTTTTGAAGTAGAGATTATTTTAAAAGGCTTAGCGGAATATGATGAGGTGGTAAACGTTTGGGTGGATCATTTAAAAGAAGTGTATGCTTCTTTATAATTGGCCTATATAAGTATAAAATATTTTGTGATGATTAATGAATTTAAAAAGCAGCTTAAGCATGAATGGTTATAGTAAAGTTCTTTTTTGGGGTGCATTGCTTCTTGTTACTAGCTGCAAAAATACATCGCTTAAATTAGCAAATAGTAGTGGTTTGGATGTTCATTTAACCGGACATGTAGCATTAAAGCATGCCAAAGAATTTAAAATTGACCAATCAGAGAATTCCACTGTATTGAGTATTCACCGGAAAGGAGAGGAGGATAGATATGATACTTTTCATTTGGTGAAATCAGCAGATGATATAACGAATTCACAAAGCGATATTCAGGTTCCTTGTAAAAGGATTGTCTGCCTTTCGTCCACGCAACTCAGTTATTTTTTTGCTATGGATGCTATTGATGATATCGTAGCGATTAACAGTAGTCGTTACCTGCGTCATGAGGGAATGAAGGCAAGAGTAGCAGCCGGAGAGGTAACTAAAATAGGTAAGGAAGGTCATTTTAACCTGGAAGCCATTGCAGCTTTAGATCCTGATGTGATTTTTGTATCTCCTTTCAAGG
Organism: Saccharicrinis sp.; assembly: GCA_041595375.1. Classification (GTDB taxonomy): domain Bacteria; phylum Bacteroidota; class Bacteroidia; order Bacteroidales; family Marinilabiliaceae; genus Saccharicrinis. The sequence continues at coordinate 41,606 of JBFHKL010000002.1, forward strand.
CAGGGGGCTATGATGCTCTTCGAAGCTTGGGTATTCCCCTTGTTCCTATGGCTGCCTATAACGAAGAGACTCCCCTGGGAAGAGCTGAGTGGGTTAAGGTGCTGGCTTTGTTTATACAACACCAAAAGCAAGCGGATACTATTTTTAATGGCATTGAGGCACGCTATCAAAAACTAAAGACCTTAAGCGCTAATGTGCAAAAGCGACCAACAGTGTTTTCCGGTAAAATGCAGTCTGGTAATTGGTATGTGCCGGGAGGAAATAGTTTTTACGCGCATTATTTTCGTGATGCAGGAGCCGATTATATTATCAAAGATAACAAACAAGGTGCTTATCCTCTAAATTTTGAAACGTTGTACAGGCAAGCGAATCAATGTGATTTCTGGCGAATTATTTATCCTGAGAGCAAAGACTTTACCTTAGATGACCTGGCAGCACAAGATATTCGTTATGCCGATTTTAAAGCCTTTAGGGATCAGAATGTATTGCTGTGTAATATACGTGAGAAACCTTATTACGAGCAGGCAGGTATGAAACCGGATGTGCTGCTGGCTGATTATATTTCCTTTTTTCACCCGGAATTATTACCTGATTATCAACCTTATTTTTATGAACGTCTTCAATAATAAATATCATGTTCTGGATGTTACTATGCAGAAGATGATTAAAAGTTTTAAAAAACCTTGTTGTATAGGTTTGATATTCAAATAAATGGCATGAAAGAAAAATTTGGCAGAATAACGTTTGTTTTGATACTGGCTGTTTTATTGTTGGTGGTGTTGGCTACTCTCAATCTAATATTGGGTTCTACACATATCCCTTTACATGAAATAAAGGCCATTTTGTTCACACGAGAAAATGTAAATCATGTTTTTGAAAATATTCTTTTAAAAACGCGTTTACCACAAACCATTGTAGCAATGGGAGCCGGAATGGCTTTGGGGGTAGCTGGTTTATTGATGCAAACACTATTCCGAAACCCACTTGCCGGACCATCGGTGCTGGGTATTTCTTCTGGTGCGAGCTTGGGGGTGGCTTTTGTGATGCTTTTTACAGGAAATATTTTAGGTTTTACATTTACCAGTCTGGGTGTTTGGGGCGATTTTGCTGTAGTAGGATCTTCTCTTATTGGAGCAGGAGCAGTATTGGCACTCATCCTTTTTATTTCTCATCGCATAGGAGGAACCTTAAGTGTACTTATCATTGGCGTTATGGTGGGTTATCTGAGTAGTTCGATGGTGAGCCTGCTTAAATTTTATAGTCCAGAGGAGGATGTACATAACTATGTGATTTGGGGTCTGGGGAGTTTTAGCCGACTGTCTCGCGAACGGGCTATCTTTTTTGGGCTTATAACTGTGATTCCTTCCCTTATGGCCATCTATCTTAGTAAACCCTTAAATCTGCTGGCGTTGGGTAATCGCTATGCCTTCAATCTGGGTTTACCTATTAAGAGGTCGCGTTTTTTAATTATCACATGCGCAGGATTTTTAACTGCTGTGGTTACCTCATTTTGTGGGCCTATTATTTTTATAGGGGTAGCTGTTCCGCATTTGGCTAAATTATTGTCAAAGACCTCTAATCATGTTTTTTTAATTTTAAACGCCTGTTTACTGGGTGCTGTAACAACTTTGTTATGTAACCTGTTGGCTCGTATTCCTGGTATGGAGCAGGAATGGCCAATTAATTCAGTAACAGCGTTTATTGGTGCTCCTGTTGTTATCTGGGTTATCTGGAATAGAAAGAAAGAGAATAGCGTTGAATAATGAGGCATGATGTTTTGGGTGAATGAAAAGTTTAAATGAGATGGACAGTTCAAAAAAGCTGAAGGAAGAAAAATTGTATTCAAATAATAAAATGAATAACCCGGTATTACATATCAGTAAGTTAAGCATTGGCTACGGGAAACGAAAGCGCAAAAAGGTAGTTCATGCTGATTTGAAAGCCAGCATGTATAAGGGAGAGTTGGTTTGTTTACTCGGAGAAAATGGTACAGGTAAGAGCACCTTAATACGTACTTTATGTGGCTTTCAATCTCCTTTAGGAGGTGAGGCCACTATGATGGGAAAAAATCTTTTAAAGCTAACTGAAAAAGACCTTTCTATTATGGCAGCAGTGGTTTTAACTGATCGTGTAGTGGTGCCCAATGCAACAGTGGAAGAGTTAGTGGGTTTAGGACGAAGCCCGTATACGGGAACCATGGGTATTTTAAGTAAAAAAGACAAGGAAATTGTGCTGTCTTCCATTGAACAATGTGGTATCCTGCATAAAAGGAAAGAGAGTTTATCTAACCTTAGTGATGGAGAAAAGCAGAAGGCATTTATCGCTAAGGCTTTGGCTCAGGATACCCCCATCATTATACTTGATGAGCCTACTGCATTTTTAGATATGCCTGCCCGGGTCGAAATCATTCAATTATTACGACATATTGCCAGTACCTCCGGGAAATCGGTGTTGATGTCAACTCATGATTTGGATTTGGCCTTACAAATGGCTGATCGACTATGGTTATTAGCGCCTGATAAACCCTTGATGGAGGGTAGTCCTGAAGATTTGCTCCTCAATAATGAATTTCAATCCTTATTTGAAAAAAGAGGCATTGAATTTGACCATCGCACAGGACTATTTCGTGTTGGTTATCAATTTAATGCGATGCTCCCGGTCAAAGGTCATGGTTTTGAGTATGTTTTACTGCGCAGGGCTTTTGCACGTAAGGGAGTAAATATAATCAGAAAGGATAATGAACATCATAGCTGGTTACAGATTGAAAAAGATGGCGATAAACTCTTTTCTTTCTTTAAGGACAGCCAGTTAGTTTTAGCAGGGGACTCAATAGAAGATATGGTAAAACAAACAATTAACTTCTTAAATTGACTCATGAAAGACCCTAAGTTAGCAGCAGTCAGTGTCTTAAGCTTATCCGGTAAAGTGCAGGATAACCTTATTACTACTATAAGCTGGATTAAAAAGCTGGATGAAGAAGGGGTTGATTTTATTCTTTTTCCGGAATTGAACATATCGGGTTATGTAAAAGATCCTCAAAAATTATCTGCGGTTTGTTTGCAAAGAGAGGATGTTTTTGAAGCACTGACTCAACTGTCAAAACAAACAAAAGCAGCTTTTGCTGTGGGTTTTCCAGAGAAGGTAGAGCAGGGTTTTTATATAGCACATTATGTATTTTCTAAAGGAAAATTAATAGGTAAGCATCGTAAAACACATTTGGGTTCAACAGAAAAGGGTTTTTTTATTGAAGGCAATGAAATAAATGTCTTTCAAATAGGTGAACTAAGCATTGGCATTCAACTTTGCTACGAATCACATTTCCCGGAACTCAGTTATATTCAGGCGTGGCAGGGGGCCAATGTGTTGGCCATGGCTTTTGCTTCTCCCAGAGAAAGCTCAGAAGAGAAGTTGGCTCGTTTTAAGCGTTTTTTACCAGCCAGAGCCTATGACAACAACACTTATGTAATGGCTTGTAACCTAAGTGGTAAGTCTGATAATATAGGGGATTTTTCCGGGCTGGCTTGTGTATTCGATCCCAAAGGAAACCTGTTAACAGAGAATAAAGCGGGTTTTTGTGTGAGTTCAGTAGACCTCACACAAATACAAAGGATTAAACAATCAAGAATGGCTTTTTTTAATCAATCAAAACGATTAGACATATTTCAACAATATTATCAGCATGAGAACAAATAATAAGCATAGACTATGATTTACGGGCACGGGGATGACATTTATCGATATAACAATATAAAATTCAATTTTAGCTCTAATGTGCAGCCGGGTGGAATGAGTGCCGGGTTAATGGCTTATCTGAAAGAAAAGATAGCAGATTGTAGTTCATATCCTGAGCCAAAAGCAAATGACTTGGAGAGGCTGATTGAATCTAAAAATAACTTACCTAAAGGCTCTGTTTTAGTTACCAATGGTGCTGTTGAGGCCTTTTATTTAGTGGCTGCATGGAAAAGAAAACACCGCTCTTTAATTTTTATTCCTTCTTTTTCAGAGTATGAGGATGCCTGTTGCTTGAATAATCATACACTTGAATTTAAATCAAATGCAGAGTTCTCAAAAACCGATTTTAATCCGTATGATTTAGTGTGGATATGTAATCCAAATAATCCTGATGGTAAGATTTATAAGCCTAATGAATTAAAGAATAACATTAAGCGTTATACAAATACATTTTTTATCATTGATGAGGCCTATATCGATTTTATAAAACAGGATATATCATTATTGAATCTGGTGCATGAGTGTAAAAATTTAATGATCATTCGCTCGCTCACAAAACGGTTTTCAATTCCGGGTTTACGGTTGGGTTATATAATGGCCGCTCCCGATGTTATTTCGGAACTGGAGAAAGGAATTATTCCTTGGCGTATTAATCTTTTGGCTCAAAAGGCAGGACTGTATTGTTTGTCGAATGAGCACTCTGATAATTTTAACCTGAATGGTATGCTTGAGGAATCTGAGAGATTACAAAAAGAAATAAATAAGGTTAAAGGTTTTTCAGTAAAGCCTTCTGACACCACTTTTTTTCTTGTAAAGAGCCAAAGTAAGGCTTCTGAAATGAAAAATATATTGGCGGAAAAGTATGGAATACTTATTCGCGATGCCTCTAATTTTAAGGGACTAAGCGAAAATCATTTTCGTATCTCCAGTCAATTTCCCGAACAGAATAACGAACTTATTAAAGCATTGAAAGAGTGGAACTAAACTATTATCACATTATTGCTCTATTGATGGCCTTCCTTTTTGATAAAATATTAGGAGACCCATTATGGCTCCCGCATCCCGTGGTGGCTTTTGGTCATATGATAGCTTTTTTTGAGAAAAGAGGGAACCAAAATACTCAACGTATCTTAAAAGGGGCTTTAAGTTCCTTATTTCTTATTGTCCTTGTGTTTTTAGCAGGCAGTGTAAGCATACACTTTACTTATCAGATAAATAAAACCTTGGGGTGTGTTCTTGAAAGTATCCTTATTTTTTATTGTATTGCAGGAACCACGTTGATCAAAGAGGGTAAGGCGGTATTTAATGTACTTGAAAAGGAGGGTGTCGAGAGTGGAAGAAAGCAGGTTTCGCGAATTGTAGGTAGGGATACTGCTTCCATGAATGAGCAACAAATAAAAAAGGCTACACTGGAAACCCTGGCCGAAAACCTTAGTGATGGGGTTGTAGCTCCTTTGTTTTGGTATTTAATAGCAGGCGTTCCGGGTATGTTGGCTTATAAGATGATTAATACCCTTGATTCCATGATAGGGTATAAAAATGAGAGGTATTTGTTGTATGGTCGTTTTGCAGCTAAAATGGATGATGTTGTCAATTTTATTCCAGCTCGTATCACGGCATTTTTAATGGCATTGGTGAGTCATCAAAAAAGAGCCTTTCAGTTCCTTGTCAGGTATGGTAGAGCACACAGTAGCCCCAATTCAGGATACCCCGAGGCTGCGCTTGCCGGAGTACTGCATGTACAGTTTGGTGGTACACATGATTATTTTGGCAAGCCCGTGGTGAAGCCTTTTATTGGTGAAAACAACCGCAGTATTATTCAACAGGACTTAAGGATCACCATATTTATCATGAGATTAGTGGAAGTTGTTGTGGTGTTTGGTATAGTGAGCATGTTCATTTTAAGATAGTAAAGATGTTTGGATACATAAATGAAAGAGTAGTCTGTAAAAGCACGTTTAGTCATTGATAATTAAGAAGTTTACTTAGTATAAATATTACATATGGAAGCCTTAAAAAAATTGCACATTGAAGCGACTGAAGATCTGAAATTAAGAGAGGTACTTCAACAAAAAATTGATAGTAAAACCAAGCCAATTGG
>JBFHKL010000003.1:0-46545 GCA_041595375.1 Saccharicrinis sp.
AATTAGCTCAGTCAAATGTTCAGCAATCATCTTTTTGTTCGCCGAAACAACATTTTTGCCTTTCTTTAAGGATTGGCTTACAATGCTATAGGCCTGGTCGGCATCCGAAATAAGCTCCACAACCAGATTGATTGCCGGATTGTTTATTATTTCATCCGGCTCATAACAAAACATCTCTTGAGGTAAACTTCTTTGTTTTTTATTTTTTACACATATTTTTATTATCTCAGCATTGAGAGCCGGGCTTTTTTGTAAAACATCATATAAGCCCTGGCCTACAACACCAAATCCTACCAAGCCAATTTTTAAGTTCTTCTTCATTCTTTTGTTCAAGTTTGTATTTTGTCCAGGTAATAGCTTAGTAAGCTATGAATTTTTAAATCCAGCTTTTAGGTCATTGATAATGTCATCAATATGCTCTATTCCCAATGATAAACGTAATAAACCGGGCTCTACTCCTGACGCTTTTTGTTCCTCCAATGATAGTTGTTCATGGGTGGTAGTGCTTGGGTGAATAATCAATGTTTTAGCATCACCTACATTAGCCAAATGACTTATTAATTTTAGGCTATTGATAAATTTATCAGCTCTATCGTTACCACCTTTTATTTTAAAAGTGAGTACGCCACCAAAACCTCTTTTCAGATATTTATTGGCAAGTTCGTGATATGGTGAACTCTTTAATCCTGGATAGTTTACATATTCCACATCATCTAAACTTTCGAGCCAGTGGGCTGCCTTTAGAGTGTTTTCTACCGTTCTTTCTACGCGTAGCGATAGTGTTTCTAAACCTTGAAGTAACAAAAATGAGTTGAAAGGGCTTAGTGCAGGTCCAAAGTCCCGCAATCCTTCAACCCGACAACGAATAGCAAAGGCGATATTTCCAAATGGACTTCCTTCACCAAATACATCCCAGAATTTTAAACCATGATAGCCTTCGCTGGGTTCTGTTAAGGAAGGAAACTTGCCGTTATCCCAGTTAAAATTCCCTCCGTCCACAATTACACCGCCAATAGATGTTCCATGACCACCAATCCATTTGGTTGCCGATTCAACAACAATGTTGGCACCATGTTTAAGCGGTTGAAAAAGATAACCTCCTGCACCAAAAGTATTGTCTACAACTAGTGGAATATTGTTACGTTTCGCTATCTCTGCTAAGTTTTCAAAGTCAGGAATATTGAAACGGGGGTTCCCAATGGTTTCCACATAAATAGCCTTGGTGTTTTCGTCGATTTTTGCTTCAAAGTCGGCCGGGTCATTTCCTTCTACAAACTTAACATTGATGCCCAGTCGTTTAAATTGCACTTTAAATTGAATATATGTGCCACCGTATAGGTAAGAAGTAGAAACAAAATTATCGCCTGCTTGCAAAATGTTATTTAAGGCAATAAACTGAGCAGCCTGTCCTGAAGAAACGGCTACTGCAGCTGTTCCTCCTTCGAGTGCAGCTATGCGTTTTTCAAAAACGTCGGTAGTTGGGTTTTGAATTCTGGTATAGATATTTCCAAATTCTTTTAAACCAAATAAATTAGCCGCATGTGCTGAATCGTTAAATAAATACGAAGAAGTCTGATAAATAGGTACTGCTCTTGAGTTGGTTTCTTTATCAACGTGCTGACCTGCGTGTAATTGTAAAGTTTCAAATTTTAAATCTGACATAATAAATGGTGTTTTAAGATGAACGAAAAAAGACTTAATTGATTGAAAATAACCTTGTGAGCCGATATACAATAATTGTATATAAATATTGCCTTCCTATGATGCCTGGCGCATCATAAGTTTTTGAATATGTTTTATTACAATGCGCCGCGACACTAATATGTCATCATCATGCGACACATCATAACTTCAGTATGTAAAGTATGATTGTTGGAAACAGCCTTTGTAAGCTTGTTTTCGAGTATAAGAAGAGGTAATATGTGATTCATTGTTCTCACTTACAGTAATTTTATACACAAATAAAAGGATTAATTAAGAGAAAAAAAAGAATTAACGATTTTTAGCCAGCTAAAAACCATATTCAATAGGTAGGAATAAAAATATTTTGATTTTTTTAAGGCATAAATGCAACTTTTTTGATTTTTATAAGTCTAATAAATGTTAACTTTGAAAATCCCACTCTATGAAAAAGCCAATCTTAACTCTCGTGCATATTGTGAAACAAATAGATGTCCCTAGTCGTTTTTTGTTGCTCCAAATTGGGGTGCTTATTGCAGTATTATTTGCTATTACTTTTTAAATTAGCAGGCCAATATATTTATCTTCTTCTTTTAAAAAAGTCCTTTGTCGCGTGATCCATTATTACCCAAATGATAGGAAATGTCGACTAGTGGTAAAACGAAAGAACCATCCCCTTTGCCAAAGTTCATCCAGTAGCCTGCAGATAGGGTAAATTTAGGTGCAAATTTATAACGAAGCATAGCGTTGTTTTCCAGAGAGTTTCCGTATGTGCTGCTGGCAAATAATCCGCGTGCAGCAATGGTTAAAAACAAATTCTGATTCAGATAAAAATCACCCTGAACACGTGCTGTAGTAAAACCACCTGTACCAAGAATAACCCCACTGCGCGTGCGTGCAAATTTGTGATCGATAAGCTCTAACTCTGTTGATTTAATTGCATATCCGTAATCATAAGCCAATGCAGCACTTATGATGATATAGGGCTGTTTTATATTTCCGCATTTTAATTCTTTTAAAAAGGGTTTGCTTACAATTATCTCGTTTTTTATAGCAATTACATCCGGTATATCATATTCTTCATCTATCCCGTCATAGTTATTCATATTTCTTAAGGCATACAAACCAGGTGAATATGAGTAGGCCTGGTGACGCGTAGCAATATATAATTTATCATTTAGCCACCTTTTTTTATAATAGATCATGGGAATAAAAGGTATGGAAGCTATGGAGGTGCCAAATTCGCTTCCTTTTTTGATTGAAATACGCGAGGGGCTACCTATACTTAAATCGGCTGAGCCTACTGGTACAGTATTAGCTGTTTCATAACTCCATAAATAATCAGTGCGGGTTGTAGAGATATTACTTCCCATGGGGATTAATTCATTAAATTTATTGTAATCGCTTTTTTTGTTGGCCTGCTCCTGTCGTTTTCTTATTTCTCGCCTACTGGTGCCTTTATTGCGTTTCTTCCAAAATTGAGCATGCGCATTTTCTGTCGTCCCCAATAATAATAGTATACTGATGAATATGATGGATGCTTTTATTCTAATCATGCTTTAAAAATAATGTGGTGCTTAAGTGTATAAACTCTTTTTTATGTTTTTTATTTTCTCCTTAATCCGAATTCTTTTACTAGTAATGATAGAGATACTTTATGAAAAGGATTATGATGAATATAATACAAAGCATTAGATGTTTAGTAACTTTTAAGAGCTTATATTTACTACAGGTTATAAGGATTTTTTCGCCTTGTATTCTATACATTATCCAGGGTAAATAAAAGTGATTTATACATGGTTGTTTCATTTGAAAGTAATTATAAGCAAATTATATTAAGATTTTGATAAGCTAATTAAACAATTTTTTCCTCTTGTTATTATTAAATATAGATCATATAAATGGAAAGTCATGTTTTTAAAAAAATGGCTATATTAGATAAGGATGTGAATTTGTCGTTAAAGAAAGCTATTTCGGTCTTGTTAATTTCAAGGTGTTAGCCTGATAAGTAAGTAAATGCAGACAAATGGATTGAAGAAAGTGAATGCTATCATTTAATGAGGATTATGAAATTATATAGTTTGTTAGGAGTGTTTTATTTGCTTTTTATTGAATAGGATGAATAGATTAACCTTTGATTATCATTTTAAATTTTAATTATATGACAACTAAAGTGAAGTTTCTGATTACCCTTGCTTTAATGTTTATTTCTGCTCTAAGCCATGCGCAATCTGATACATTAAATCTTACTTTAAGTCAGGCTATGGCCTATGCTACGGAGTTCGGATATCAGAGTGTCAGTGCCAACAGAGACATTGATATAGCCAAAAAAAAGGTAAACGAAACTCTGGCTATTGGTTTGCCTCAGATAGCTGTAAGTGGCTCACATAGCAATAATTTATTGTTGCAGGATAATCAGATACAGTTTGGGGACACAATTATACGTACTGTTTTTGGGACAAAATACTCTAATACACTTGGGGGTAGGGTGGATCAGTTACTTTTTGATGGTTCTTATTTAGTGGGATTAAAGGCAAGCAAAGTATATGTGAAATTTTCAGAAGAGTCTAAGGCTAAAACAGAGATAGAAATAAAACAAGCTGTGGCCGAAGCTTACTTCTTAGCCTTAGTAGCTCAGCAAAATATTCGGGACTTTGAGGTAAGTCTTGACATCAATACAAAAACACTAGTAGAAACCAAAGCTTTATATCAAAATGGTTTTAGAGAAGATACGGATGTAGATCAGATTAAACTTATGGTGAACGATTCACGCAGGTTATACCTGGAGGCACAAAGACAACTGGAAGTGACAATGGCTGTTTTAAAATTTACCATGGGGTATGATATTGATAAACCTTTGAAAATATCGAGTACCATAGATGAGTTATTGGTAAGGATTCCTGTTTCACCCGAGGCTTCAAACGATGTCTATTCTCATATCGATTATAGGCTGGCATCGGTGAATATCGATTTGCAGGATTTGGATATCAAAAATCAAAGGGCCCAAGCTATGCCGAAGCTAAGTGCATATTTAACTTATAATTATACCTATTATGGCCAAAGCATGACTGATTTATCACTTACTGAGGGTTCTATTTTTGGATTCGCGTTATCGGTTCCATTATTTTCCAGTGGGCAACGTACTGCACAACTCAATCAAAAGAAACTTGAATTGGAAAAACTGGAGCTTGAACGAAATTGGGTAGAGCAGGATTTAAAGCGTGAATTAATGGTAGCAAGAGCCAATCTGACTAATGCTATGGAGCTATATGGTAACGCCAAAGAAAGCAGAGATATTGCCCAGCGTATTTACGATAAGTCTTTGGTTAAGTTTAAGAATGGTTTATTAAGTAGTCTTGATTTGTCGCAAAATCAGCGAAGTGTGATAGATGCGCTTATCATGTTTCGTAGTGCCTCGATGGATTATTTCAACAGTTATATTGTCTGGCAAAAGGCATCAGCTAGACTCTAATTTATATGCAAACAAATAATATTAATATATCATGGGAATAGGAAAAAATATATTCATATTTATTCTCTTGTCATTCATTTTTGGTGCTTGTGCAACAAAAACGATTGATGACAAGATGGCTCAATTGGCTGATTATAAGAAATCTCTTAGCGAACTGAAAAAAAACATCTCGGATCTGGAAGCTGAAATAGAAAAGGAGCAAGGAGTATCGGGCAGTGTGGTGAATGTAGCAACCAAAATAATGGTTCCCGAATCTTACCATCACTATATTGAAGTTACAGGTAAGGTGAAAGCCGATAAAAATACAGTGGTAAGTCCTGAAGGTGCCGGTATAATAACACGTATCGTGGTGGTAGAAGGTGAGCGGGTAAGTAAAGGCCAAATATTGGCTTATCTGAATACCGATGCCATTGGGAGTCAGATAAAAGAAGTGAAAGTGAATCTGGAGTTAGCCGAAACAACTTTTACGCGTCGTCAAAAATTGTGGGATCAGCATATTGGTTCAGAGATAGAATATCTGCAGGCTAAATCAAATAAAGAATCGCTGCTACAAAAGCTAAATGCGCTGGAAGCTCAATTAGCTATGAGCACTGTTAAGTCACAAATCAATGGCGTAGTTGATGAGATATATCAAAAAACAGGCGAGATTGCAGGACCTGGTTTGCCCTTTGCTCAGGTTGTGAATATCAATACTATCTATGTTAGTTGCGAAGTTGGAGAACGTTTTCTGGGAAAGGTGAAAAACGGGGATTCAACTTTCGTATATTTTCCGGCTATCGATAAAACTGTAAAAGCTCAGGTTTTACGTTCCTCTACCGTCATTAACGATATCTCGCGTACATTTAGGGTGCGTATAAATCTGGATAATCATAATCATGAAATAGTGCCTAATTTGATTGCAGTGGTCAAAATGAAGGTGTTTTCGGCAGATAACCTTTTAATTGTTCCTTCTATTCTGGTGAAACAGGATTTTGAAGGTGAATTTGTTTTTGTCTGTGAAGAAAGAGAAGGAAAGACCTATGCACGCAAACAATATGTGAAATCGATTTTTAATTCAGACAATAGTACAATTATTTCTGAAGGGTTAAATTCCGGAGATGCTTTAGTTACCCAAGGGTACGATCAGATTGTAAACGGAACAGAAATTTCAATTGTTAATTCTTAGTAAGTATTCTTATGACGAAAGAAAAAGAAGTGGCAGCTGAATATCACGGTTTTCGTAAGTTTAAACCCACTTTTGCTGCTTTAAAAAACTCAAATACAATATATCTATTAACAGCTTTTCTTCTTATTGCTGGGCTCATGTCGTATCAGGACATGGAACGGGAATTGTTTCCGGAGGTGGTTGTTCCTTATATTATGGTTCGTACAGTGCATCCTGGTAATAGTCCTGCGGATATGGAAAACCTGATTACCCGACCTATTGAAAAGGAGTTAAAGGGTTTAAACGGGGTAAAAAAAATGTCCTCGGCATCCTTCCAGGATTATAGTTTGATTATAGTGGAGTTTCGAACCGATGTGGAAGTAAAACAAGCACTTCAGGATGTAAAGGACCAGGTGGATAAGTCAAAAACAGAATTGCCTGATGATTTACTCGAAGATCCAGTGGTTGATGACATTGATTTTAGTGAGTTTCCTATTCTAAAAATTAATCTCTCGGGCGATTACTCTGTATATGAGCTGAAAAAGTTTGCTGAAGATTTACAGGATGAATTTGAAGCTCTTAGCTCAGTGAGAGAGGCTGATATTATTGGTGTAGATGAAAGGGAAATACAAATCAATGTGGATCCTTTTCGTTTGGAATCGATGGATCTGACCTTTTATGATGTAGAACAGGCGTTGATGAGCGAGAATGTTAATATTGGTGCCGGAGAAATAAAGGTGGATGGTACGCGCCGGTCAATTACTACACAGGCCGATTATAATTCAATGGAGGAAATACGTAATACCATTGTTAGTGCCAAGGATGGACATATCAGGTATATTAAAGATGTGGCCGAGGTGGCCGATGGTTTCGAGGAAAAGAGCTCTATTGCACTTCTCGACAGAAAGCCTGTGGTTACATTATCTATAGTGAAGCGCAGTGGCGAAAATTTATTGGAGGCAACAGATCTGATATTTAATATTATAAATGAAAAACAAGAGGCAAATTCCTTACCCAAAGATTTGAATATCGTAATTACTGATGACCAATCGAAGAATATTAAAAGTCAAATCAGTAATCTAGAAAATAGTATAATTATGGGAATGCTCTTGGTTATGCTGGTTCTGTATATTTTTATGGGTATTCGTAATGCTATATTTTCAGGACTGGCCATTCCAATGTCTATGTTTATTTCTTTTTGGTTACTGGATCAGTTTGGCTATACCATTAATACCATGATCTTATTCGGACTACTGTTGGCACTGGGTATGCTTGTGGATAATGCTATCGTGGTTGTTGAAAATGTATATCGTTTGCATGAGGAAGGTATGCGGAAGATTGATGCCGTTAAAAAAGGCGTAAGCGAAATAGCCATACCTATTATCTCGTCAACAGCAACCACACTGGCAGCTTTTCTGCCCTTATTGCTATGGCCGGGTATTGTTGGTGATTTTATGAGTTATATGCCTATCACTTTGATTATTGTGTTATCCTCATCTCTTTTTGTGGCGTTGGTATTAAATCCTGTATTTGCCGCACGGTTCATGAAAATAGAAAATATTCATCTGAAAAAAGATCATAAGAAAATATTCAGGATTGTGGGTATAATGGCCATATTCGCTATAGTTTTTTATGTTTCAGGATTTGTTTTGTGGGGGAATATTTTTTTGCTTCCCTTGCTGATTACCCTTTTAAATGTATTTATGATCAGACCTTTTGCTATCTGGTTTCAGGGGAACGGTATTCCACTGATGGAGCAGATGTATGAAAAAACCTTGAGAAAAGCGCTGGGTAAAAAAACATCCGTAACGCTTTTGGTTTTATCATTTTTGTTATTCTTCTTTTCGTTGGTCTTTTTTGGGATGCGGAATTCCAATGTGATTTTTTTCCCCATGAATGAACCACAAACTATTTATGTAACAACAGAGTTGCCCTTGGGAACCGATTTACCGGTTACGGATTCTATTACCTTAAAAGTTGAAGATAAATTGTATGAAACTTTAGATAAGTATAAGCATATTATTAAATCCGTAGGTGTGACTATTGGAGTGGGTAAAGGAGGCATGTTTGAAAGTGACCGGTCGCCAAATAAATCGCTTACCTCCATCACCTTTGTTGAGTACGAGGATAGGGAGGGGATTAGTACTACAGCTATTATGAAAGAACTCACAAAATCGGTTGAGGGTTTTTTGGGTGCAAAAATATTTATAGAGAAAGAGGCTAATGGCCCTCCTGTAGGGAAGCCGATTAATATAGAGGTGTCGGGTGATGATTTTGAAAGGCTGATTGCTGCCACACAGGATGTTATCAGGGTTATTAACGAGGATAAGATTGCCGGAATTGAAGAGCTACAAATGGACTTAAACCCCAATAAGCCGGAAATGCTTTTGCAGATAGATCGTGAAAAAGCTCGTCGTTTTGGGCTGAGTACCCAGATGGTAGCAGGTACTATCAGAACTGCCGTGTATGGAAGTAATGTCGATAAATACAAGGAGAAGGAAGATGAATTTGATATTATGGTTAGGTTGGCTGAGAAATACAGAAATAACACAAGTCAGCTACTGAATCTAAAATTAAGGATTGAGCATGATGGTCAGCCTTATTATATTCCTATTTCTTCAGTAGCCACTTATAAATATTCTTCGACCTATGAAAAAATTAGTCGAATAGATAATAAGCGTGTGATTACTATCTATTCAAATGTGAATGAAGGATATAACGCCAATGAAATCAATGCCAGAATAAAAAGTATTCTGACGAATTATGAAATGCCACTTGGATATAAATGGAAGATGACAGGAGAACAGGAGAGTCAGCAGGAAACCTCTGACTTTTTGGTGGGTGCCTTGATGTTAGCTGTCGCCTTAATCGCTATGATATTGATCACTCAGTTTAATTCGGCCATTAAACCTTTGATTATTCTTGGAACCGTATTGTTAAGCACCATAGGCGTATTTATGGGATTAGGTACTTTTCGGATGGATTTTGTGATACTGATGACGGGCGTGGGTATTGTGTCGCTGGCAGGTATTGTGGTTAATAATGGCATCGTACTCATCGATTATATTGATATATTACGTAAAGAGAAAAAGAAACAAAAGGGCTTGGAGATGGAGGATAGACTGAGTATGGATGATGAATTGGAATGTATTATTCAAGGAGGGAAGACCAGATTGCGTCCGGTGCTTTTAACGGCTATTACTACCGTGCTGGGGCTAATCCCGTTGGCTATAGGTTTTAATTTTGATTTTTTTGGATTGTTTACCGAATTAAATCCTAATATTTATTTTGGAGGAGACAATGCTGATTTTTGGTCGCCTATGGCCTGGACGGTAATCTTTGGTTTAACTACTTCTACTGTGCTTACCCTGGTTATGTCGCCAGTTATGTTTTTTGTGGCCGTTAAAGTTCGTAACCGTATGTATCCCTCCCATTCAAAGTAATAGATAATAATCATGCAAAAGGGGCTGAACTTATCATAGATAAATTCAGCCCCTTTTTATTTTAAGAAGTGTTGATGGTTAGTATCCCTCTTCAACAACTTCTGTGGTCTTGTTTTTAAATAAAGCCCATGAGCATGATATGCTATAGTTGCTATTTAAAGCATTGTCCGAATTTAACCAAGCAAAGTCAATGGAGATGCCCGCTAATTTAACGCCACAACCCAATGTAAAGGTTTCTAAACCTATGGCCTCATCGGCATAAAAATAACCGCTTCTTAGGGCTAAATATGTTTTATAACTGTATTCCAAACCCAATCCTGCAGTCATTCCTGATTCGTCATTGTATGAAACATTGGCTAAATCAATATTGGCAGCTAAGTGATGCTTGTCCAACAGCGATTTTGTATAGCCTACTCCTGCTACTATGGTTAAAGGCAATTCACTCGTGCTGTTTTCAAACTCAAGATCTGAACCCAGATTACGAATCATGGCCCCGTATTCCAGGTTTTTATAGGAACTTTTAAATCCTAGGTCTACACCAAAAGTATTCGCAGTATAACTTTCGCCATAATCTGCATCGATATAATGGACCGAAACAGATAGAGCCGTTTTGTCACTAAGGCTATAAGCATAACCCAAATCAATAGAATATTCTTTAGGTTCATACGTGTCTGATAAATTACCATTGTCATCGGTGATTGAATAGGATGGCAATGAATAGTTTCTGGTACCTAAAGCAATATGATGTTTGTTGTTAAGAGCAAACATTGCCGAGAAGCTTGTAATGCTGTAATCATCAGATAAATCCTGAATCCAGGGTCTATAAGTAAAACCTAGTTCCAGTTTTTTATTACTTAAACTACTTGCTGCAAGGTTAGTATAGATAGCATTGCTATGTGCTCCAGTCACATAAGTGTTTCCCATAGATACCGATCGGGTATCTAAAGGAATAGAGATGAAAGAACCTGCCTGAGAAAATATATTGGCACAAATAAAAAGTGCCATCAGTGATGTTATTATCTTTTTAGTCATCATAATTTAACAATGTTTGTTTCCATTTCTGTGTTATCGTACGTCATTTTTAACTCGTATTGTCCGCTGGCTAAATCAGAAAGATCCATGCTGGCGGGAGAAAAGGTGGTGATACTTGTTGTGCTCTCGTCAACCAATACGCCGTTACTGTTGTATACTTTAACGTTTAGATCTCCATCTACATCATCACCCATTCTAAAGTTAACAGTATCTGTTACCGGGTTGGGATACACATCTACCTCGCTATCGTTATCACGCATCATCACAATCACTGACATTTCGCATTCTTCACCTCTGGCATCAGTGGCTGTAATATTAATGGTTGTCAGACCGTATGAGTTTGATTTGATAATTAGGTTATCGTCATTTGTATAGGTGGATACCATATCTACATCATAACTTAAATCATAATCCAGGTCTTCTCCGTCTTCATCACTAATATAGCTTGATAAATCGATGGATGTGCTGTTACTTGTGTCACCCATGTAATAGTAAACTGTATCCTCAGACGCTACAGGAGCATTGTTTTCCAGTATGGAATAATAGACTGTATAAAAACTGCTTAGCCCTGAGTTGTCGGTTACTGTTAGTGTTGTGCTATAATCATCGGCGTAATCATCATCAGTATAATCTAATGCATTAATCGAAAGTTTAACATAGCTATCACCTTCTGAAGTATCAATATTGCCTGTGTTGTCTGTTAACGACCATGTATAAGTTTCATCATCAGGCTCAGTGATTGTTAATTCAACCGTTTCTGTTTCCCACGATTCAAGAACAAAGGTATTGCCATCTTCACTTGTAATAATAGGTGCTGAGTTAGCTCCTGTTGTTTCGGAAACAATAGGCGATATATCTGCTGTTGTTCCCGCATAATCAGATGCTTCTACGGCAAAATAATAAGTGGTCTCAAATGTCAGGTCGCTAATTGTTTTTGTTATCGTATCTCCTACATCATAATTACTGCCAATGTAAAAAGTAGTGCTTTCAATAGAGTTGCTGCCAGCATCAATGTCATCCTGTGTAAATAAAGATGCAGCGTAATAGAAAGTATATGCATAGGCTTTAATATCATCTTCATCAGATGATACAGTCCACGTTAAAGTGGCATTATTGGAAGATATTGAAGCTTCCAGATCATTTACTGCTTCCGGAGCGATGCCATATTCGCCTAATGCTCCAGCAGCATTAATTAAACCAACTCCAAGCTCTCCTTCGTAATCAGTGTTGTATTCATCAATGTCTATTGCTCCCTGATATAGTTTTTCTTTAAGGTCTGCAGGCGTAAAACCATCGCCTCCGAATTCAGAAAGAATTAGGGCCGCAACACCACTAACATGAGGACAAGCCATTGAGGTTCCAATTGAATATCCGTAGCCATTATCGGTATATGTACTTACAATCCAGCTATCATAAGTGGTATTGTAGCTGTCATAAGTAGTTCCACCTGGTGCTGTTATGTCTACCCATGAGCCATAGTTTGAATAGTATGACATCGTATAGTCTGGATTACAGGCTGCTACTGCAATGACTGCATCATACATGGCAGGGTATGCATTGGTTGAAGACTCATCATTACCCGCTGCAAAAATAACCACGCCACCGGCCATTGGTCCAGTTTGGTTGCCATTTTCATCGTATCCGGCATATTCAATAAAATAGTCGATGGCATCTTGCATAGCTAATGGTAAATCGGTAGCACCATCATAACCCCAGCTGTTCTGGCTTATAACAGCTCCATTGTCTGCTCCATATTTAATGGCTGCAGCAAAATCATCTGCGCTTTCATCGTCTCCATCCTCATCCTCCTGAAAAACCTGACAAGACATTATTTGTACACCAGAATTTGTACCATCACCTCCAGCGATACCGCATACGCCAGTTCCGTTATTATTTACTGCGCTAACTGTTCCTCCAACGTGGCAACCATGAGTATGGTTTACGATAGTTCCGGATTCTGATACAAAGTTGTAGCCGTATATATCGTCAGTATATCCGTTATTGTCATCATCAACACCGGTTGTTCCGTTGTATTCTGTTTCATTAATCCACATATTATCAGCCAGGTCGTCATGGTCAGTATCTAAACCTCCATCAACAATGGATACAATTACATCAGAGCTACCTGTCTGTTTCAGCCAGGCATCAAATAAATTAATGTCAGCACCTGCAATGGCATCTGTTACGGTTCCATCATTGTAATAATGCCATTGATACGATAAATAAGTATCATTGAACATATAATCAGTTGTAGAAGAGGTGCTTTTTAATGTTCCGCTTAAAGCAACAGGTTCTCCAACACTAAGTTTTTTAATTGTTCTGATGGGTTCAGTGATATCAATTTCACTTAATTCTTTAAACTCGCTTAATGCACTTGAAAGGTTAACCACAGACGTGTCGTATTTAACATCGTACCATAGGTGAAGTCCTGCTTTTACAGTACGAGCTTCGAATTTTCCGGCATAAGGGAAAGTTCGTTTAAAACTGGTGGCACCTATTGATGTTAAAACGCTGTCAATATTACCAATGCTGGTACTTAAGGAACCGGATTTTAATGAAACAGATAAACTGGAGGATTGAGCCTCTTCCAGTTTTATCCTGACAACTCCTTCGACAGCATTTGAAGTAGAACTGAGATCTTCACTTGAAGAATTATCTATATTGTCAGATATGTAATCCTCATCCTGACAGGAAGCAAAAACACACAATGCAAGACAAATATATATGACTGTGTGTGTTAAGTTAATAATTTTTTTCATTCACATTAAATTTTATGTTTTGAGTCACTATATAACAAATCTTATTCCAATAATTAACTTAGAATAAAAAGTAACCTTTAATACGTGCTAGTAATGAAAGGTAAAAAACTTTCAATGAAAGATTATTATTTTATTCTAAATGTATAATCCGGTTAAATTTTTATTACGGAAAGGAATAGAAATTGTTTTAAGGTGCACAATATACGATAGAAATTCGACTAATCAATAATGATGTTTAAAAAGAGTGCGCTCCTTTAAGGAGGGTGTAGGTTTAAAAGTTACTCTTTTAGGCACAAAAAACCCTGACTATACATAGTCAGGGTTGAAATTGATCATGACTTTGAATTCTGGTACTGAAGTCTATTAACTTAAAAAGTAAAAATTCCAATTAGATCCTACTATAATATTGGCATGGCCAGAGCAAATAACAGGGCACACTACTTGTCCCGCCTAAGCGCGAGGTGAATGATTGCTATTTGCATTGGTTAGTGAAGTTCCGCTATTTCTTAAGCTTATGAAATTTGAAGACTTCCCATTGCATATTCTCAGGATAACTGGTTAAATGTTTTACCAATTCTTGATATTAATACCATTTTAAAATGTAGGTATAATGCCGATGTAATAATGATTGAGCTTTTTTAGTGAAACCAATATAAGGCTCAATTCATTATACAATCGGTATTTCTTTATTTAAAATATGGCAAAAGCTACGGTTAGTCCACTCATTACTACACTTACCATAGTCATTAATTTAATCAGGATATTTAATGAAGGACCTGAGGTATCCTTAAACGGATCACCCACGGTGTCACCCACTACACCCGCTTTATGGGCATCGCTTCCTTTTCCACCATAATTTCCTTTTTCAATATATTTCTTGGCATTATCCCATGCTCCTCCGGAATTATTTAAAAAGATGGCTAAGGTAAATCCTGTTGTTAAACCTCCCATCAGTAGGCCAACAACACCTGCTACACCAAATACTATGCCTACTACGATGGGCACAATAATGGCCAGTAAGGATGGTAAAAGCATTTCGCGTTGCGCACCTCTGGTTGAAATAGCTACGCATTTAGCATATTCAGGAGTGGCTTTTCCTTCAAGTATTCCGGGTATTTCTTTAAACTGGCGACGAACCTCGTCTACCATTGATCCTGCAGCACGTCCAACAGCTTTCATGGTCATGGCACAGAAAACAAAGGCCATCATACCTCCTAAAAATAAACCGCCCATAAGTAGTGGGTTGAAAATATTAAGATCATAAAAGGTAGAGAAGTCTTTTAAGGATGCGTTTGAAATAACTACTGCTTTTGTCCCTTCCGCCACTTGAGTAGAAGAGTCCAATACAAATTGTATAGAGTTTTGAACAATTATCTCGCCATCAACCAAACCGCGTTTTAACCAAATTTTGATCTCTTCCATATAGGCTGCCATAAGTGCCATTGCGGTTAAAGCTGCAGAACCAATAGCGAATCCTTTTCCGGTAGCTGCGGTAGTGTTACCTAACATGTCTAAGGCATCAGTTCTTTCGCGAACTTCTTTAGGCAAGTTTGACATTTCTGCATTACCACCAGCGTTATCAGCAATAGGGCCAAAGGCATCGGTAGCCAGTGTGATACCTAAAGTAGAAAGCATACCTACTGCGGCAAAGCCTATACCGTAAACGCCTTCCGCGAAGTTGTCGAAGCCTCCTGAGAAACCAAAGGCGCCTATGATACCTGCCACAATAGTAATTACAGGAATCCATGTTGAATACATCCCAACTGCAATTCCATCAATAATAGTAGTGGCCGGCCCTTGTTGTGCCTGCTTGGAGATTCCCTGAGTTGGCTTATAGCCATCAGAGGTGTAATATTCTGTTCCCTGACCAATAATTACACCGGCTATCAAACCAGATACCACAGCACCAAATATTCCCCAGGTAATCCAGTTCATTGCGGCCATACAAGCTATTGCTATTAGTATTAACAATGAACTGCCGCCGGTACCTATTAAGAGCGAATTTAATAAACTTTTGGCATTGGCATCTTCTTTGGTTTGCACCATAAAAATACCAACAATAGAAAGTATGATACCTATCGCTGCAACCAACATGGGGGCAATAACCTTAGCCGATATATCATCACCGCTATTTACAGATAATGCTGCTCCTAATGCAGCTGTTGCTAAAATAGATCCACAATACGATTCATAAAGGTCGGCTCCCATACCTGCAACATCACCCACGTTATCGCCTACGTTATCAGCAATAGTGGCCGGGTTACGTGGATCATCTTCTGGAATTCCAGCTTCCACTTTTCCCACAAGGTCAGCACCAACATCAGCTGCTTTGGTATAAATACCACCGCCTACACGTGCAAATAAAGCCTGCGTAGATGCGCCCATGCCAAAAGTTAACATGGTTGCCGTAATTTCTATTAGTTTTTGAGATTCATCCATTCCTTTATGAACAAAATCAAGTCCTAAAAAGGAAAAGCCATTAGCCATATGCTCGGTAGTGTACACCAATTTTGTTAAAATGATGTACCAAAGAGAAATGTCTAGCAGGCCAAAGCCCACAACAACCAAGCCCATAACAGCACCTGATCTAAAAGCTACTTTTAGTCCTTTATTTAATGATTCAGAAGCTCCTTGAGCAGTTCTTGCAGAGGCATATGTAGCTGTTTTCATGCCTAAATAACCACATAATCCGGAGAAGAAACCTCCGGTTAAAAAAGCGATAGGTACAAATGGGTTTTGAACGCCCATATAGGCCAGGATGGTTAATATAACCAATAAAACTAGGAAGACCATCCCTACTACTTTATATTGGCGTGAAAGATAGGCCATTGCTCCATCCCTGACATACTGGGCAATTTCTTTCATTTTATCTGTTCCTTCTGAGTTTTTCATCATGCTTATGAAAAAAAACCAGGCAAATATCAATGCCAAAAGCGATGAGACGGGAATGATCCAAAATAATTGTGTAACCATAATGATTGTAGATTTAATTTGTTTTTATTTGAAATTTTATGCTGACTTCATCTGTTTATACTTTTATTTTTATTGTCAGATGCCCGTCTGTTAAATGGACCGGGATCTCCAAAATCACTATTGTTCCCAGTGTAGAAAGTCTTTCACATGGGTGTTTCAAATAAGCTGTTTGCTAATATTCCCAACGCTACAATCTGTCTAATTTTAGCACTTCTAATATAGTAAAAATTATATGTTGATAATTTAATTTACCTAATTATTAAGGGATGTTGAATAAAATTATTTATGTGTTTTAGTACTCTCAGCCACATAGCTTTGTTATCACTCTTTAACTCTGAATAATGATCTGATAAATATAAAAAGCCTATATTTGGGCCGTTTTAATAAAATAGAATTTAAGTGTTAATAACTAAATTTTTTGTAAATGGATATATTTAGCCTCTTTTTTCATACCTGGTATGGAGGACTAATTTTAATGATTATTTGTTCTTTGATTATAGCAAAGGCCTGTGATGTCTTTGAAACGGCTACAGATTATCTGGGCAGAAACATGAGTGGCGGGGTTAAAGGGGCCACGCTTAATGCCATTGGATCTTCAATGCCCGAATTACTTACTACCGTTTTCTTTCTGGCTTTAGCCAGTCATGCGAACTTAGGTAGGGACTTGGCTGCAAGTATTGGTGGCGACACTGGTTCGGCTATTTTTAACAGTATTGTTATTCCTATTGTAGTTATATGGGTAGTAATTGCAACTATTGCAGGCGTAAAGGGTGTTAACGTAGCTAAGAAGGTAATATTACGCGATGGGTTGTTTTTAATTGGTGCAGAGCTTATTTTGCTGGTTCTTTTATCGAGTAATTATATTACGCATTGGCATGGATGGGTGTTTACAGCATTCTATCTTGTTTATCTGGCTTATACATTACTATCCATGAAAAATGGAGAAGAGAAAGAAGATGAAATAGGTGACGATCATGATACATGGTACGAAAGGTATCAGTTTAAAAGCCCTAAAGGTAGAGTCATCAGAAGTTGGATACTATTATTTGGTTCGACAGCCATTATTGCAGCAGCCTGTGCTGGTTTGGTTGAAGGTTGTAAAGGAATTGCAGATTCATTGGGTATAAATCCATTATTTATTGCTCTGGTATTAGTAGCTGCTGCTAGTAGTGTTCCTGATACTATTATCTCCTTAAAAGATGCTAAGAAAGGAAATCATGATGATGCGCTCTCAAATGTATTAGGGTCAAATATTTTCGATATCACCATAAGTATGGGATTGCCTTTAGCTATATTTTTGTTGGTGACCGGACAAAAAATAGATTTTAGAGAAGCAGGACCTACATTGATTGATATTCGTATTATGTTACTTACCGTGACGATCATAACTATGGCTATTTATTATTTTAGTAAAGAATTAAAGAAAAGACATGTAGTTTATTTAGTGCTGTTGTATGCATTCTTTATTTTATATGCTATAGGGGCAGCTTCAAATGGAGCAGGCGGAGATGATATTTTAGCTCGAATAGCTGGTGGGTTTATCGAATTTTTGCATCAGCCCGGAGGAGTTAACGAAATTTTGCAAGATATTGCCAATGCGATCACTTCGGGTTGGTAGAATAATATTATTGTGAAAGTAGGATATAAATGTATGTGGCGCTAAGGAGTTTTTCCTGGCGCTTTTTTTTGTTAAAGGAAAAATATTACCTAAAGGCATTGCTTTAAATCAAAGAAAGGAAAGTCAATGTTTTTACACTAGGTTAAGGATGCCAACGGAGGCCTCAATGGCTTTTCCTTTTGCCACTTTTAAAGAAAAACGATCTTGTAGCGATTGATTAAAAATCTCTCCATGTGAGGGAATAATACCAAGGTGTGCATTTTTTAGCAGAGGAAGATCTAATAAGGAATCTCCAGCAGCGATTACCTTATCTTGCTCTAACTGTTGCAGTACGTATTGTAATGCATTCCACTTTGAAACAGCAGAAGGCATAAAGTAAAGTTTATTTCCTTGTAAGGACACATGCCAATCGCCACCTAATTTTTTTTCTATCTGAGGTAATAGTTGCTCATTGAATAACTCACGATACAGTACGATGTAGCTAAATATGTTTTCTGCGGTACGAATTTTTTTGATGCATTGTTGAGGAATAATATCCTGAGCCAGTTGGATTATTCGATGGTTTTCAGAAGCCCTGTCAGTGAGTTTAAGCTTCATTGTATTTTCCCATTCTTTATCTACTTCCCCATTTTTTAAAACCTTTGCACCATTGCTTGTGATTGCATAGGTGGGCTGAATACCCAACTTTCCAAACTCAATTCTCTTATATTGCTCTTCCGTTCGGGTAGTAACCGGTACAAAACTGCCCTGATTGTCAAGCTGTTTAAGCTTGTCTATTATATGATTATGAATGTAACATAAGGGCTTGCCATTATAATACTCTATTAAGGAAAGAGAACTTTGAATAATCACCTCAGGATTTGTATAGTGCTTATCCATAAAGTTAATGGAATAGATGAGTGTTTGATCAAGGTCGCTGGCAAATATCATTTTTTCATTTGTTTTATTAATCCACAGCACGAATAACTCATGTTGTTAAACTCTTCTACTTCTACATTTTTTTCCTTAGCTAACTGCAGTACATGATGCAATAAATGGTATTTCTCGGGATGTACAAGAATTTTCCAGGGTACTCGCCTTAAAAGTACCCGTGTAGTTTCTCCTATACCTGGTTTGATGAGGTTTATATCTTTAATATTATAAAGTTTAGAGATTCGTTTTGTCGACTTAAGTCCTTCCCAGGCAGGATTATTCTCGATCAGTTTTTGTTTCTTTTGTAGCTCATTATCTATTTCTTTGTAACTCTGCGGAAAATGTTTGCAAATGGTTTCAATATATTCGAGAGAGCGATCTTCTTCTAAAAGATCTTGGTAGAAACGTGCGCCATGAAAATCATGTTTCCCAATGATATCATTGCGATGAAATGTTCGGCTTACTAAACCTGATACTGTTGAGTTTAAACAGGCTGAGGGAATCAAGAAATCTTCGTAGGTAGCTGTTATTTCTGCACAATAACCAGGGTCGGCCAATACGGCAAGTTCATCTCCAATTTGAGTTCCATGTTTGATATTAAATGCTTTTACAGCCTCCTTTAAAACATT
The DNA here is from genome assembly GCA_041595375.1 of Saccharicrinis sp. Classification (GTDB taxonomy): domain Bacteria; phylum Bacteroidota; class Bacteroidia; order Bacteroidales; family Marinilabiliaceae; genus Saccharicrinis. The sequence goes on from JBFHKL010000003.1 coordinate 19,663, forward strand.
AGAAATTGCTCCTTTGCCTGTCCATCCATCTACAAATAGTAATGAAGTATCTTTATTCTGCTTTAAAATATAATGTAATGCATTTTCATCAATACCCTTACCTCTGATAATAGAAATAGAATAATGCTTAACTTTTAAATGATAACGTACTTTTAAATAACGGTATATTAAAACACCAATAGGTGTGCCAGCTCGAGCCAACGACAAAATGGTTAAATCATTACCTTTCATTTTTAAGGCTATCTCTGCAGTTATTCCAACCAGACGGGCCATTTTAAGCGCACTTTGCTTTAAAGAGTTTTCATAAAGCTGCATATAGTCATCGGACGGTACATACTCAATAGGTAACATCTCCGAGTAATGTGTGCCATTTTGTATGGCCTGTTCGCGATCTAAGGTAGATTGTTCCCTGACTAGAGTTCCAATATCTTTTAAAACAAAAACTACATCATCGGCCAAATAACTGCCACGTATATTGGGTTCTTTTATCATACTAAACTAGCTTTTCTCCTTTTACAAATACAACATGTTTATAGATATAGCCTTTACTATCCAATTCCTGCAGTAAGTTATGTAAATTTTCCTGTGGGACTGTGTTTTCCATAAACAAAACTACCTCGTCGCACCCCATTATATTAGTATTATACAAATATTCGTTCCTCGAAGGATCTGTTGGGCAGGTAAAATAGATGGCTGTTTTAATTCCATATTCTGTATCATTATTGGCTATGGCCGGACTGCGGGTTGTTGCATTAAAATAGTTGGTATTGGGTAAATATTCAGCACATTTTAAAGGGATATACATAAACTCACCAGTTCCTACAATGGCTCTTTTTTTACCCTTTAAATAAGGGATTAGCTTATGTGCAATTACTCTAATATGATCATGTATTTTTTGTTTTTGGGCACAAGAAATGCCATTCTCTGCCGAGGTTTTGGTGTTGGGTTGTAAACCGCAGTAATGAAAATTCCAACCTTGTTCTTTAGCTTGATAGGCTGACGAATCCTTCAGTTGTATTTCTTTAAACTCATTGTTTTTTACTTCAATGGTTTCAATGTTTCCTTGTATAAAAGAGTAAAAACGAATATCGAGCTCGTTCTGTATAGAGAAAGATGAATAAAGGTTCAGGTTGTCGCTGCTTCTCCAATCTAAAAAAGTAATAATAGAATAGCTCTTTCCGGGATAATGTTGTTCTATTTGTTCTATGATATTTTTGATAGTATTACCTGTAGTTACTTCATCATCAACTATGATAATTTCTTTGGCATCCTTTATCCAAGTTTCTTTTTGTAAGAAAAAAAGTTGTTCTGGTGCATGGCAATGTTCTTCTTCAAATTCAAAGGCAAAATCAAAATCCTTTACCTTATTGCGAGTGGTGTGCACATAATTGCAGTTGCCACAAAAATAATCGAATACGGCATGCCCCATAGCTGTTGCTGTTTCAGCAAAGCCTATAATCAGTGTTTTTTCATGGCAGTGCCATATGTTTCTCTCATCACATTTCAGGCTTTTATCTTTGGCATATTTTTCGGTTAGTTTTGCACAGGCATTAAATAATACTTCAGGCAAAATAGGAATGTGTTTGCCAAGCAATTGACTAACAAACAAGAAATTTCTTTTCTTATTATTTTTTCTTACGGCCATCAGAAAGTAGTCTTCGGTGTTTTCTATTGTGCTATTCACATGGATATGGCCAAAATCTGGTATAGGTATTTGCTTATGCATTAAAGAGGTGTTCATAATTTACATTCTTATTAAAAACTCCATATATTCTGGCACGAGTGAGTATTTTATTGGCCCAATGACGATGAGGTTTATACTCATTCATCTTGTTGGCAAATTTACTATTAGTTGCTCCATGTACCGAACAGTGATCCGATATAATATCAAGTGCATCCTGGTAATTTTCGAATGAGATGATATAATTGGATTGAATGGGAAATAATTGGCTTGGGTGAATAGCTGTTTTTCCCCATAAGCCGTTAAACATATCCAATTGAACTTCTTCTACTAGTTTTTTCTGGGTGGGGTGTTGCAGCAATTCTTTAGGAGATAACTTTTTCACTAATTCTGCATCTGGAAAAAATTCCCATACGCCACCAGAAACTACATAAGGCGATTCTTTGCGACAAAAGAAATTTACGATGTCGCCAATGCAATCTTTCATGATGGAGATATCGTAAATGGTGAAATTAACTTGTCTTCGTAATCGATACAAGCCCAAAAAGTCTGTCGCTCCAATTCTTATGTTCAGGACCGATTCCTTGTTGTTGTCTAAAATATTCTTCAGATATTGTAATGATGAAAGCCTGTTTTCACGTTCAATAATTTCGGGCCCTTCTAATATTGGACAGGCATATAAAGGAGTTACACACGAATTTTTAATGCGGTTGAAAATCTGAAAGTAAGAATCGGCTACTTTGGTATCGAACTTAGGAAAAATGAATCCAGTAAGTAAGTCCAGTACTTCAACAAATTCTTGACCTATTTTATGCAGGTGTTCAGGGGAGCGAACCCTTATAAACATTAAGGGTAAGGATCTTATTGTAGATGAGGAATCTAACTCTTTTAACTCTTTTAATTGTAACAGAAGGTTTTTTTGTGCTTGCCAAACCAGATTGTCGCCTATAGCATCTTCTAAACAAAAGACAATAGATTTTACATCTGAATTGGTTTGAATAAAATTAATTAAACCGTCTTTGATTGCTGGAAAATAAAGTAAAGCACCTAAAGCATTCTCAAGTAAATCTTTCTCTGTGTACTTATCAAAATCGCCAGGTGGTATATAAAATATTTGTTCTGTTTTTTCTTTATCTAAAAAATCAAAATATCGCATAATAAGTTGTTGCCTAAAAAATACAAATTACATAAATAGGTGAGGGTAATTTGTTACATATAAATTTTTAACAAAATAGTGTAATTTAATCTATTAAACCTTAAATTAAGCTACAAAATATAGTCTTTTCTAGAGAAAACCAAAGTCTATTTATAAGATAATTAAAATCAATTTGTAACACAAATAAGGTCATTCTGTTATGGTTCTGATCTTATTTTGTAGAGTTTATATTATCCTATAAATTTTAAAGATATCTTAAGTGATACTTTGTGATTGTATGTAAGAGAAGTATGTGTTGATAAACCTCATTAAAGGTATTTATCACAACGCATTGACGGTCAAATAAATTTTTATTTAGTTAAAAATCTTCCTGAATGTCATGATTTTGCATAAACACTGATGAACTTTAAGTACTTTTAGGGCTTATGTTTATCACCTCCATACATCTTCTGCCTAATTCTACAGTACAAGTAACTGAATTAGTGTTAATTATGAGAAATAAATATATGAATGAAATAATAGAATAGGATGAAGAGTAAATGTTTTAGTTATTCGTAATAACTTAAAATATAGACTTTTGGATGTGTTTCTGATGTCATTACAAAACATTATTATTCCAGAATAAGGATCAATATTTGCTTGATTCTATGCCTATCTCATTATGTGTTGAGTTAAGCGCACCGGAAAAGTAAGCAGCGAAATAACCGATAACGGGTATTATTCTTCGAACTAAATGTTTTATTATAACATGAGCATAAAAAATATTTTAGTTATGTGGTGTCATGTAGAACCTGTAAAAGGCATGCCCGAATAGTTATTAATATGTTTAAAATTTAAGCAGATTATATGGTTCATAATTTAGTTGTTCTGATGAACAAAGTAAGTGTCAAATACCTTCTTCTGGCCTTACTTATAGTTGCTATTTCAGCCTTTTTTATATTACAAGGACGTAATAAAAAGAATAAAACTGAAAACGATGATTTCGAGCATTACATTAACTCTATCTATCAAAAATCTTTCCTCGATCCGCATGAAGCATTATGCTTACTTGATAGTGTAAGTTATAACAGAAATAATAACGAAGAAGAATTGGCCTTTCTTTTCTTCAAAAAAGGCGAGATAAACATACTTAATCACCAATATAAAGATGTTCTAAAAAATACTTGCCAGGCATATAATTATTATAAAAATAGTACTAAAAAATACACCGCTGGTTTATGTTTAATAACGCTTAGCTCTGCTTATGCACATCTCGAACAATATCAGAATGCACAGGAAATTGCTCTGGACGCTCTTAAAATAGCTGAAGAAATAGGCAATCCTACCTTATTAGGAAAAGTGTATAATCGACTATTTAATTTACATATAGCTTTGGATGATTTTGACATTGCTCTGCAATATATATTGAGATCAGATTCTCTTTTCGAAGTGCTTAGAGATACGGCCTCGTTATCGGCATGTAAAAATAATATTGGAGCTGTTTATTTAAAAATAGAGAACTATGATCATGCTATTAAGTACTTTAAACAAGCTGTATTTTTACATGCAAAAGAAGAAGATAAAAGACCTCTTATTAGTTCCCTTAATAATTTAGGTTATGCTTATATGCAAGTTAAGGATTTTGACAATGCCATTAAATATATGCATCAGTCAATATCTTTAAATAATCAGATAGCATGTATAGTGAATCCTGCTCCTTATAAGGGTCTGGGCAAAATTTACCAAATTATGGATATGGCTGATTCCAGTAATTTTTATTATGCAAAAGCTTTTTATATCTATGAAAAAGAAGCTAAATATTCAGATATGATTAATACTTTAAACAATTTGATATCTAGTAATTTCATATATAAAAATTATAATGAAGCTATAAGTTGGCAAACTATACGTGATAGTGTTCAAGAAATTCGATGGAAAAAAGAAAAAGAGGAGTTGCTATCATTCGCCAACGTGAATTATGAAGTTTTAAAAAAAGAGCAAGAAGTATTACAGCAAAAACAAAAAAGCAGGAATAACTATATGATATTGAGTTTTATGGTGCTTTTGCTGATCATCCTTTTATTTGCTATAACAGCCATGTATTCCAATTTGCGTTTGCGTTCAGAAAAAAATACGACAGAACTTGAGCATAAACTACTTCGAATTCAAATGAATCCACATTTTATTTTTAATACATTAGCCGCAATTCAGCATATTATTTTAGATGGAGATCATGTGAAATCTATTAAAATTATTGCAAAATTCTCCCGACTTATGCGCCAAACATTTGAGTATGTCAGACGTGAAAGTATAAGTTTAAATCAGGAAATTAGTATGATAAGCAATTATGTTGAAACACAACAAGCACGGTTTAATCACAAGTTTATTTATTTATTAAATGTAGATAAAACCATCGATTTAGATAAGGTTAAGATTCCACCAATGTTACTACAACCTTTTATTGAAAATTCAATTGAATACGGCTTAAGGCATCTAAAAAAACCGGGCAAATTACGAGTGGATATCCTAAGTGAGGGTGATTTTTTGCAGTTTAAAGTTCGTGATAATGGCATAGGAAGGAGCAAAATGAAGGAATACGAGCAAAGCGATAAAGAAATTCATGCCACTGATGTATTTATTTCTCGCTTAAAAAAGAGGCGTTTTGATGAAGAGTTGAGTTTTAAAGTTATTGACTTGTTTAATACTGAAAATTGCCCAGCGGGGACTTTGATACAATTTAAATTAAAAGTAAATGATTAGAACTGTTATTATTGAAGATGAATTCAATGCTCTTGGCACACTTAAAAAGTTAATAGATATAATATCAAATAATATTATAGTTGTAGGAGAGAGTGATAATGTTGATGATGCAATTTTACTCATTCAGGATATAAAACCGGATCTTGTTTTTCTGGATATTGAACTTATTGGCGGGAATGCATTTCAAGTTTTAGATAGATGTACAGATTGTAATTTTAAAGTTATTTTCACAACAGCATACGAACAGTTTGCTATAAGAGCCTTTAAGTTTGATACCTTTGATTACTTGCTCAAGCCAATTGATTTAGAGGAGTTAGAAACCTGTTTGAGCAAATTGGAGAAAATGCTCGCCCACGAAAAAAAAATGAGCGAAGCTCTTGATTATATTAAGGAGACTGAATTTGAAAATGCGGATGAAAAATTACTTGTTAAAACTGTTGATAACCAATTTATCGTAAGTATTAACGACATCATTCGTTGCCAATCAGATGGCAGTTACACCATGATCTACACCACAGACATGCAAATTTTAACTTCGCGTAATTTGAAATACTACGAGGGTATTCTTCATTCCCATATTTTTGTTAGAGTTCATCAATCTCATCTTGTTAATCTAAAATATGTAAAATCGATAAAAAGCAGTCACCTTCTAACACTTACTGATAGCTCAGAAGTTCCCGTTTCCACCAGAAAAAAAGCATTTTTAAAAGAACTACTAAAACAATAGTCCTCCCCATTTTTTGATTGCATTAAAATAATATATAACAGACATTTACCTTCTGTGAAATCGCGATTTAGACCGCTGGTTTAACGAATATGAAATAGATAGTAGCGAATATAAAACAGATTTCTTTTGCTTGAATATGCTATATACTTTAGACGAAGTAAAATCAGAATATGAACTATACTTCGTTTGAAAAATTTAAAGCTTTTGATATAAGTACCCTATTAAAAACTCTTGTTAAAGAAAGTTCCAAACCAACGGTAAAAATTTTTTTAACTGATAACATTCGTTTACAAGGAATTATTCTGGCTATATCCGAGAAAGATATGATGGGATTAAGCGTTTGCTTTCACAACAGCAGAACAAATTCTGTTGCCTACTTTCAGGCAGCCCAAATTATTACTATTGAAATACTATATCCCCATCGACTTTCGGTGGTTCTAAGTAATGGAGAGATTCCTCGGTCTATAAACGAGGAGGAAACGATAAGTCAATTACAACTTAAAAGGTGGATAAAAGATCAAATTGAACGACTCGTTGTTAAAAACGAAAATCTCACTGTTTATTTACCGGAGGTAGAACTAAGTGATACAGATCGACTTAATATAAGAGATGTGGTTGGGATAATGGTAGAAGTTATCAACGCTACGTCTTCTGATAAACTGGGAGAAGAAGCCTGGTGCAAGATTCTGTCGGTTTATTTAAAACATTCTACCAAAAAGATAGAAGTTATCAGAGCCGATAATAACATCACATTAGGTATTGAATATAAAAAAGCATTAGAAAAAGGGTTTGCTATTCAGTTAGAGAATGCTCTTTTAGAAAAACTATAATACAAAAAAAAACATGGGACTTAAAGAACGTAGAGCTGTAAAAGCTTTTCAAGAAGAAATATTTCCTAAAGTAAAGGAACAAATTAATAAGGAAGCTGGATTTGATTTACAAATGAATATTCTTTGGGATACCATGGTAGAGGATAAGTTTGCACACCTTTATAACCAAACTTACCTAAAAGTATATTTCACTCCTTTGGTAGAAGCTATAAAAGCTATAGCTATAGATGACTTTGGCAAAAAGCTATTAAATAATGGTTTAAAGCAAGTTGTTATAAAAAACGAAGGGAATAACCATAATCCAGAAAAAGGTTATTCTTTTGAAAACGGATTATTAACTATAAACTTTGACCCTGTAGTCAATTCAGATTATGTAGATTTAAAAGTAAGTTATTTAACTGCTTTATTAGAAAGGAAATTAGAAGAGACGGATACTAAAGAAATTCCGTTTAATAATGACACAACCAGCAAAGCGGAAGAGAATGTTACCCAAGTGAAAAAAAGCATCGATGAAATGTTTCACCAACATGCTGGTTCTTCCTATGAAAAACAATTGAATTGCCAAGATGTTCTCGGCGATAAGGGATGGGATTTTAACTTAATGGAAGGCAAGCTTACCTTCACTGGAAATATTGAAATTCCAATACAAATACTAGGTACATACTCCCCAAAACAAAAATCATGGATGTGGGGTTGGGCTAATACACAAAGTGGGATACCCAAAAACCTTCTTTCATTATCAAACGACCTACGTGAATTTGGCGAACAGAACGAGATAGAAGAATTTACAAGCTCTACTATTAAAAATGAAAATGATCCGGGTCATTATTATGCCATGATAGCTTCAGGTTTATTTAATGCAAGTTGCTATTATCCAATTGATTTAAATGGTATTAAGATACACTTATTAACATATTCTGATTATTTCAAAAAACAAGATGTTACGCCAGCTCCAATTATAGTATCCACTTTCACTCAGCTTGTGTCAGCTATGGAAATGGGGCATAAAGATAGTTTGTTTCATTATTTAAACGACAAAGGGTTTACTGTTGAGCATTCAGGCAATAATTTGGTAGGCAAGAAAAATTCAGAAGAAATACTCGGTATTTTTGACCTTCGGGGAAGATTAATGAAGATTAGCAATAGATAATATAAAATCAAAAATAAAAGAAAAATTATGGGACTTAAAGAAAGAAGAATTTCACAACAATTCGAACAAGATCAACTTCCATCTCTAAAAGAAAAAATTGATGCTGCTGCAGGTTTTGAAGTTGAGATGGAAATAAAATGGGACACACTTTTTGCTGAGGAAAAATTTAACCGCCTTTTAGAAGCGTCATATCCTAAGATATATTTTCAGCCATTAATTGACTCATTTAACTTGATTTGTGCTGACGACATGGGTAAAGAGGCTCTTCAGGAAGCGCTTAAAAAAGTACTTATAGTTAACGAAAATAATCACCATAACCCAACTCATGCTTACTCTTTTAGCAATGGTATATTAAAGATTGATCATAGCCCTATTTTGAATGCCGATAAAATTAAAGATAGGACAGAGAAATTAACCCAATTACTAGAGAATAATTTATAGAGTATAAACAATTGATAAAAAGGACAGGATTATACTAACTAGTATTATCCAGATTTATCATGAGAAAAAGTATTATTATGAGCGTAATCGAAACATATACTAGTAACAGAACAGATTTTAATCTTGACCTTCTCGTTTACGATGGAGATCGTGATTATGTATTAGAATTTGATCAGGACAGAGAAATTCAGGCATCAGTAAAAAAAATTAGAGAAAACAACCCGGTATTTCAATCGCGCCGTCATTTGCTAAAATCAAGTTTAAGGCTTACTGCAGCTTTAGCGCCTAATTTGCATGAAATAGCTGCACATTGTATTGATATTTTGAAACTCAAATCAAAAATTGAGTTTTTCGTTTATCAAAGTGATACATTTAATGCTGCATGTTATCCTCCGGAAGAAAATAAACTTTATATAATTATCTCCTCTGGAATGTTGGAACGATTTACAAAAGATGAACTGCTTTTTGTTGTTGGTCATGAGATTGGTCATGTATTATTTGAGCATTTCAAGTATCCAGTAAACCACATTCTAGAAGAAGGAAGAGATATTTTATCGCCATTGCATGCTATGAAATTGTATGCATGGAACAGAAATGCTGAGATTAGTGCTGATAGAGCTGGACTACTTTGTTGCGGTAGCTTTGAGGTTGCGGGAAAAACTTTCTTTAAACTTTCTTCAGGTGTAACTTCTGATTCTTTAGATTTTAAGCTGAATGAATATATCAAACAATTTGTAGATCTCGAAGAAGTCTTGAATGATTCTACTCAAGATCCCTCTGATTGGTACTCTACTCATCCATTCAGCCCACTTAGAATAAAAGCACTGGAACTGTTTAATAAGAGCGAAACCTTTAAGCAGTTTGTTCCTTCTGCCTTAGCGCAAATTACAGAAGATCAGATGGAAGATGAGATTAAAAAGATTATGTCTTTGATGGAGCCAGAATATTTAACATCAGAAACAGAATTTGGGGCTAAAATTCAACGCTTTATGTTTCTTGGAGGATATATGATTACCATTGCAGATGGTGTTATAGAAGACTCTGAAATTCAGGCATTAAGTTCAATTGTTCATCCGGATATATTTAGCACCTGTATGCTTTCAATAAGCGAACAAACTCAGGAGGAAATTATTAGAGAATTACAAATTTTATCAGAAGAACTAAATGTTTCTTTATCGGTTATGCAGAAACTAAATGTGCTGCGTGATCTTTCCATAATTTCTTATTCTGATGGTGTGATAGATGATACAGAAATATTTGTGCTTCATAATCTAGCTCGTTTACTCCAAATCAACACAGAGTTTATCGATCGTATTTTGAGCGACGCCCAAGGAATAGAATAATATTCGCGTTTAATACTATATTTCAGGCTGTTTGTGCAATGCAAGCAGCCTTTTTTTGGCAAAAAAATAAAAGCTGATTATGAACCAGCTTTTATTGTAATACTAAAATAGTGTCTGTAATATAGAAATTTACATTCCTGTGAATTACAATTATACGCTAACGCCAAAATCTTTACATACGGCATAGAGTCCTCCCTGATATCCTGCACCTATGGCACTGAATTTCCATTCCCCATTATGCTTATATATTTCGCCAACGATAAGAGCTGTTTCAATAGAAAAGTCTTCGCCTAAATCGTAACGTACCAATTCTTCGTTATTTGCTTCGTTAACAATGCGAACAAAGGCATTGCTTACCTGCCCGAAGTTTTGATTTCTTTCGGCAGCTTCATGAATGGTGATCACAAAACTTACTTTTTCTACATCGCCAGGTATCTTACTTAGGTCAATTTTTATTTGTTCATCGTCACCTTCTCCTTCACCGGTCAAGTTATCTCCAGTGTGCTCAACAGCACCACTGGCACCAATGAGGTTATTAAAGAAGATAAAATCTTCATCCTTACGAACCTTTCCTGAAGCTCCTAAAATAAAAGCGCTGGCATCCAGATCAAAATCACTGTCGCCATCATATTTGTTCACATCCCAACCCAGTCCTACAATGATATTTTTAAGACCAGCATTTGTTTTTGTCAGGTCAATTTTTTGACCTTTGGTTAAATTAACAGCCATGGTGTTTACCTATTTATATTTACTTACAATTGAACTTAAGCTAGTGTCTTGTGTTCCTTGACCTACTGCTCCAAATTTCCATTCTCCGTTATGACGGTATATTTCACCCACAGTCAAACTGGTTTTACCGTCAAATTCACTTTCGAGGTTGTATCGAATAAGCTCTTTATTAGTAGCCATATCCACAATTCGGATAAAGGCGTTTTGAATCATGCCAAAATGTTGTTTGCGTTGAACTGCATTATAAATATTGACTATGAATACTAATTTTTCAATGTGTTCAGGTATCTTTGATAAGGAAACCATAACGACCTCGTCGTCACCTTCTCCTTCTCCTGTAAGGTTATCGCCGGTGTGTTGTACCGATTTACAAGAAGATTCCAGATTACCGAAGTAAATCAGGTTTTTTTTATCGGTAAATTTATCTCCCTTATTGAGCATGATAACCGAAGCATCGCAATCTATTTCTGCCGCTTCAGCACTGAATAATTTTTTAAAGAATCCACCAGATTGTTTTTGATCAACAGGATCCCATCCTAATCCTACTTTTATTTTATCATAGGTTTGATCTTTTTTTGTCAGATCAACCTTTTGTCCTTTGGTTAAATTAATTGCCATAGCTTATTGTTGTTTAAATTTGTTCATGATATTATTTTGTAACTCATGTAATTTTTGAGTTCCCTCTTCTCTTTGTTTTCTATTCTCAGCCTCAATGGCTTTGGTTTCATCAATTCCCTGAAGTATAGTTTGCCAGGTTTCCTGTAGGGTTTCTAGCTTAACACTCCCAGAAGATAATTTGGCAATCTGTGCACTTTGAGCAGCTGTGTTTTGGGCATTTTTTAGCAATAGTTCATTTGTGGCTTTGTCTAGGGCTTCCATAGAGTCGGCTACAATTTTTTGTTTTTTAAGGGCAATGGCTTGAACCAAGCCAATTTTAAATACCGGTATAGTTATGACAAAGGCACTTTGAATTTTACCCAGCAGCTTGTAATTTCCTTTTTGGATCATACGTATCTGAGGAGCTGTTTGCAGGGCAACTACCTTACCCATTTCCAAATCGTATATTCTTTGATCCAGAAGTTCAATGCTGCTATTCATTGTTTCCAGGTTCATCACATCCAACTGATTTCCTGAAGTTGCTTTTTCCTGAAGCTTTGGTAGCTCAATTTCTTTCAGATGTTTTGATATGAGATTACCTCCGGCAATATATTTTTCCAGTTCCTGGTAATAATGAAAATTGGTTTCGAAAAGACCGTTTAATTCATTATTAGTTCCACTGATTCCGCTTTTGTATTTGTTTATCTCGCGATAGATTATATCTATCTCACCCCCAATAGTTTGGTATTTCGACAGTATTTTTTCGATCATCTTCTTGGTATTCTTAAACATCTTACCAAAAATACCGCCCTTTTCTTCTTCAAAGTCTTTGGGGTCGAAGGTTTGCATTAATTTAGCCAGTTGTTTCAGCATGGTAGCCGAATCTTCTAAATCGCTGCGTTTTACCCGTGCTAATATTTTATCAGCAAAGCTGGCTATCTCTGCAGCAGGTTTGGCTCCATATTCAAGTATAGTGGCATGGTCGCGTATGTCAATTTGGCGTGAGATCTTTTCTACCTCTGGCGATTTTGACAGTTCGGCCTGAATACGTTGAACTACATTATCAATTTCTTTTTGGGGATTTTCGGCAATAACAATCTCGCCGTCTTTATCTTTAATGGTCTCTATTACTGCTTTTTCGGGTTCCATATTTGTGTCAAATAAATGGTTATTACTATGTTGATACTCTGAAAAAATCAGAATTCAGTTTATTTTATAAACTTGCCAAAAATTGAGATGCTTTTTAAAGGCAAATCAAATGCCACATTACTAAGGTGATGGATATTATAGGCTGATTCGTCGATGTAAATTTCGATATCGTTATGCCCGGCCGGATTATAAACCAATACGTCCATCCCTACTTTGCTAAAAAAGTAAATTAAAACACTATCTTCAAATATTAATTCTCCACTCGTTTCATTGTTATAGATAATGCATTTAGGTACCTGGCGAGGGTAATCAAACATCTGAATTAATTGTAAGAGCTGACTATCTAAAGATAACATGGTAGTAAAGATCACTATTTTTTGTTCATCTACACCATATTTTCTTTGTCGTTTAATTCCTTTTAGTTGACAAAAATCGATAATGCAATTGGCAATGAGTTTCTGTACATGTATCTGCAGGTGATTATAAGGCCAGAATGTAGCATTCAATAAATGGTCTATATCAATCACTCCTCTTTTGCTTACTGAATAGTATTCAGCTTTCAATAGTCTGGTAACAGGTTTGCAAATGGGAAGGGATTCAAAAAATTGTGTCTTTGGTAGTTTCTTTAATTCATTAATTTCCTGATAATATCTGTTAATATCCTCATGTACCCCTAATATTTTAGCAAAAAAGTTGGGTATAGTTACCTCTCCATGTCCTACTTCCCAGCCATTACGCATAATAGATTGTTCCTGGGCCAGAATGCCAATTTCTTCGTAAGTACTACGAAGAGTTAATGAACGAATCTTATAATTAATCAGTTGCCATGGCCGGTAAAACATGGAATCCTCAGAATGCAGAGTTTCTCTTAATTCTTCTCCAGCTACAAAGGCCTCTGTTTCTATCACGTTGTGTTTCCTTTCGCTGGGGAAAGGTTGTAATGGCAAAAATCGTGTTGTGCTCGTATGGCTGCTTAATTTATTTTCCGGATCAATCTCCGTAAACGGACATTTAGCATTAGAATTGAGGTAGATCACATCGCCTCCGATGAATCCAAAGAAATATAAAAAATAGGCCTCCCGTTTACTAATGTTACCATAATAGAGTAATTTAGGTGTTGTACCTGCAAAATCAAAGGCTTGTAAAATTGGTTCCAGATATAAGTTAATCCAAAATATAAGATAGATGAGGATGTTTTTTATTTCCTGGGGGCGAGCATTTTCTTTGTGAAATTCAAAGTAGGTATCGAATAGACGCCTTAAAGCATTGGTTACGATCAAAGTGTGCTTTGTGTCTGTAAACCGCCTGATAGCAGCACATTTTTCGATGGCACGTATGATGTTTGAGGTATTTATAGGACCTCTTTTTTCAAGTATAACCCATTCTTTTTGTATGGTATTGATAGTGGCGTTATCCAGCTTTTTGTTTAGGCCGCGATCAAATTTAAGATATAATTTACCCAGCCGGCTTAATTTCTCGTTTAAAGAAAAAATACGATCATAAAATTCATCTTCTTCACCAATTATACCATTAACTCGATAGAAATAAGTGGGTATGGTAACAATGTTTCCTTTAGTATCAATGTCAAAACCCAGTCGCCCTGAAGCTTTTTTTAAAAGATCACTATCATCAAAATCATCTAATTTTTTACGAATGGTATGTAAGGAGTGGTTGTTTAAGCTCCACTTTTTTATTGTTTGCATATAGTTTCTACACCTTTACCAGATAACATAGTTTTCAAATATAATTGAAAATTTTTGTTTATGCGAATGCTTGTAGAAGGATTAAGCGTATGTGTATTTCGTTTAATACAAAATTTTATATCAGATGATGAACTTATTAAAAGTTTTACTGTAGTTTATCTTTATATATATAATTTACTAATCTCTTTCGCATAGACCTTGTTAATTTCTTTTCTTCTAACTTTAAGCGAGTTGGTAAGCAATGAGTTGTCTATAGAAAAGGGTTCTGGCAGAATTGCTATTTTAACCACTTTCTCGTATACAGGTAAATCCTTTTGCAGTTCATTAATGTTCTCTAACAGAAGAGCATTCACCTGTTTACACTCAGCAAAATCTTGTTTGTTTGTCAATTGTAACCTAGCATGTCTAAGTTTTTCGGCAACCATAGCATATGAAGGAACAATTAGGGCTGAAAGGTATTTGCGATTATCACCAATAACGCATATTTGCTCTATTAACTGCGATTGAGAGAGGATTAATTCAATCTTTTGAGGAGAAACCATTTTACCTGTTGAGGTTTTCATGATGTCTTTAAGCCTGTCTCTCATGAGTAAGGTGCCATCTTCGAATAAACAGCCTTCATCGCCCGTATAGTACCAGCCGTTTTTTAATACTTCGGCTGTTTGTTCTGGTTTTTTGTAGTATCCTTGAAAAATGGTATCCCCTTTAATTAAAATCATATTGTCATCAGATATTTTGGCCTCTATACCCGATACCAGCTGACCTGTATTTTCAAAGTCATATTTGTGCTCATGCATACATGAAACAGTAGCTGTTGTTTCTGTTGCTCCATAACCGTATAACAGAAAAATATCCATGGCATGAAAAAACCTTTTCAGTTCTGTACTTATGGAAGATCCTGAACAAGGAATAATTCTGATATTTCCACCAAATATGGATCTTAACTTATTGTATACAAGTAGTTTGGCTAATCGTCTTTGTATAGCTAAAAATACAGGAGCTGATTTGCCATCTTTTTTATAGTCAATATATCTTAATCCTGTTTTTTTGGCCCAATTAAACAACTTTTGCTTGTTTGGCGACCATTTACTTACGTTGTCTTCAATTCCGGCATATACCTTTTCAAATAGTCGGGGAACAGTGCACATGACCGTAGGTTTTACTATGCGCATTGTATCTAATATCTCCTTCGGGTTTTCGTTGTATACATTGATACCTCCGTTATATAAAATTAGAAAGGTCCAGCAGCGCTCAAATACATGACTAAGGGGTAAAAAGCATAGGGAAATATCATTTTCGTATAATGGTACGCTATGGCTGGTGTTTTCAAACGAGCGTATAAAATTATAATGCGAAAGCATTACTCCTTTGGGTTCTCCAGATGTTCCGGAAGTATAAATAATACTTGCTATGTCGTTTTTGGAGGCTGTTTCCAGTTGGATATTTAATTTTAACTGAATGTCGTGGTTAAAGTTGCGCGATAAAATATCGTTGAAGGCAATAACGTTCTTATCATTTATGTTATGAGCATGAAAAGTAATTATCTTTTCAAGAGGATTATCTTCCTTAAGTAATTTATAGGCTTGTTTAAGCTGTACATTGTCTCCAACAAAAAGAACACGCATAGCGGTTTCTTTGATCACATACTCAAGTTGACTTTTTGTATTAGTAGGAAATATAGGTACTACTGTTGAACGAATAGATAGTATGCTTAAATCACTAATGGTCCATTGGGGCATGTTATTGCTAAATATTCCAACATTATCGTTGCTGCCTATATTTAATGATATCAGGTATTTAGATATGATTTCAGATTGTTGGATAAAGGTATTCCATGACATGGTTTTGTAGTTGTCACCAACCTTAAATCTGAATACTTCTTTGTTTTTATAAATATTAGCTCTATGACGCAGCATATGAGCTATGTGTAAATTATGCATAATATTGTTCTATTTCTTTTGATGTTTCCATCTTTTGTGTGACCAAAGCCAGTTTTCTGGTTTTTTGCGAATAACAGCTTCTAGTTTTTGGGCGTATCTTTGAGTAATCTCTCCTTCTGCTAATTCGTTTGGGTGCTCACATATTACAGATAGGGTTACTTCGTAATAACCTCTTTTAATGCGTTGTATGTCGGTGTATACTACAGGGTAGTTATTGATACGAGCATGCTTTTCAACGCCGTGTAAAAATGCTGTTTCTTTACCCAGAAAGTTTATCCAAAATGCATGTTTCAACTGTTTACCAGAGGGGCTTTGATCTGCAGCCATTAAAAACATAATGGCCTGATCTTTCCTGGTCTCAAAAGCCTCTGTGGTTTGATAAATAGAAATAAGTTCAGTTCCGCATTTTGATCGGCTTTTTTTTATAAACTTATCCAAGTATTTATTGCGTATTGGTTTGTAAAAAGCAGCAAATTTGTAGGGCGATTGCAGACTTGCTGCTATGCTGCCCCATTCCCAATTGCCATAATGGCCGGTTACTCCAATGATGCTTTGATTTTTTTGATAGTAGGGGTTTAATAGTTCCGGGTTTACAATTTTGTATCGCTTTATAATGGAGGCCTTTCTCATTGAAAATGACTTAACGCTTTCGACCAGATTATCAGCAAGATTACGGTAGGTTTTTTTTGTGAGCTGTTGAATTTCTAATGCAGTTAGGTCAGGAAATATCATTTTTAGATTATCCTGAATAACTTGTTTTCGATAGCTAAAAAGTCTTCTTAATACCCAGCTGGTAAAGTCTGCTAATTTATAAATTAACGGAAAAGGTAGTAGGCTCAAAAGAGCAACAAAGAATATGAAAAATAGTAGTGATACCAGTTGCATATATTTTTTTTAGATAAATATTAGTTTAATTTTATGAATCAAGAACTGGTAAAGTTGAAATCATTACGTATGACCGGGTGTTTTAGTTGCACGATTTTTAAAAAAAAATGTTTGCTTATGATTGAATGTTGTTTTTTCTCTTTAGGTCATAGAGACCGTAAAAGATGATTATAATAAAACCACAGAGCAAATGACAGTGGTGCCCAACAAAAATCCACTATATACCTGAAGTGGGGTGTGTGCATTTAATTGTAAACGGCAACTACCAAGTAATCCGGCCATAAAAATAACGATTAATAGCAAATAACTGGTGTTAATGCCATATTTTAGTGTAATTGCCAGTAATACCCCAAGCACCCCACCAATACCAACCATATGAATACTAATTTTCCAGAAGAAAGAAATGCACATGGAAAGAATGACTGTTACTAAAGTTCCCAACAGAAATAAGGGTATAAAAGAAGGGAGTTGAAATTTTTTAAGAAAGAAATAACCTAAAATGTAAAACATCCCTGTCGCCAATAAGGGTATTGTCCTTTCTCTTGAGGTTTCCATATGGATGGACTTAATAATTTTGGTTTGAATAAATATTGGTATCAGGCTCAATGGTAAAATACAAGTGCTTACCAATACGATAATGGTAATCAATCTTCTGTATTCATAAGGTATCATGGTTACATGGCTCTTGGTGCTAAAAAGAACCAGCAAACCAATGGTTGGCATGAGCATTGGATGCAGAAGAACGGAGAAGATGGTAGCAACTTTTTTAAGCATAAGGCGTTGTTTTGTGCTGTTATTATAATTCTTTTCGTAATCTGGCCACCGGAATATTTAGTTGCTCGCGGTATTTAGCCACTGTTCTGCGTGCAATATTATAGGATTTTTCTTTTAAAATTTGCGAAAGCTTGTCGTCTGTGAGTGGCTTTCTCTTGTCTTCTCCCTCAATGCATTCGGATAATATTTTCTTAATCTCACGTGTAGATACTTCTTCGCCTGTATCGGTTTGCATTCCTTCGGAAAAAAATGATTTTAATGAAAAAATTCCAAAGTGGGTTTGTATGTATTTGCTGTTTGAAACTCTTGATATGGTGGAGATATCGAGGTTGGTTACTTCTGCAATATCTTTCAATATCATGGGTTTGAGTTTGGTCTCATCACCATCTATAAAATATTCTTTCTGATATTCTACAATGGCATTCATGGTCAATAGTAAGGTGTTCTGACGTTGTTTGATAGCGTCAATAAACCATTTGGCAGAGTCGAGTTTTTGTTTTACAAAGAGTACAGCATCTTTTTTATCCTTGGTTTGATTCTTCTTGTTACCAGAATAATCCTGGAGCATGTTTGAGTACGTTTGACTAATCCTTAATTCCGGTACATTGCGTGTGTTTAACGATATCTCTGGTTTGTCGTCTTTTAGTTCCAGAATAAAGTCAGGGATAATGTGTTGAACCGTTTTTGTCATTGGGTTGCTGTAAGAGCTACCAGGCTTTGGGTTTAATTTTAATATTTCTTCCATGGCCTCTCTAACATCTTCTTCTTCAAGATGCAGACGTTTGGTTATTTTATCGAAGTGTTTTTTTGTAAACTCCTCGAAGTGATGCTTAATAATGTTATAGGCATCATTAGTGGCCGGATAAGAGCGGTCCTTCTTGTCCAGCTGTAGCAATAAACATTCCTGCAAGTCCCGTGCAGCCACTCCCGGAGGTTCAAAATCCTGAATGATCTTCAATACATCCAATGCCTCACGTTCATCGAATTCAATATTCTGGCTAAAGGCAATATCATCTATAATCTCGTCAATCTCTCTGCGTAAATAGCCATCTTCATCAATATTACCAACAATGTGTTCAGCCATTAGGTGTTGGCGCTCGGTTAGCATCCTTAGTCCAAGTTGACCGGTTAAGAATTCATGGAAAGTGGTCCCGTCGGAGAATGGGATGTCTTCGTGTTTATCATCTTTTGAAAAATTTCGGGCCTGAAGTTTATAAGCCGGAATATCTTCATTTTGTATATATTCATCGATAGAGAGTTCGTCTTTCTCTGTGTTAGGTTCTTTTATTTCAGCTTCGTCAGAATCTTCATTTCTTCTTTCGCCTTCCAATTCAAGAACCGGATTTTCCTCAATCTCCTTCTTTATGCGCTGTTCGAGCTGAGCTGCGGGTATTTCCAACAACTTTATCACCTGAATTTGTAAAGGTGATAATTTTTGCAGTAGCTTTTGTTGTAAACTTTGTTTTAGCATAATTTCTTCTTCTTTTCCTGTAACCGATAATTTTCTTAATATCGGAATGTGTTTGGAAGTTAACTAAAGGCGGGTTTGCGCTTAGTTGGATACAACAAAATTAAGATTAATTGGGGAATTGTGGTAATGCGGCATCGCTTTTTAAATAAAGATATATAAACTATGCCCATTAAAATGTAAAACCACCTCAATTCCTTGAGGTGGTTTTATGTCAGGTGACTTATGTTTTTTATAGGTCTTTCTCTCTAGAACTCCGCATTTTTAGGGTATCTGGGGAAAGGAATCACATCGCGGATGTTACCCATGCCGGTAACAAAAAGCATCAAGCGCTCAAATCCTAATCCAAACCCACTGTGTGGCACAGATCCAAATTTTCTGGTGTCAATGTACCAGAACATTTCTTTCTCGGGTAAATTAAGCGCTCGCATTCTATCCAATAGCTTGTTATAATCATCTTCGCGCTGAGATCCACCAATTATTTCCCCAATCTGAGGGAATAATACATCCATGGCTCTTACTGTTTTGCCATCATCGCTTTGCTTCATATAAAAAGCCTTAATCGACATGGGGTAATTGGTAAGGATAACAGGTTTTTTAAAGTGCTTTTCTACTAGATAGCGCTCATGTTCTGCTTGTAAATCACTGCCAAAACCATCGATAGTATATTGGAACTGGCCTTTTTTATGAGGCTTAGAGTTCATTAAAATGTCAATAGCTTCGGTGTAGGTTAATCGTATATAGTCGTTTTCAACAACAAACTTTAATTTCTCAATTAGGTCCATTGAGCGGTCTTCTGCCTTTTTGCTTTTTTCTTCTTCCTGAAGACGCTTGTTTAAGAATTCAAGATCTTCGGTGCAGTTTTCTAAAGCATAGTTAAGCAGATATTTTGTGAATTCTTCTGCTAGGTCCATGTTATCGTTCAGGTCGTAAAAAGCCATCTCTGGTTCTATCATCCAAAACTCGGCAAGGTGACGTGCCGTATTTGAATTTTCTGCTCTGAATGTTGGTCCAAAGGTGTAAATTTCTGACATGGCTAAAGCGGCTAACTCACCTTCAAGCTGCCCTGATACTGTCAGGTTAGTCGATTTACCAAAAAAGTCTTTGCTGAAATCAATTCCACCCTCTTCGTTTTTAGGTGTGTTGTTGATATCTAAGGTGGTTACCCTAAACATCTCTCCAGCTCCTTCAGCATCTGAAGCCGTAATAATAGGTGTATGAATATTATAAAAACCTTTCTCAGAGAAAAATTTATGAACCGCAAAAATCATCGCATGACGCACACGGGTAATAGCTCCAAAGGTATTTGTGCGAAAACGTAGGTGGGCTATCTCTCTTAAAAATTCCAAAGAGTGCTTTTTGGGCTGTAAAGGATATTCATCGGGATTACAGTCTCCAATAACCTCTATGGTATCTGCTTGTAATTCAACGGACTGTCCGCTTCCTGATGATTCGCTTAGTGTACCGTTTACAGAAATAGCAGAGCCGGTTGTGATTCTTTTTATCAGCTCTTCGTCAAACTTAGGAACGTCAGCAACTATTTGCAAATTATGGATTGATGAACCATCATTAAGGGCAATGAAATTAACAAATTTATTTCCTCTTCGGGTTCTTACCCATCCTTTAATATTTACCTCTTTGCCATATTCTGCATTTTTCAGAATATCAGCAACTTTAGTTCTTCTCATTTGTTCCATTGTAATTACTTTTTTTTAAAGGGCGTAAAATTAAACAATTGTTTGTTAATGATAACGCTTTGTAAACAATAAATTTTGCATAAAAAAAGCCGGACTATAAAAGTTTCCGGCTTTATGAATATATTTTAATGGGTTATTTTTTGGTGAACACGACCAATCTGTTGTCGAAATTTAAATAATATTTTCCTTTTTGTATACTGCCAACCTTCACTGTATCTCCGTAACCTTTAAACACAATGCCGCCGTATTCATCGTAAATTTCGTACATAGTAGGCGTCGAGAAATTGATGATATCGTTCACTCTAAGTGGACTAAAGGTAACTTCGGGTTTCGACGACAGGAATGTGATTTCGTCTGAGTATCTTGGTTTTCCTCTGTAATCGGTTTGTTTAATTCTAAGTCTGTTCTCGCCAGAATGTAAACGAATAGGTGCTTCATATTGGGTTTCGCTGCTGTTTCCTTTACCCATAACTCTGCCTACTTCTATCCATTTATTCCATCTGAATTGTTCCACAATAAAAGGAAGATTTCCTGCTTCTTTTATGGTTGACCAGTATATTTTACTGTCCTTGATGTCCAGTTTAGTTAATTCGTATGTCGAACGGGCATTAATAACTTCGGGATTTAAGATGATGGGTAAGCAATTCTCTTTATATTTTATTGAGACAGTAATTCCCTCACCAACCTGAAAGCCATATACACTTAAATCAATTTCAAAGGCACTGGAGTTGATTTCGTCAGTTGTGGTTTGCCCATTTACATCTACCTCATATACACAAAAACCTACGCCGCTAGGAGCAAAAGGATTTTTAACGAATAAATTATCGCCTTGGAAGGTGCCATTGAGAACAATATCTTGCGAAAAAGAAGAGGTGCTAAAAAGAGCAGTTATAAAAAATGTATATATTAATTTTTTCATCGGGCAAAAATAGGGTTAACTTATTCGTGGCAATTTCTAAATAAACATAAGTTATGAAATAACAGATGATTATTGCATACAGGTTCTAAAAATACATTAATTCTTTTAATACTATAAAAAAAGAATGATTTTTTATGTGAGTTTACTATAAAATATGATGTTAGCCCTTCTTTTGTAGATTAAAAATCATATAGCCTCTATCCAATCGCCTTTTTCTTTGATAAGTTGAATTAGTTCGTTAACGGCATCTTTCTCCGGTATGTTTTTCTTAATTATCTGACGACGATAGTATAAGGTTATTTTGCCTGGTCCTGAACCTACATATCCATAGTCAGCATCAGCCATTTCTCCCGGACCATTTACAATACATCCCATTACCGCTATTTTAAGGCCTTTTAAATGAGAAGTTTTTTCTTTGACTTTTTTAGTTGTTTCTTGCAGGTTATATAATGTACGGCCGCAGCCGGGGCAGGAAATATAATCTGGTTTGGAGAAACGTACTCTTGCAGCTTGTAAAATGGAAAATAGGGTCGCGTTTATAGGGGTGCTTATCTTTCCTTTATGTTCAATCCATACTCCATCTCCAAAGCCGTCCATGAGTAAAGGTCCAAAATCACAGGATGCTTTTATTTGTGTCTCTGCATTAAAGTTGTTGTCGTAGCATTTGTGCATTACGACAGGTGTTTTTAAGTCGTGATTGGTGAGCCATAAGAAAGCCGCCCTTTGTTCTGCTACACTATTGATGTTCTCGCTTTGAAGTATGAGTACAATATTGTCTGAGAGTGCTAGTTTTTTAGCAAACGCATCATTCATTTGAGAGTAAAGTACTTTTACAAAAATTATCTCTGTAAGAATTTCATCATGTAAAAAATCCTCTAAATCGGTTAAAGGAAACACATTGGCTTGTTTTGTTTCTTTGCTCCATATTTTATAGGGAAGAATATAAGCTCCTGAGTGCGAAATATTTTTAATATCAGTAGTATAAACAATGTCAGGTTTTTTGTCATTAGGAAATGTTTCTCCAATAATTACTGGATCCTGTTTCCCACCAATCATTCCTGTTTGTGATGATTCTCTTTTTGTATAACTAAAGGGAGAATAATTAGCAGTACTAATAGCTTGTATGGTGGGGTGGGTTTCTACTTTGTTGATATGCTGAATTATTTGGTTTGCAATTGGGATCTCGTTTTCAGGATTCTCTGTTAATGAAACCCTAATGGTGTCTCCTATGCCATCCGCCAGTAAGGTGCCTATTCCAACTGCAGAACGAATTCTGCCATCTTCACCTTCGCCAGCTTCAGTAACACCAAGATGTAAAGGGTAATTCATTCCTTCGTTATACATGTGCTGAATTAGTAGGCGCACGGTATGTACCATTACCCGAGCGTTACTCGATTTTATACTCAGTACAATCTGGTTAAAATCCTGTTCTCTGCAAATACGTAAAAACTCCATGCAACTTTCTACCATGCCTATTGGTGTGTCGCCATATTTGCTCATAATTCTGTCTGATAAAGATCCGTGGTTAGTACCAATTCTTAGTGCAGTATGGTTTTCTTTACAGATGTTGATCAGTGGGATGAGTTTGTCTTTTATTTGCTCAAGTTCTTGTTGATATGAGGTTTCTGTGTGCTCAATATTCTCAAAGCGCTTGCTGCCATCAGCAAAATTACCTGGATTGATACGTACCTTCTCGATGTATTGAGCAGCCAAATTGGCGGCGTTGGGGTTGAAGTGGATATCGGCCACCAGAGGGATGGTGTAACCTTGATCAACTAAGCCTTTTTTTATGGCTTCCAGACAGCGGGCCTCACGTTGTCCTTGGGTTGTCATCCTAACTAATTGACCACCTGCCTGGCTAATGGTTCTTATTTGTTCAATAGTGGCATCGATATCATTGGTATTAGTGGTCGTCATTGATTGAACAACAATAGGGTTGTCGCCACCAATTTTAATATTGCCAACTTGTACTTCAGTTGATTTATATCGTTTATATTTAAAGATGTCTATACAATACTGCTTTAAATCCATTCGATTGTTTTTTAATTTTAGCACAAAAGTAAGAATTTTTGTTTGTGGTTTTTCATAATGATACCTGTGATAATATTTAGAAAATTAATTTGAGGAAGTTTTTGCCGCATTTGATTAGCTTTATACCTTTACAGCTAAAATTTAAAAATCTTCATGTCTATATCTGTTTCGCGTGTTACTCGCACTTTCGGTTCGCAGAAAGCACTCAATAATGTGTCCTTTGAGATTGCTGCGGGAGAAGTAGTTGGTTTTCTTGGTCCTAATGGTGCCGGTAAATCAACCATGATGAAAATTATTACTGGTTATCTTCCTCAGTCATCAGGAAAAGTGATGGTGTGTGGTATGGATGTATTGGAAAATTCGCTGGATTATCGACGTAAGATTGGTTATTTGCCTGAGAATAATCCGCTTTACTTAGATTTGTATGTTAAGGAATATCTAAATCATATTGCAGGTATTTATAAGCTCGGAAAACACGCTACTAAGCGGGTGGAGGAAGTCATAGAAATGGCGGGTTTGTCACCTGAAAAAACAAAAAAAATAGCCAGCCTATCAAAAGGGTACAGGCAGCGTGTTGGATTGGCGCAAGCCTTGTTGCCCGATCCTCAGGTACTTATTCTGGATGAACCAACTACCGGTCTGGATCCTAATCAGATAATTGAAGTAAGGGACTTGATTAAACAGGTGGGAGAGCGTAAAACTATTATGCTGTCCACACATATTATGCAGGAAGTGCAAGCCATATGTGAGCGTGTGATTATAATTAAAAAGGGTGAGATAGTGGCCAACGAAAAGGCATCAGATCTCACTAAGATGGTTGATCAAAAGAATTGTGTAATTTTTTGTGAGTTTCTGAATCCGATTAATGTAGAGGAATTGAAGAATATAAATGGAGTTATTCGAGTTATTAACTTGTCGTTGAATAAATATAGTGTGGAATGCAATGTGGATATTCGGGTTCAACTCTTCGATTGGGCTGTTCTTCATCGCAATAAAATTCTGGAGCTTTCGCTCAATCAACAGAGTTTGGAGGATGTGTTCAGAGATTTAACAGCTTAAAATGAAACTATTCTAGTTCAATTAAGAGCTCTTGAGGTGGTTTTATTTTTGATAGAAAAGTTTTTTTTGACTAAATTGGGTTAAAGTCTTTTTTTTTCTCACACCAGCTCAACTCAATTGCCATGTTAGTAAAAACTTTTGGTGCTGCGGTGACAGGTATTGATGCCGTAACAATTACAATAGAAGTAAATTTTTCACAGGGAATTAAGTTTTTTTTGGTAGGATTACCTGATAATGCTGTTAAGGAAAGTCAGCAAAGAATTCAATCTGCCTTAAATGTTTGTAAATTTAAATGGCCAGGGAAAAAGATAGTTATTAATATGGCTCCTGCCGATATACGCAAAGAAGGTTCTGCGTATGATCTTCCTTTAGCCGTTGGTATTTTAGCGGCTTCTAATCAAGTATCAACAGATAAGTTAAGCGAATTTATTATGATGGGAGAATTGTCTCTTGATGGCAGTTTGTGTGCTGTTAAGGGAACTTTGCCTATTGCTGTACGTGCTCAAGAAGAAGGTTTTAGAGGGGTGATTGTTCCTAAACAAAATGCCAGAGAGGCGGCCGTGGTTGAAGGCTTGGAGGTGTATGGTGTAGAGAATATTGAAGAGGTGGCGGATTTTTTAAATGATGAACTAGCTTTGAAGCCTGTTCAGGTAGATATTCAGAAGGAATTTTATGGGCAGTTGATGTTTGAGGATCTGGATTTTGTAGATGTAAAAGGTCAGGAGTCGGTGAAAAGAGCTTTGGAAATTGCTGCTGCAGGGGGACATAATTTAATAATGATTGGGCCTCCAGGAGCCGGAAAATCTATGATTGCAAAACGATTGCCATCTATCCTTCCGCCCCTGACCATTGGAGAAGCTCTGGAGACTACGAAAATACATTCTGTTGCAGGGAAATTGCAATATAATCATTCCTTAATTACCCAACGCCCATTTAGGAGTCCGCACCATACTATCTCAGATGTTGCGCTTGTGGGTGGAGGAAGTTTTCCTCAGCCCGGAGAAATTTCTTTGGCTCATAATGGTGTTTTGTTTTTAGATGAATTACCTGAGTTTAAAAGAACTGTTCTGGAAGTGATGCGGCAGCCTTTGGAGGATCGTGTCATCAGTATCTCTCGCGCTAAATTTAGTGTCGACTACCCTGCCAGTTTTATGCTGGTATCCAGTATGAACCCATGCCCTTGTGGCTATTATAATCATCCTGAAAAGAAATGTGTTTGCAGTCCCGGAGTGGTGCAGAAGTATCTGAGTCGTATTTCTGGTCCTTTACTCGATCGAATCGATTTGCAAATAGAGGTTGTGCCTGTTCCTTTTAAGGAATTGAGTAATGCAACTTCATCAGAGAAAAGTAGTGTGATTAGGGAGCGGGTGATTAAAGCACGTAAGATCCAGGAAGAAAGATATAAAGAGATGAAGCATGTTTTTTGTAATGCGCAAATGACCACTAAACTTCAACGTAAATATGCTAATCCAAATGAGCAAGCTATGCTGATTCTTAAAAACGCCATGGAAAAACTCGACTTGTCAGCCAGAGCCTATGATAGGATATTAAAGGTAGCGCGTACAATAGCTGATCTTGAAGGTGTCGCAAGAATTGAATCGCATCATATGGCAGAGGCTGTTAATTATAGGAATCTCGATAAAGCTGGTTGGTTAGGGTAAACCAATTCACACCATACTTGTTTAGTTTATTAAATGTATTGGTTTTTAACCTTTGTAAGGAAATTGTTTCTTGCCTACATTTGCGATTCAAAAAATATAATCTATTGATATGGCAGACGAATTTACAACGAACAGTTTAATGGACCCTATAGGGCGTTTAATGGGTTTACGCTATAAATCTCATCCTTGGCATGGAATTAATAT
>JBFHKL010000004.1:0-44880 GCA_041595375.1 Saccharicrinis sp.
GCTAGTTCCGGTTTAGAGCTCAGTTATTCAAGTTCAAACACCAATGTTGCAACTATCGTTGATAATAAAATACATATCATTGCAACTGGAACAACTACGATTACGGCCTCACAAGATGGTGATGACTCATACAATGCAGCCCCCAATGCTACTCAGGAATTAAATGTTGTAAATGCAGTTTCAGGTTCTGTTAGTTTAGATCCAGATGCCGATACATATGTAAAAGAAGCTGCATCTTCAACAAACTATGGCACATCAACAACAATGGTTACCAAAGCTGCAGCCCAAAATCGCTATGCTTATTTAAAGTTTGATTTAAGTACAATTCCTGGACCTATTATTTCAGCAACACTAAGACTGTATCAAAGAACCAGCTATGAGGATGATAGAAGTATTTATGATGTAGCTGATGATAGCTGGACCGAAGAGGATTTAACGTGGAATAACAAACCGACCTATACTAATGAGCGAGCAAGTGCGGTAACTAATAAATCAACATGGACCGAATGGGATATATCATCATATGCAGCCCAGGAATATGCCGATGATCAAACAATTACGATGGTGGTAAATGACCCAGAAAGTGTAAGCACCTACGGCATTGATTTTTACAGCAAAGAAAATTCAAGCAATACGCCTGAATTAGTTATTGAATACTATAATGACCTAACAACTACTATTGAAAATGAAAGCATCATAAATGCGGATATCAAGGTTTACCCTAACCCTGTTAAGGATCATTTTTATATTGATAACTGCAATGGAACAACAATGACATTGTACAATAGTGTAGGCTCACTTATTTTGAATATGAATATTACTAGCAATCACCAAACTATTGATATAAGTTCTATATCAAAGGGAATTTATTTTATAAAAATAGCTAAAGATGGAAGATATGAGGGAGAAAAAATAATTAAACTATAGTTGTTCTTTTACTGGCTACAGTCATCATTTAAGTGGTATTTAATTATATCCAAATCATAAATACAAAAACAGATAGCCACAAAAGCTGTCTGTTTTTTTTGCATGAATTAAACAATAGTCTTTTAGTGTTATTTATTAGTAAACTTATTTCACCTATGTTGAAATTTACCTTACAACCGGGCAGGAAGCACTTACTCCAACACCCTAAAAATTGAATACATCAAGTGAGGACATAGCTAAATGTCATTTGTAACTTACATTAAAAATTATAAGGAGATGAATTATCTCAAGTCACCATTCAAATATCCGGCTGAGACCTTTGCTTTGGGGTTTACAGTGTATTTTGATTGCGAAAATCGCTGGGTGTAATGCCAATATTTTTGCTAAACAATCGGGTAAAGTACTGAGGGTCATTAAAACCAATATCATAAGCAATATCACTTATAGATAACTCAGTACTCTGCAAAAGAGCCTGTGCCTTTTCTAGTTTTTTAGCATTAATATAGCTCTGAGGACTATGGTTATATGTTTTTTTAAACTCTCTTTTAAAGGATGACAGACTAAGATTACTTAATTTTGCCAATTCATCCATCGAGAAGTTTGAATAGATATGAGTATCTATGACTTTTTTTAATTGCACAGTTCTGGGGGCATATAAATCTGATATTAGCTCCAGAATAGAATCAACATTTTTGGTCTGAATTAAGAGAAGTATTAACTCTTTAATTTTAAGTTCCAGTATATCTTCGGTCACCAACTCCGGATGCTCAAAATAAAATCCTAACGATTCTATAAATTTGGCAATCACATCTTCTGCAGCAACCACTTTACTTTGCTTTGACACTTTACATTTCTCAATGATTTGAGGCACTTGATCTGCATAAATATTTTTTAGCACTTCCGGAAAAAGATGGACTGCAAATATATCTACAGTATCACTATTAACCGTATCTAAAAGATCGAAAAAGTAGGTTCCACATCGCAATAAAACGGCTTCTTTGCCATTAATTGCTTTATCTTTTATTTCCTGAGATTGCATCTTGAAGCCAGCATCCTGAAAATAAAGAAAACAACCTTCATCCTCAAAAACACCTTCCATGCGATAGGGTGCTTTTATAGTAGCACGTGTGATTAATACACGTCCTTGATATTCAAAATCCTGACTGCTTATTATCATATTACCTTCTAGCTATTTTTCCGTATACTACCTATTGAGTAAAGCAAACTCATTAGTGATAACATGGATGTAAGGAAGTTGTTTAGAGTGAATAATTCCTGATAGGCTACTATCCTCAACTCCATTTGCACCGCAAAACACCCTTAATCCTCATTTTTAAACACCTGGAAAAAATGACAATTTAAAGAGTCAGAATTTTTTCATTATTCTTCAGATATCTGGTCAGCGGTTCTCCCATATATAATACGTCCACACCCAGATCCCTTATTTTATCCGCAACCCCAAATTGTTCCGCACATGCCTGACAAGCCTCTACATGAACACCTGCTTCCATCATCTTAAAAACCTCCTGTTGCACCTCTGCATTCTCGCCTACTAATTGAGCCGACGCACCCCAAATGATCACATTCACTTCTTTCCACCAGCCTTTTCGAATGGCATTTGATGCATACATAACAATCATTTTACTAATGGTATCCTTGTTGGTTGTTGTCCAAAGTATATTTAATTTATCCATTCTTCTCGTTTTAAGATGATCTATGATTTAATAAAAATAAGTAATTCGATAAAACTATCATTTATTTCCCGTTAAAAAAACAAGCATCTCTCTCACCAAATATACGATATGGGTATTATTGGTGATTGATGTTTCTATGGTAAAATTTCAGTCTAAAAATAGACATAAAAATGAGTGCAGATAGACCTAAAATCACCTTTCATATTTTCTCTGACGTTCTAATAAATTAACCTATGAAATATATTATAATAACAAACTAAGTACAGAAAATATAGCTGCACTTAGTTTGTATTTACCTCATAACACTATTGTGTTTAAAAGCAATAATACATAATGATTAATACACTGCACCAAATAGTTACAGCTATTTTTACATTATGCTATGGATTGCGTCTTCTTCTCCCATTTGAATTTTTCAAATGGTTTATCAATTGGTGTTTCGGCAATATGATTTACATAGTTACTAATTACTTTTTGTGATAAGCCCAGGATAATGTCGAGCAAATGCCTATTCTCATATCCGGCAGCATAAAACCTGTTTACCTCCTGTTCAGAGAGTCTACCACGGTTTCTTACAACAGAAAGAGTTGTGGCACGTAAAGCCTCAAGTTTTTCACTTGGAAGAACTGTTTCATTTCGCAAGGCTTCAATAATATCATCCTCTACCTTCATCATTTTGGCAATACCGGTATGAGCAGGAACACAATAATGACACTCATGCTCAATATTGATACTTTGCCAAACAACGGTAAGTTCATCTGCATTAAATGATGAGTTTGCAAACCAATTATGCAGATTCTTATAAGCTTCTAAAAGACCTGGTGATTCGGCCAATACCCCGTGTAAGTTCGGGATCATCCCAAATTCTTTCAATGATTGTTCCAATGATTCTTTGCTTGCTGCCGGAGCAGATTCTACAGTGTGAATTTTAAAATTGTTCATATTTTCCTTTTTAAGACAAAGCATATGCTTAGTATTTGTTAATAATTTCTACCATTCAAAATTACATTTAGCAAAAGGATATAAGATGGATAATAAGCTCACTCATATGGATTATTGGCTCACTTTTTATTTAAAAAAAAAGCCACCTTATGGCAGCTTTTAATCATAATTTTATTCAGTCATAGGCTATAAACAGACATACGAAAACACTGCTTAACCTCCTTTTTATAAATTGGTTTCTTCGCTTGTTACGGTATGATTGATCTCCTCGCTTAACTTTACTTTAATTGCACGGCTATCGCCTTGTAAATTGTAAATAGAGATAGTTTGCACTCTACCATCGCGTAAATAAACGCTAAGGCTATCCGGTGATTTGGATTCTATTTTATCGATCATTGAAACTCCCTTGTGTGGCTCCAATACATGAAGATATAACATCTGCTCTGCTTCCGTTCTGACAGCCATTGTACGGCGATTAGGGTTGTTTTTTATTTCATGTTGTTTACCTCCAACCGGATAATGGGCAATTAACACAGCTGCTTTTTGAGGCCAAATGGCATGCACATCCAACTGAATATTCTCATCCTGAAACTGAAAAAAAGCACCCTTTTTCATTTGATACCACTGTCCCTTTGTAAAATATTTATACGGAGACTCTGGGTCTGTATTTACGGTATCCAAAACAGATCCTTTCTTTTGTAATCCAGTAAACATTTTCAGACCCACAGGATGTAACAACCAATCATAGATATGCTTCTCCGGAGCTTTCACATAATCTGCCAACACAACATAATCATCGGTCACTATCGATAATCTTCTTTGGAGCACAGGTTTAAAATCAGCATCAAATGATTTATCATCCCAGGGAGGGAATTTTTCGATATTAAAGCTTGGTATTTTACGCCAGCGGGCATTGGTTTCGGTAACACTCACCTGCATCAAATCACCCGCAAAAAAGAGTGTTTGTTCTGATGGAACGGCTTCCTGCTGCATCTCATCCACAATCACCATATTATGAGTAGCCGATGTTTGTACACACTCTTTATATCCTGCATGTCCATACCCGAACCACACCATTTCTGTTCCAAAAAAACGATGTCCATAGCGATTTAAGGCCAACATCCCTGTTCTGTCAAACTGCCCATGCCATCCTCCATGTGTACCATATTTAAAATAAGCATTGATCTGCTCTTCTGGTTCTCTCCCCTCTTTTTGCGAACGCAAAGCTGTAATTCCCACATTGGGGGCAAATGCTGATTGGGAACGAGGATCTTTTACCTCAGGCAATTCTCCAAGGCCATACATCAACGAGATCCATGAGCTACGCTCTGTTTTGCTTAATACCCAGGCTAACTCATCCTGCTGGTATTCGCGATAGGCCAGTTCGTAATAAGGATCGGGTGCAGTAGCTCTGGAGTCGTTACTGGAAACCACCACTGCATTTTCATCCATGAAAGGAACATATGCGTCCACCATATCTTCTACCCCCCGTGTACTTCTTCCT
The DNA here is from genome assembly GCA_041595375.1 of Saccharicrinis sp. Taxonomy (GTDB): domain Bacteria; phylum Bacteroidota; class Bacteroidia; order Bacteroidales; family Marinilabiliaceae; genus Saccharicrinis. The sequence continues at coordinate 5,068 of JBFHKL010000004.1, forward strand.
GTAGGCCCCCAATTATCGAATTTCATTCCGGTAAAACCTTCTTTGCAATTATCAAAATCCTTGCTTTTATATTTAACAGGGAAGCGTTGATGGTATAAATCCCAACCATAGTTTTCAAAAGCCTGTGCCACCAAACAATAACGTTGTGTAACCAAATAACAGTAATTCACTGTGCTTTCAAACCACCAGCCATCGGCCATCACTCCTTTACCTATCTGATCGGCCATACCTCCATCAGCATAAGTCAAATGATTTACTTCTGCAATATCCTGTAAATAAATAGCCACTAAAATAGCTCCTGCATTGGCACTGGCCTGGTGATTCATAATCCCCAAAGAGTTCATATGCTCTCGATTTTGCTTTAGATAATGTCGAAAGATGGCCACTATATTTTCATGATCCTCTTCCTGTAAATCCTCATAAATGATATCGCAGGCTGCAGCTAAATGCAAAAAGAAATTACCCTCATGCACCATAACTCCTGTTGTTGCTGCTCCAACCGATAGGTAACCCCTTTCTTTGTTGCTTAGTTGTTGAATAAAGGCCACCAGCTTATTATAATATTTTCTTTCCCCGCTAAGTTTATAGGCAATGGCTAATTTAAATGCTTCTTCACCATCGCTGGCCACATAGTTTAAACTACTCCATACTTTTGTAGGTCTGGGCTTGGTGATGATTTGCTGTTCAGGAAATTGAAACTGATCAAGTTCTTCAAGCATGGAATTAAAGTTAGACTTGGCCCAATCGTACTTTTTAATCTTTTCCTGCACCTCTGTTAAAAGTTCTTTTGTAGCCAATAAAAAAGGATGAGACTTAGCATGTACAGTTATAAATGTTAGGCTCGACAATGCCACCCCTTCATCTGTATTAGCCTGTAATTTACAATCCTCATAAGCCCCAACCGGTATCCTGTCGCTCAACACAATAGCTAGTTTTGCCTGATAGTTTTTTCCTGATTTGAGAGAAATTATTGAATCAGATAAAATAGTTGTACAAGCCAGTTCTCTATTTTTATCAATACTTAAATGTATGCGCTGAGTTACAGATGATATATTCTTTACTTCAAAATCGTACCAGGCTGTATCATTAGCAGAAACAGGTTTTGAAAGTACTTTTGCCTTTAAATAAGCTATATTTGAAGCAAGGGCCTGATCAGCTCCTTCGGCTTTTAATCCGTAAACAAAAAATAAAAACATACTAGTTAATATTATTTTTTGCATGGTCTTAATTAAGGTAAGCGACACTCTATTATCAAACATAACTATATCTATTTTAACTGTTTTATTCTAAACTTACGTTCTCTACAAATTTATTCTTTGTAATATAATCTGCATTCATCTTTTTGCCGTGGTACAAACTGCTATTAGCCAAACCAAGGCTATAGTCACCATAGCTAGGTTCTATTCTACGCTAAACCAATCAAAATCGGCATATCCTTTACTTTCTGCCATATTAGGATTCATACAGAAGATACCCACTTTGGCACCAATCCAAACACCTTCCTTGGCTCTGAATTCCTTACCGATCTCCATAAATATTTTATTATCCAAACTGTATTCAAATCGGCAAAGCTGTTCAGCATCTACCTTTACCCTTAAATAAACTGTTTCTGAACCTACAGGAACACTCTCTATTTTCTCTGTTCTTTTTTCACACTTCTGATTCTCACCAGTAAACATGGCTACTTTAGTTGTGTTTTCGTCTTTTACCAGGGCTACATAAGCCCATTTACGCCCCATGACCACCAATCCACTTTGTTCTCCTGTTAATTCAGGGCTAAACTGAATTTTAGTTGTAGCCGAAAATACAGGCGCCGGAAACTTTTGCAATAACAAGTTAGGCACCAACCACAAACTGCCTTCCTGGCTAAGGTTTTGTACAGCATTTAACCTAATGCTCCCCGAATTTTTGGATAGCGAATACCATTCTTTCTGAGGATTGGCCTGCCATTGCCATTGCAAGCCTAATTTAGGTGAGTTAAAGCCATCGGTAGTATAAGGGATTTTAATCTTCTGCATTCCTTTTACTTTAGGCTTTTTATATTCCAATACAGGCTCGCCTATACCATCCTCGTCAATATCAACACCCATCACAGGCCAGCCATCTACCCATTTTACTGGGTTAAGATGAACAATCCTGCCTGTAGGCTTCTTTTCCTGAAAATGCACAAAGTACCATTCTCCCAACTCTGTATCTACTAATCCTCCCTGATGTGGACCATTAATAGCTGTGTTTCCTTGTTGCAATACAGTTTTTCTTTCGTAGGGTCCATAAATATTTTTAGAACGCAAAACAGTTTGCCAGCCAGTCCCAACACCTCCTGCCGGAGCCAGGATATAATAATAGTCATCCTTTTTCATAAACTTTGGACCTTCAATAATAGGATCATTATCCTTATCTCTATAAATCAAGGTTCCATTATCCAAAAGCTTTTTACCATCGGGGCTCATCTTATGCAAATACAAGTTATCTCCGCACAACTTACTACGAACCAGGTAAGCATTCCCGTCCTCATCCCAAATAGGACAAGGGTCTTCCCAATACTCTACTTTTACAACATGGCTTAATTCCCATTCATTTTCCGGATCATTAGTTGTTGCCATAAACAATCCATCGTAAGGCGTACAGAAATACACATAGAATTTACCATTATGATAGCGAATAGAAGGTGCCCAACAACCTTGCCCATGAACAGGTTTATTATATTTTTCGAGTGGTAATTTTTGATATACGTGGTTAATAATTTCCCAATGGACTAAATCTGTTGAGTGTAAAATTGAAATACCAGGCATACAATTAAAACTCGATGATACCATATAATAATCTTTGCCAACCCTTACAACATCAGGATCAGAATAATCAGCAAAAATGATTGGATTTTTAAATTTACAATCCCCTAAATCGGGAGACCACAATTGACCTGCAACAGGGAAAAATGATAATAAATAAAAACAAATAATTTGGAACAGTTTCTTCATATGCTCTAATTATCAGTATTTTCTAATTTATCTTATTATTTGTGCCCAAATCAATTATTTCGCCTTCAGATTTTCCTTTAACACCAAAGCTCTTTGCTGACAAGCTTAGCGGATATTCAGTCAGGTTAATCAAAGTAAAATCAGCTGCTTTAAAATTATTTTGATTAGGGAAATTACCATTCATCAGCCGGATATTTCCTTTATCTCCTCCCACTTTTATCTTCAAGCCTTTATCCACAGCCTCCGATGCTCCACATAAAGTAATTTTATGTCCACTTCCTCCAATATAAGCCACACTTCCCGAACCATTATAATATTCATCTTCGGCAGAAATAATTGTGATATCCGCATCAAAGCCCTTATCCGTTTCGTAGGTTGTTGAATAAACAGGTCCATAGGCACAATCGGCTTTACAATTCACCACTTTACCTTTTCCTAAAGAGTAACCATTCTCGCAACCAATAACCACACAACCTTCTACATATTTTTCACCTGTGGCATGCGCCAGAGTTACCCCTGTACGCATATGCTTAACGGTACAGTTCAGTATGGTAGGATTATCGGTTCCTCGCTTATATATTTTACCATCGATAATGGTTGATCCTGCATTATAAGCGCGTATACCTGCTTCTCCCAGGCTTAGCATATAACCTGCTGGCAACTTGTATCCCCACACAGTCATAAAATCAACGTCAAAAGCCGGGCCGGATGTTTCGGCCAACATATCATCTGTTTTACGAACTTTTCCTTCTATCACACAACCCTCTATTTTGGGATAACTGGCTGCCTGCATAAACATAGCATGACCATAAGAACGATGAATAATAGTACAATTCTTCGCATGGTTTCGTAGTCCACGAATTAAAAATGCGGAATGCTTTTGATGCCTTATCACATTATTTCCTCCTTTTCCAAAGGCATCTCCATAGCCATAAGGAAATGAACCCTTTACTGTCATATGAAAACCTTCTATACGGTTATCGCGCCCGTCCATGCACACCCCTAAAGCACCTTTATTTGGCCCTTCGTATTCCGAACCCACATCAACCATCGTCAGGTTTTTCAATACATTGTTATTTCCGGTAAGCACCACCTCATTCACCCGATAAGCACCAAAAGATTTAAAAACGCCTGTTTCGATATGAAGTGTAACTCCGGTAAAATCATAAGTGCTGTTATTCCCCGAGAATAATAAAAGCACCTTGGCTCTGTTCTCAAAATCAGTAGTACCAAAGGTTCCTTTCTTTATATCGTCTGGTGTGATGGTATAAGTTCCTGGTTTTACAGTTATATTCACATTATCATCATCCAAATAGGGCAATAATTCTTCCAGAGAATTTACCGTTTTAGAATATACAACAGACTGACAGGCAAATAAAACAATGCACATGAAAGACATCTTCTTAAAAAGAAAGCCAACTTTATTACTCAATTTACACATCAAATACTCTTTTACAATTAACTTTATTTGTGATGACATACGCTTATATTAAATATCAATTTGCAACATTACATTAGGCTCCTGGTGAATACAGACTATCCTCCTAAGAAAATTTTATTTTTCACTAAATAACAATGAGTAAAAGTATCACTAAGTCCTTAAACTCATTAATGAACTTGTTGCAATTGATCGTTTATATGTTGCATCATCAATATTTATGATACAATTTTTAATGAGCAATTTTCTCAGAGCTGAAAAAGTACTTCTTTTATATTTCATTTCTTCAGCAATGATATTTACCGGATCATGAGCACGAAGATTTGCTTCGACCCAAAAATTATATAACAGAATCCGAAATTCAGAGGAAGGCTTAAAATTAAGCTTATCTGCCAGCAAAGCTTTTCCTTCCTAAGCATGATAGCTAACTGTAATATTAATACATATTACCAAAGCGTGCTTACATCCTGCGGCCATTGATCGATATCGCTTAACTTTATATTTCCTTTATTAAAGGAGCTATTCTCCATGATCACACTGCATTTATACAACACCATGTCAGACAGCTTATTGTCGAACGTACTGTTGATGATATAAGCACCACCAACCATTCGCCACATCGCACCATAACTATTATTTGTAATGTTACATCGGTTTAAAATGACTTTTTGAGGTGCATACCTGGGATCTTCGGTATAATTATACTTGTCGTAATAATCTTCGCAAGGAAACCATAGGGCTACATTTCCACAGTCAGAGATATTGTACTTATGAAAAAAGAGGTAAGCAGCTTCTTCATGGTCGGCTTGTATGCCATTTCCATTGGCATCGTGAATTTCACATCGCTGGGCCAATACAAACTCGCAGGAGGTATACTTATTCCCTTTACCTAAAATGGGGTTAGACATGTTACAATCGGATTGTAAAATACACTTGTTATATAAGAAATAGACATTATGATATAAACTATTTCCTGAACCATTGTATTGAAAATCGCAATTATCCATCACTATATTATCAGTACGTTTCATGTGAACCCCTTGCGCAGACCAGTCTCTTACGCATATATTTTGCAGCATAAATCGATTATGTCGACTTCCATTTTTTCCTGAAATGCGTATTCCATTAGCTTTACCACTCCGAGTACCCTGCAGAATAAGATTCTTCATTATAAAATCTGTCACTTGGGGTTCCGGCTCTAAATTGATTCCAGAATCAGTCATCTCAGGTCCTTGCATAATAAGGGTTTCAGAATGACGTTCGCCTGCTAGTGTTACCTTGCTTCTTGGAATAAGAGTTGTATCTAAATAGTGAATACCTTTTTTTAACAACACAACACCTCCTCCTGCATTACTAGCGGCATCCATAGCCTTTTGAATAGACTCTCCGGGATTCACCTCAATTACCTTATTCAAAAACTGCTCAGGATAAGTAACATGTTTAAATTCATCATTCCATTTATCTTGCATAATGGAAAGAACTTCAGGCTCAATCTCTACTTTTGAATAGGCATATTCATCTTGCTTACCCTGATGAGCCTCGTATAACACATATTTTGATGTCCATCTTTGCTCCTTATTGGGCTCTATGGCTAGCTGAATAAAATTCTCTGGACAAAGGGTGTTATGGTTTGCCCAAAACTGTGCTTTTATAATGGGCCGATCCACAGACACTGTTACGCCAGCTCCTGTTACCTTATTTTCTATACAAAATTTATTATACAAAGCTAAAGGCTTATACCCTTCCAGCTTAACAAAAACACTACTCTCCTCTTTAAAATCTTCAAGAAATTGTATGGAATTACCCTCTACTTTCACCAGTTCATTCGTATCGTCTATGGATTTTACCTTAAAAGGATATTTGACTCTAAAAGAAGAACCGGGCGTCTGGTTATCGATCACAAAAAAATTGTGATTATACTGGTCGAGTTCAATATTTTTTTTACCCGTATTTTTCAAACTATGTTCGATAAGAAATCCATTACCCGTAAGTCTGACCGTTTTTTCATAGACATAAGCATAACCAAAATCGCTTTGAATAGTATGCGTAAAACTTATATAATCTTCACCCTTATCCACCCTCCACTCACCATGATCCATTATTTTATAAGTATTCTTACGGTAATCGTATTTAGTTTCATTCCCTTTTTCAATTATACCAACACCCAGCCTTATAAAACCTTCTCCTGGTGCTGCGTCTTTGTATCCCAAACCGGCTCCTCTCATCGCTTCTACCGGACCAACTATATCGGTAGGCAACAAGGGGTTATGCGTATCTTTCCAGGAACCAAAATATTCATGCCCTTTGTACTGAACACTTCCTATAACACCTGACCAATCAAAGTGAGTAGAGCGATAAAAACCTTTTTTAGCATCTGGCAAGAAAACTTTCATACTCACATCACCATTAGAAATGACAGTGCTCGGATATTTTTCAAAATCCAGTTTTTGCGCATAAGTACTCATTATAAATAAATACACACAAGAAAATAAACATAGTAACCTACTGATATTCATAGCCATTATCTCTTAATTTGTTTTATTCACCTAAATACACTTCTTGCTCTGCTAATTTTGATTTTAATGTAGCATATTCTACTTCTGCAGGTTGAATATTATTCACTGACGCTAATCCTGCCAGAGTACCTGCCCCCTGGCCAATAGCCATCGCAATAGGTGTTACCCTGATGGCAGCACTGGCATGATGATCGGCTCCAATAGAACGACCTGCTAAAATGAGATTATCGGCTTCCTTGACCAATAAGCATTCAAGTGGGATATAATAAATCCCTTCATCGCGAAGGTGTACCGAATTAGTAGCCCCTCCATCGGGAGAGTGGATATCGATAGGATAACCACCTACAGCAATCGGATTTTCAAAACGTTTTTCGTTCACTAAATCATCAGATGTCAATACATATTTGGCCTGTGGATGGCGAGATTCACGAATACCAATATGCGGTGCAGTACTTAACAATGTTGCATTTTCGAAACCTGGTGCATACTTACGCAAAAACTGAAATACCTCAAAGGCCTGCTTACGGCCAATAGTCTCTGCTTTACTGATGTCGAAAGGGTTCGTAGGATCCATACCCAAAATACGCGAAGTATTAAAGATAAACTCTCCCGGTGTATTGGTTTCAAAAAACAAGACATTGTCACGAGGAATAGTCACTTCGCCTTTCTCTTTGGCCTTTTGCCATAAATCATAAAAACCCCAGAGCGATATTCTTTGTATCCGGTTTAGTATATCCTTTTTATCTTCATTACGAATAGCATCATCAAACTGATCCCAGTTGTCCTGCATATATATTTTTAGGGCATGAGTATTCACATTCCCTATCTTTACATTCATGGTCAAAGGCTGAGCTTTATTATCCTCATCTCTTCCCAAAGTAAACGGCACATCTGCAAGCTTAACCAATTCACTATCGCCACTGGCATCGATAAACTGCTTTGCTTGTATTTCCTGCACTCCTCCACGGTTATGAATTAAAATAGAAGTAATTTTATTAGCTTCCTTTTTTATATCAATCAAGCGGGTATGATACAAAATCTCAGCACCTGTTTCCAGTACCATTTCCTCCAACACCATTTTAAGCATCTCAGCATCAAAAGGGGTAACGGTAGAACAATACCCTGTTCCATCTATGATGTGTCCCGGGCTGGCACCTCTTTTTATCAACCTATCAACCATTTCGTTAGGGGTTCCAAACACCAATTGTTTACCGGCACGGTTATGAAAAGTCATCATTGGACCAACCCCCATTGCGGTTAACGAACCGCCCAAAAAGCCAAATTGCTCAATTAACAATGTTTTTGCTCCTGTTCGCCCGGCAGCAATAGCAGCATGACTACCCGATACGCCACCACCTACCACTATAACGTCGTAACTATCTACTATTTTGATTTGTGTCATTATTTTTTGTTTGATCACTTTTTTACTTTTAAGCATTATATTTTATCCATCTAATCTCTTAATACCGATAAATATTTGCTAATCAATGAATATCGAATACCTTTTCATCCATAATGCAGCTAAAACACGAATAGCTCTTTTGATCATTGACTCATATCTGTTCCTGTATCATTGCCATGGCCAATATTTTATTTATTCATCACAGGACTCTCCATTATTTCTTTGGCCATTTCAGGATTTGTTTTTTCTATGCCTGTCAATAAATAAATCACCATACCGGCATCTGAAGGATCGAAGTTTTTTCCTTTTTTCTTAACACAGGTCTCCTGACGTGAATACAACCAATCCCAGGCTCCTTTTTTGTATGGCTTTTCATCTTTGGCTGATGATGTTTTAATCCAATCGTAATGCACTATGGCACAATTAAGACCTAGATAATCTTTACCTCCATTTTGATCCAGAATTTGTACAAAGTTGACTTCTCCGCCTTCTTTGTCAGCAAAAATACCCTTCATCATTTCATAAGTCCATCCTTTATGTTCAGGCTCCCATTTATAAGAATTTGCCGCATGATTATTATTCCATTGAGAGTGTGTGATTACAGTAATATATTTTCGTTTCTCCAGCTCCGATCGGCGAATCCCTTCACCAACAACCTGCATGGGCCCGGCTGCTATGATAAATAAAGGATTGTTGTCTGATGACTCATTAATCGCCTTGGCCATAGCATTATAAGCTTTTTCAGGATCATCAACTGCACAAATAAATGCAGATTGCTTAAAGCCAAACATCTTAGCACCTGTCAAAGCACTTTCTTTCATTTGCTCATAAGCCGATAGTCCACCTTTACCCACAGGTTTTTCCAGGTTACTCCCCCAAACATGATCGCTATAGGTATATAACACCAGCTTATTTTGTAATCCCCTTGCCGATAGAAGAGCAAGCGACAAAGGGGTAGCAGCCCAATCATCGTGGTCATGTTCATTACCATCGGAACTAATGGCTATTCTTCCTTTACCCTGCCAAAGGGGAGTTTGGGCTTTTAATGAGGTACCCAACACTACTGCACTTAAAACAAGTAACAAAATAGATCTCATATCCTTCAAAATTTATGTTTCACGATTGATAAACACAGAAACAGGTAGGCTCTAAGTTCTTTATAATTTATCTAATCTTATGTATTCTGTTTCTAAAGCCTACTTTTTATCAACTGGGTTATTTATTGTTTTTGTTTTAAATATCGCCTGATGAAATACAGCCACACCAATAACCACTATTGCACCTACCGGAAACCACCAGAAAAAACTGATCCCTTCGGTATGCATCCAGGCAATTGCAACAATAGCTAATAAAGAACCTATCAAGATTCCGGTAAAGGAACCTCTGCGCATTAAAGCCAAAAAAGCAATGCCTATTAAAGTTCCATAGGCATACCCCGGCACTTTAAAGCCCAAGGCCAGCAAACCGCCGTTCTGGAAAAAACTAAATCCAAAAGCCAGTAAAGCCAATATCCCTCCCCATAGAATAATCGCCATTTTAGATATTTTTACCACCTTGTTTTCTTTCATGGTTTTAATTTTTGGATAGATGATACTACCAATACCCATTACACTGGTTTGTGAAAGAGCTGTAAGTGCAGAATCGAGTGTGGAGATTCCTGCGGCAAACATAGCAGCAATGATTAGGCCTGATATTCCATTGGGTAAGGAGTTAACCACATAATACGGAAAAATGCGATCCGGTTCCTGAACAATGGATGCACTAACTTCAGGTGTTAATGGATTAATATGATAATAGGCTACTAAACCTATTCCAACGAATGCCATTATCCAGGTAGTAATAACCCCAATCACCGAAAAACCAACAGCTTTTCGCGCCTCTTTGAGGTTTTTACAGCACAATGCTCTTTGCGTAACCACCTGATCAACCGCATTAGACCCAAACTCAAAAAAAGTACATCCTAAAATGCCTACCCACAGGGTATAGGTCTTATGTGGATCCAGAGATAGGTCGATCAAAGTGAGTTTTGCTTTTTGGTCGGCAATAGCCATCATCTCCCCTAATCCTCCCGGCACATCACCTATGGCATAAATTAAAGCAAACAACGCTCCAAAAATAAATATTATAAACTGCAAGGCATCAGTCCAAACAACAGTTGTGATGCCACCTATATACGACCATGCTATCGCAAATGCAGCGATAATTAAAATACATACAACCGTACTTTGTCCGGTGATAACACTTAATACTAGGGCTGTTCCCAACAAACGAACACCCTGGCTCATAGTAGCGCCTACCATAAAAAAGGTACGTGACAATTGACTGGTTTTTATACCTAATCTGTTCTGAATAAAATCGTAAGGGCTATAAATATTTTCCTCATAGTATTCTTTAAGCAGAACAAAAATCATCAGTATATTCCCCAGAGCAAAGCCAAAAGTCATTTGCAAGTAAGTTAAATCGCCTTTAAGTGAAAAAACAAAGGCAGGTACAGCAATAAAAGTAGCTACACTGGTTTTTGTAGCAACCAACGATAAAGATACAGCCCACCAAGGTAGGCTTTTGCCTCCACGGAAAAATCCGTCTAATCCTTTATCCTTATTTTTTACTAATTCACCAAATACGGTAGTCCCTATTAAAAATACAGCCAGAATAATCCAGTTAAACACACTAAAATGCCCTGACGCAATTGCTGTTTCGGGAGCTGCAAAAAGAGGAAAACTACAGGTAAGTAGCATGGATATGAAGATTATTTTTTTCATTCTTTTAAAATTTAGGATCAAGATGTAGATATTAAAACACCAGACATCTGCACAATTGCTTTATTTATAGCGTTTTCACAAGAAAACATCATCCCGCCACTTTACAGCCTCTAGCAGCAAAGAAGGAGACCCCTCATTGTGCGAATAATTTTCCCTTAAGGCTTAGGGTAAGTGTTTGCTTATTGTTATATAAATTTTCCCGTAAACTTTATTACACTGATATTCATGAGCTTATTGTTTGCCAATATCTTATTGAATCTTTTAATAATTAAGGCTGGAGATGGTTTAACTTCCGATATAAATAAGACGGATAATTTTCTCCATCAACTGTTCCTCCTCCTGTGGCTCCGGCTCCATGGGTTATGGAATCACCCAAACATATAATTTTTCTATATGTTGTCAGTAAATCCTTCTCTTTTAAATATTGATAAACCAATTGAGCGATAAAATGATAACCTAAAGGAGTAGGATGAACTCCATCCGCTTTATCGCTATTTTTTAGGTTTCTGATAAACAAATCCTCATTATGCCGGGGAATATTCAGTGCTGAAAACTCATTAAACACATTAATAAATAAAGCGTCATACTTTAATGCAACTTGCTTAACAATACAACTTACCGAGTCCATAATAACATTAGGAGCCTGCTTAAATAATGTTTTATCATGCCTTTGAAACAAATAAACACTATCTGCAGGTGGAGAACTCATCAATAAAACCTGAGCCCCACTATCTTTTAAGGTTTTTACTATCTTGTTTAAATTTGCTGAGTATTCCTGATAAGAACGCATCTTCCGTGAATTGAGCATATCGTTGGTTCCCACCATCAAAATCACTAAATCAGGATTTTGTGCTGTTACATCTACCTCAATCCGTTTTAGCAGATCTACAGTAGAATTCCCTCCTATTCCTTTATTGAGCACAATCACCTCTATATGATCAGCTGTCATTTTTAGACCTTTACAAGACGACAAGAAGGATATGATCAATATTGAACAAAACAATATACTAGCACTCTTAAGCATATATTATAATTTATCTTGCATTTTTCGCAATCTCAATAAGGCTTCCATATAATAATAATCGGCATAAATAATAGGCACATCTACTTCCGAGTTTTTAGGCATATGCCCTACCGAATGCATTAGTATAGCCTGATTTGCATCTCCACTTAAATATGTATCCGTAGAGAGAATCTCTATAAGTTTAACCGCCTGGTTATAATATTTTTGTTTCTCTGATTCATCTTTTACCAGCTTACTGAGTTCCAGCATACCACAAGCTGCCACAGCAGCTGCAGATGCATCTTTAGGCGTATTAGGGATTGCTGGATCATCAAAATCCCAATAAGGAATACCATCTTCGGGAAGACGCACTAAAAACTTATCTGCCATCTTCATTGATGTAAGCAAAAAATCTTCCCTACCTGTTTCTCTATATGCCATAGCAAAGCCATAAATACCCCAGGTTTGCCCCCTAGCCCACATGGAATTATCGGCATAACCCTGGTGTGCTTTTCCTTCGATAAACTCTCCTGTTTGATCATTGAAAGAAGCTAAATGATAGGCTGAATAATCAGGTCGAACAATATTTTTCATGGTCACCTCTGCATGGCTCTCGGCAATATCATATAAATTTTGTCCTCCCCCATTTTTAGCAGCCCAAAACAAGAGCTCCAGATTCATCATATTATCGATAATAGTATTATGAGGATACTGAGGCTTACGTGGCCATGAGTGTATACTACCCACAATTGGATTATAAAGTGTAGCTAGCGTATCGGCAGCGGCAATTAATATTTCTTTATACGTCTCATTTCCGGTCAATCGATATCCATTTCCAAAACTTGAAAACATTTGAAAACCAATATCATGATCTAAAGCATATGAATAGGCAATTTCTTTAAGTGGAGCTGTAAATCGTTGTGCCTGACGCTTTAACTGCTCATCACCTGAGACCTCATAAGCATACCATAAAACTCCTGGCCAAAAACCACTGCACCAATCTCTGACGCCTACACATTTCCAATTTGTGTCCCCTTTTTTGATAGATCTTGGAAAACGATCGGCTACAGTTAAATCTTTTAATGTCTCTTTTATCTTTGCTTCACTTAATGCCAATAACTTTTCGCAAGCAGGTTTTTGACTCTTATCGGGAGCCACTTTACAATGTACCATTGCTGTAATTAGCACTAAACTAACCACAATTAATTTATTAAATCGCATATCTATTTTTTTTTTTCATCAGCTATGCTCCAGAACGTTTTCTGATAAAAACACCACTCATTAAATACTTTTTCACCCTACTATTATTACTAGCTATTAGATAGCTAATATTTACTAACAATTTCTGAAAACAAGGATAGCAAAAAAGAAGGGGTAGGAATAGGTACTATGTTGCATACTATATAAATTATGTTGCACTCTTGAAGAAAATCGAATGAAATTGTTTATAAGCTAAACAGTTTACCATAAAACAGAAAAAAAACAGAGCGTGAACATATTAAAGCCATAGAAAGTGAGCGATTATAAACTACCTATGCTCAGACACTCCACACACCCATAAACTAAAGTCAGAGTATAGCAAAAAAAAGATCATTTAAACTAAACCTTTTTAGTAATTGTGCGTTGGATAAACTTAACAGGTATATCCTATTTTAACTGTTAATGTTTATGAATATACATTAAATTATTTCGCACCTCGAAACTTATAACTCATACTGCGTATAAGCAGTTAGTTTTAAAATCACTTAAAAACATAAGATAAGCTTAAAGATAATACTAATCCTTACCTAAGGATTATTTAACAATAGGAATTAAAACAAGTAATCCATTCTATTCTTTAAAATAAATAACATGAAGCAAATCTCAACATTTGTATTATTATTTTTAGTTATTAGTCTTGCAACCTTTGCTCAAAACAGAATTATAAGGGGTACTGTAAGCTCAATTAATGGCGACAAACTAGAAAAGGTTAAGGTCATAGCCGTAGAATCGAAAACGCATAGTTTTTCAGACGAGAATGGAAATTATGAAATTTCTGTTCTGCCATCAGAAACTCAGCTTAAATTTACCTTATCAGGCATGATTAATGTACTTATGCCGTTAGACGACAATAATGAAGTTAATGCAAAAATGGTTACAAAGGACTCAGACGATATTTTTGATATTTCTCTTGAAGATCTTATGAATTTAGAAATAACCATCGCCTCTAAACAATCAGAAAAACCAAGTGATGCACCCGGAATTATATCGGTAGTAAGTAACGATGAGATAAAACGTTTCGGAGCAAATACAGTAAGTGACTTGCTTGAGAGAGTGGTAGGAACCTACTCATTGGGAAATCATTTAATAAAAAGTGTTTTAAGCATCAGAGGCGATCAAACCACCGAAACATCGAGCCATGTATTGGTGCTTATTAACGGTCGTCCTACCAGAGAGCGTGTATGGGGAGGAACGGATAGTGATATTTATCAAGCCTTTCCAATTAACACCATCGACCATATTGAGGTAGTCAGAGGCCCGGGATCTGTTCTTTACGGTACGAATGCCTATACTGGCGTTATAAATATCATTACCAAAAAAGAAGAAAACACCTATATACAAGCAGAAGGCTCCGGTTTTATAGAAGGAGGATATAGCGCAGGTATCTCAGGTAATATAGCTAAAGGAGACTTTCAGGCTTTTGGCGGTTTTAATTATTTAAATACCCCAAGCTATGACATTGACAATTACAGTACCTTTAATCCTCAGTTAAACTCTTTAAACACAGTACCTTTTGCTGTTAAAGATACAAGTATTGGCGTTTTTATTGGAGCTAACTACAAAGGAGTAAGTGCCATGTTTGGATTTTCGCGATGGGATAATAGTTCTGAAGCTAACTTTATGTACCAGCGATATTTTGGCGACTTAGGATATGAAATGAATATATCGGACAAGTGGAAAATTAACTTTAACAGTACATTTACTCTTTTTGAACAAGATGCCACAACAGATAGAAAATCATCGGAGATATTAGGAGAAATTACTAACCATTTTCAGTTTAACGATAAACTAAACCTAATTGTAGGGGGTAGTTATATATATATTGATGGGAATGAAACAATGGGTACGGATGTAATTACCACTTCAATGGATACTACAGAAAGCTCTTACATCATATACTCGCAATTACAATATCAGCTTTTGAATAATTTAAAACTTATAACAGGGGCACAATATAATAAAGTAGAGAATCTGGATGGGAATATTGTTCCTCGCTTTGGAGCCATTTATTATCCTATTGAGAAGATAAATGTAAAAGCATTATATTCAAGAGCCTATAGAGCCCCCAGCTTAGATGAAAAATATGTAAGCGATCCACAAGTGAGAGGTAATCAATCATTATTACCTGAAAAAGTGAGCTCCTTAGATATAGGTATCACCTGGCTGGGTGAACATTTACAATCTTCATTAACTTATTATTATAACGAGCAGAGTGATTTGATCTCTAAAGGAACTGTAGAAGGACAAAACTTCAGCAGTTTTCAAAACATTGATAAGCTTACCATTCAAGGATTAGAACTGGAAAATAAATACTATCTCAACAAGAATTTATTGTTTATTTTAAATTCATCTTATCAAACCAGCAAACAAGATGGAATAGATAATATAACACCTATCCCTCAACTCATGATAAAATCAGGTGTTAGCTATATTAGCGATAATGGCATATTACTTTCTGCATTTAATATCTACAACGGAGATTATGCCAGTGATAATATCTTTAAAACTGTTGCTATTAATAAGGCATATGCTTCGCATAACTTACTTAATTTAAATGCAAACTTCGATATCAACAAAATATTGAATTTAAACATTAAACCTCAAATAGACTTATCAATACAGGGTGAAAACCTATTAAATGTAGAGGTTTGGAATCCAAACTGGGTAGACGATCCTGAAAGCAATAATGCATACAACATTGTTTATGGCCCGCATGCAGGCAGGATGACTGCTGTAGGTTTAAAAGCAAAGTTTTAACAAGACAAATTAAAAGTGATTTTTATAAGGAAACGTTTCTTTTAAAACCTAGAGACGTTTCCTTTATAAAAGAAAAGATATCTCAAATAGTGCGGCCAAGTACCCAAATAAAGAAAACGTAAAATCATCAGACTCTTTCTCCTACTTAAATAAAAAACAATAATCAATCAGAGATTCTGATTGATACCATTGAAGCTCCTAATCTTGTATAGCTGAGAGTTTTTACTTAAATTCATACCCTTTGAAATTAAGGAAAAGCTTAAGAATGAAATGATGTATCAATCTGTTACAACTTCAATGAGCAAATTGACTGGTTTTAATAATTTAGGTAAAAAACACCAAACCTCTTTACTTTTATGTTTACTTATTTTTACTTTCCAGTATTTACATAGTGAAACCAGGACAATTACAGTAGGAGGATGGAGCAACTATCCTGTAATTTTCGAAGATAAAAATGGAGAAGTAAAGGGTTTTTACGTTGATTTGTTAAATGAGATAGGTGAAAAAGAAAATATAAGGTTTAAGTATAACTTTGCATCCTGGGATCATTGTTTAAAGAATATTAAATCAGGCAAGATAGATCTGTTACCCGGAGTAGGCTATATGGAAAGCCGTGCCCAATATGCTGATTATAGTACCCAGTCCATCATTAGTGTCTGGGGCGATGTATATGCACCTAAATCATCTGAAATAAATAGCATTTTAGATATTACAGGCAAAAAAATTGGCATCGTTAAAAGTGATATTCTCTCAAAAAATTTTAAAGCTTTAGTTGCAAAATTTAATATTTCCTGTGATTTTGTGGAGTATAGGGTATACAATGAGATATTTGAGGCAATTGCAAATAAAAAAATAGACGCCGGAATTGCTGAGGTTACCTATGGATGGCGAAAAAAAGATGAATACAATTTAAAATCTACTGGAGTGGTGTTTAATCCCACAGAATATTTTTTCATTTGCCCCAAGGGTAAAAATGAAGAAATCATTCTGCTATTAGATGAATATCTGAAAAAATGGAATAAACAAGACCATTCTTTCTTCGATCAAACCAAAGAAAAATGGCTGCATGGAATAATCAATACAGTAACTATTATTCCGAATTGGTTATATCAAACCTTAATTGCATTAGGTATTGCAATAATAATAACCATTTCTTTTATTATCCTACTTAAGAAGAGGGTTGAAATAGCAACAAAAGTAATTAAACAGGGAAAGAGTGAATTAAGAGAAAATAACGTCTATTTAAATTCTATCCTTAATGCATTTAACGATGCTATTTTTATTCATGATGCCTCTACCGGAGCCATAATAGATGTAAATAAAAGCATGTGCCAAATGTATGGATATACTTATGATGAAGCCATACATAAATCCATTTTTAATTTAAGTCATGGAGAAACTCCATACTCAAACATAGAGATAGAAGAATGGTTGAACAAAGCAAAGACCTCTCAGGTCCCATGCTTTGAATGGTTGGCCAAACACAAAGATGGTCATCTTTTTTGGGTGGAAATAAGCGTTCAATATGTGGTATTAGGAGCTCAACATCGTTTTATCGTTTTTGCACATAACATTAGTAATCGTAAAGCAAAAGAGCTTGAACTGATTAAAGCTAAAAATAAAGCCGAAGAAAGTGACCGCTTAAAAACGGCCTTTCTTCAGAATATGAGTCATGAAATTCGCACTCCCATGAATGCCATTATGGGATTTTCTGATTTACTAATCGATAACGTTGACAATAAGTCTCTACTCACAAAATTTACCAATATCATAAGTAACAGCTGTAACGATTTGCTTGAAATTATAAACGATATCCTGAGTATATCAAAAATAGAATCCGGTCAATTAACCATTCATGTTGAAGAATGCGATGTTATTGAATTATTTGATGATCTATATTCATCTTTCGCAGTGTACCAAAAGCAATTAAACAAAGAACATATAAACTTTAGATTTGATTTTAATGGTGATAATAAACTAGCTATTATTCAAACTGATAAAACAAAACTAAAACAAATCCTTACTAACCTGATTGGTAATGCATTTAAATTTACACCAAAAGGATCTATTAAGTGTGATTGCACTCCTGAAAACAACCATTTAATATTTAGTATAGAAGACACGGGAATTGGAATTCCTGAGGATAAACAAGATAAGATTTTCGAACGTTTTTTTCAGGTACATCACTCCGCTTTAAACAATACCAGAGGCACCGGACTGGGTTTATCCATAGCAAAAGGTTTAAGCGAATTATTAGGTGGTCAAATCTGGTTCGAATCAACAGTCAACAAGGGAACCACATTTAAGTTTACCGTTAAAAACATTATTCTTCAAAAAGACCAGTAAATAGAATTATTTCATATACATAATTGTTATATTGCAATTTCTATTTTACAATAGATTAGACTAAAACAATTACATTACTATGATTACCTGCCAAACCCTATATGCAAGGATAATATTATTAATTGTAATATTATTTCCTATTTTCTCAAGCTCCAAAGCACAAAGCTCCTTAAAATTTAAACACTTTAATTACGAAAGCGGATTAAGCTCAAATGTAATCAAAGACATTATTCAGGACGAAGATGGTTTTATGTGGATAGGAACCGACAACGGACTGAACCGTTTTGACGGATACACATTTAAAAGCTACACTTCTATCAGTGGTGACAGTACCAGCCTAAATAACAATATGATATCTGCGATAACTGAAGACACGCTCAGAAATTGCTTATGGATATTAACACTTACCGGAGTTTCGAAATTAGATAAAACCACCTATACATTTAAAAACTACGCATTAAATGACTCCAGAACCTATTTTGTACCATTTGCCAATGGCTCAATATGTTTAGACCTGGATAATAATCTTTGGCTTGAAGGGTTTTCTGCTGGTCGCAAAAAGAGCCTCTATAAATACGATGCCGATAATGATATCTTTGAGAATTACATTGGCAAAATAAAAGATCTCCCCCGAGATTTTACTTCCATATTTACGGATAGAAATAATAAATTATATTTTGAAACCAAACAAGGGCTATTCTATTACGATCAGCAAAACAATACTGCTAAACGCATTGTTTTCGAATCCTTAAAACCAAATGAACAACAAATTTCTTGTACCTATGTTGATGAACAAAATAACATATGGTTGACATGTGGAAAGGATTATAGAATTTATAAATGTATACACGATACAATTACAGAATTTTACAACCCCAACATCATTCCTATCGAATATAATACAATTAGCACCCTAACGAAATATAATAACAAAATCATCGCAGGGATTCGAGATTTGGGGATTTTAATTCTTGATTTAAACACAAAGGAAACACAATTATTAAAGCCTGATAAGTACAACGAAACAGGCATTAATAGTAAGGTTCCATTGGTCACTTATAACGATAAACTTGGAAATTTATGGATAGGCAGTTACAACAACGGCATTAATTTTCTGGATAAAAATGAAAAGCATTTCAATCATTTTCACTTCAATTTTGATCCTAAGGGTCTTATGAGCAACCAGGTAAGAGCCTTATTTCAGGACTCTGATGGTGAAATATGGATTGGGACAAAGGAAGAAGGCGGAATAAGTCGTTTTCACCCCAAAGAAGGTACTTTTGACAATTACAAGGCTGATAAAACCAAAAAAAATTGGCTGAGCAATGATATCGTTATTTCTATAAATGAGTTAAGTCCTGGTAAACTATTAGTTGGCACTTATGGAAGTGGTATTTTCTTGTACGATAAAAAGAAAAATATTTTTAGCCCTTTTGCCAATACCGAAATGGGTACAAATACCATATCTCAAAACCTGGTATATGCTATTTATAAAGATCAAGAGGGCTTGATATGGATAGGCAATAATAGTCAGGTGGATATTTTTAACCCAACCACTCAAAATTACACCCACCTCAATGGCATTACTCATGCACGTTGCTTTGCTGATTTAGGTGACTCTCTAATAATAGGTACATGGAGTTCAGGTGCTTTTTGTTACCATAAAAAAGACAAAACAATACACCAATTTAATTTTAAAAACATCAGTAATGTAAGCGATAAAGAACTTCTCATTAATGCGATCACACAAGACTTAGATGGTACCCTTTGGTTTGCTACCAATAAAGGCTTGATCAAGCAAGGCTCTTCGCCGCAAAATTGTGAATTAATCAACAAGGAAGATCATCTGGCAGAAGACATTGTTTGTGCCGTATTAGTGGATGACAATAACAACATATGGGTAAGTACCAAAGGAGGAATTTCTAAACTAGACAGTAAAACTGGAACCATTAAAAACTATGACAAATACGATGGACTGCAATCCTCTCGTTTTGAGAATTTTGTTTCCTTAAAAACAAATACTGGTCACCTGTTATTTGCCGGTTTAAATGGTTTTAATATTTTTCATCCTGACTCAATTAAGGATAACTTAAATATTCCCAATGTCTTGATTACAGATCTATACGTTCTTAATAAAGCAGTAGAAATAGGAGACAAATCCAATATTTTATCACAACATATTGGCTTAACCGACAAAATTACTTTAAAACACAATCAATCTTCTTTTTCATTAGAATTTGTGGGGATAAACTATACCTCACCCGAAAACAATCAATACCAATACAAACTCGAAGGGTTTGATAATGAATGGATAGATGCTGGCACTAGACGTACAGCCAGCTATACATATATGCCTGCAGGAGAATACACCTTTAGAGTAAAGGCATCAAATAACGATGGAGTATGGAATACTGAAGGGGCATCAATAAATATTACAGTGTTACCTACGTTTTGGAAGAGTAAGACTGCTCTTGTCATTTATTTTGTGGTATTATTTTTATTTCTCTTGTTACTAAAAGCGATTATTACCTATAGAACCCGACAAGAAAACAAACTTCAACAAGAACAAACGCAAAAGAAACGAATTGAACAGGAAGGGAAAAGCAGACTGATGTTTTTCACTAACATCTCACATGAGTTAAGAACTCCTCTTACACTTATCACTGCTCCACTAGAAAGGTTAACCCTCTACCAAACAGAAGACAAACTTCTTAAAACGCAACTTCTGAGTATGAACCGAAATGCCCAACGTTTATTAAGGTTAGTGAACCAGTTAATGGATTTCAGACGCATGGAGGAAAATAAAATCAAACTAGCCGTTTCTCAAGGCGATATCATTACTGAAGCAAAAGAAATTTTTAATAGTTTTAAATATATCGCTCAGAAAAAAGAAATTAACCTAATCTTTATCACGCCACATAGCACAACTATTGAATGTTGGTACGATGCTGATATCCTTGAAAAATCACTATATAACCTATTATCCAACGCCATTAAGTTTACAGAAAAAAATGGAGAAATAACATTGGAGATCAAAATCACAGATGAGCAGTTGTCAATACAGGTAAAAGACACAGGGGTAGGCATTCCCAAGGAAGCAATAGATAAAATTTTTGACCGCTACTACACCACCGACCATCCTGATCAAAACCAATCAGGCACAGGAATAGGATTGGCATTTACAAAAAACATGATTCATCTTCATCATGGTAGCATTGAGGTAGAAAGCACAGAAAAGAAAGGAAGCTGCTTTATTATTCGTTTTCCCATTGACAAGAGCTCTTATTCTGAAAATGAAATTCAGCATGTAAAAATAAAATCACCACTGTTAATCGATTCAACAATAGAGTTACCTCATCAACCAATATCTCATACGACATCTGCAGCCAATACCAAAACTATTATGATTGTTGAAGATTATGATGATTTACGCGACTACCTGATTCAACACTTTAATGAATATAATGTAATTGCCTGTCCTAATGGAAAAGAAGCATTGGAACAAGCTAAGGATAAGATGCCGGATATTATTTTATCTGACATTATGATGCCGGAGATGAATGGTCTGGAGCTATGTCATCAAATTAAAACAAATCTTATAACCTCACATATCCCCGTTATATTACTAACAGCCAGAACAACCAATGATCAGAAATTAGAAGGATATAAGCACCTAGCAGATGCCTATATTGAAAAACCCTTTAGCATAGAGCTTTTAAAAGCTCAGGTTACTAACCTCATACAACTTCGAGAAAATATTACAAAAAACTATAATAAAGATACAAACACAACAGAACCTAAGAAAATAACTGCGAAACAAAATCCTTTAGATAAAATATTTTTAGATAAAATAGATAACATTATCGAAGTGAATATGATGGATAATGAATTATCTGTAGAGCGTATTAGTGCTGATATAGGCATGAGCCGAAGTCAGCTATTCCGGAAATTTAAAGCCATCATAGATACCACTCCGAGTCAGTATATACGTATATACAGACTTAATAAAGCTTCTGAACTGTTAATGAGTCAGCAATATAATGTAAACGAGGTAGCCTTTATGGTTGGTTTTGCTGATGTTTCGCATTTTATATCTGCCTTTAAAAAACAATTTAAACAAACGCCCAAACAATATGCCGAAAATTGCTAAACATATTAAATAATTACGCAGCTATTTACAAATATCACTACCGTAAATAGCTGCGTAAAAAAAATTAATATTATAACCTTACTTTTACATTTTCACCAGAGAAAGTTACTTCTTTAAGCGTTTCAGACCCTATTAATTCTACTTTAAAATTCATTGGATCATCCTTAAATTTAATATAGTTTCCAGCTTTATTCTCAATACTAACTTCCTTGTTTTTTTCAGTATATTTAATAAGCAATTCAGTAAACTCTCCTTGCTCATAGTCATACGACTCATTATCATCCAGGTACAACACATACTCCGCATCTTTTCCTGGGTAAACTTTTATTACCAGAGCTTCCTCTGTTTCTTGTGTAGCATACTGAATTTTAGGTCCTGTTGGAATGACAGACCCTGCTTTTACAAAGATTGGTGTGCTATTAAAAGGTGCGTCAACGCTAATATTTTTTCCTCCTGAGACTTTCTCATTCGTCCAGAAATTAAACCAATCACCTTGAGGTAAATAAACCTCTTTGGTTCTTTTTTGGTACTCTGTGACAAAGGATACCATCATCGATTCGCCAAAAAAGAGCTGATCTTTGATGCCCCAGGTATTTTTATCATTAGGATAATAATAAACCAAAGGACTCATCAATAAGTGACTTTCGTTGCTTACTTTCCAAGCCTCAGAATAAATATAAGGCATCAATTTGTAGCGAAGATCGATGAATTTACGTGCCATCTCTTCAAACTCATGACCATATCGCCATATCTCTGTTTCAGAAACATAACCATGGATTCGGAAAATTGGACTGAAAGTACCAAATTGAAACCAACGCGTTAACAATTCAATATATTCAGGATTAGTATACTGGCTATCAAACTGCGGATTAATAGACTTTGAATCTCTAAAGAATCCGCCAATATCGTGCGACCAGTAGGGTATTCCTGCCATGGTGAAGTTTAACCCCGCAGCAATCTGTTCTGAAAATTGCTCCCAGGATGCCTCTACATCTCCTGACCATGAGCTTGCTCCATAACGTTGTTGTCCGCAATAGGCAGAACGAGTCAGGTTAAAAACACGCTCATTAGGAAACTCTGCTCTTCGTCCCTCGTACATAGCCCTGGTAACCTCCAGTGAATAGGGATTTTGAACCTCTTCATAAGGCCCCACAGCTGTATTTACTTTTGTATTCGAAACTCCTTCCGGCTCTGTTCCATCCAGCCAGATAGAATTCACTCCATAATGAAACATAGAATCGCTTAACATACGATAAAAACGCTCTCTGATTGCTGAATCGTAAATATCTACGTAGTTACTACTTTCTATTTTTTTTAGGTTATACTTTTCCTCTAAAGCATCGTTCTTTACCTCTGGCCATACTGAAACCATTAATTTCAGGTTTAGTGTTTTCAACTCATCAACCATTGCCTTAGGATTTGGGTATTTTACTCTATCCCATTCTGGCCCTTTGGTTCCTTTTGGCCAATAAAACCAATCTTGTACAATGTTATCAAAAGGAATCTCACGTTTTCTCATCTCACGTGCATTCTCTAATAATTCGGCTTGATTGTGATATCGTTCGCGACATTGCCAAAAACCGTAGGCACTCTTAGGAAACATAGGGGCTTTTCCTGTTAATTTTTGATATTGAGCAATTACCTCTTCCGGATTTTCTCCATGTACTAAGTAATAATCAATGACCTTTCCTTTTGTACTACTAAAAACAGATTTATTATAGTCTGGTTTGTTATAAAATAATCGTCCCGGAATCTTGGCTCCTTTGTTCTCAAACACAACCTTATATTCTTTATCTGCCTCTAAATACTTTTTTCCCGAATATCTTCTTGGCATCCATATGGTTGAGTAATTAATGATTTCATCCCCATCAATAGTTACTTTAATCTCTCCACGCATTCGGCCATTAGTATCGCTTAGAGCCATAAAAGTATATTCTCCGCTTTGGGTTGGTGTAAAGGTAGTTTCGCGTATGTTTTTGGCAATATCATCCTTTGTAATATGCGATGCTACATCTTCCTTTTCTCCATCAATAGCAATGCCCTTTTTGTCTGTTGTAGTCTGAATATCCTGAGTTGAAGCAAACTGAATCTCGTTCTGAGCCTTGTTAAAATCGGTGAGACTATAATTATGCCAGTAAATTCCATAACCTGATGTAGAAACAAAAAAAGGAATGGCAATTTCCTGATTATACTGCTGCAAACGTATAGGAACATTCTTCCAGTTCATAATACCGCTCTGAAATTGTCCTAAGCCATATAAAGCTTCATCTCCGGCAACAAAAGACTGTGACACAACATTTTCTTCTTCTGCCTCTTCCTTTATATAGGTTAACTCATTGGATTCAGCAACCAGCTTCTTCCCTGCTTTATCCTGATAAACAATAGTTCCATCACTGTTTACAAATACTTTTACTGCACTTGTACTAATGGTAAGCTGATCGGGGCTCTGTTTTAGTTCCCAGGCTACATTTTGGGGTCTCAGAATTGTTACATAATCCGGAAGTTCCTGAATTTCAGTCCCTGGTACACTTTTTTGAACATGAATAATGTGCTCATCCACAATTTCCAGACGAATAGTTAAGCTATCCTTTTGAATAGTTACTGAGTTGCTATCTTCTACAACTTCGTAATTAAACTTAGACTGACATCCTGTTATAATTAAAGCTAACAAGAATAAACCTATTGTCCCTTTTTTAAAAATCGACATAGTAATCATTTTATACAAATTATTTATAATTTAACACAGGGTTAATGCCGTGTAATTTAGACATGATATAAAGATTTAAACCTAATAGATATCTGTGAAAAAACATATTATTTCTAATGATTCTTCTCCTGTAAAAATCCAAAGTTAATTAATTGGTTGAAAAGACATCCACCTTAAAACACCAGAGTATTGTCTCTTATTTATTTTTTATCAGTAATTGTTTATTACCTCCCCCCTATGCCTGTGTGTCTACAATCAACCTTAGTCGCATACACCTCCATTGACACATTATACTAGGCTTTGCTTAAAACTTAATGTTCCACTATCAAAAAGTCTCTATGCTTCATTATCATTTTAGTGAGACTCATTTGTTATAAAACGAGCGTAAAATGAAGAGTTTTATCTAGCTAATTTACCTCTAACATTGAAACAAACTACTTTTGTTGAGCAGATACTATTTCATTATTTTTTCCAAGATCATTTACCAAACTTAAACTTTCTACCGAGTTGTATTCGGATAAATTGCCCATAATAACAGGATAGTCAGTATCATTGGTTAAAAAAATATGAGATGCTTTATAGGTCGCATCGCTAAACTGTCTCTGAAAATTTTCCTCATAACCTTGTGGAATATCAGGATAGTCATTTGTTAGAAATTCGAAACGGGCAGGGTAGCCTACTATAATCGGACGAAACATCGCATCTGTTGTTTTTGCATTTTCTGGCTGAGTTAAGTTTATCTTATGGCCACTTCCTCTAATAGCAGCTAACACGTGATTACCTAAGGCATGTGGAGCTGGTAAAACTTCAAGATCTACCTCCTGATTTTTAAAACCATCAAAATGTACATAAAGCAAGGGTCCATAAGCTGCATTGCCCTTGCAATTAGTAATTTTACCTCCATTGTTTAAAGAATATCCCTGAATAATACAGTCGAGTACCGTGCAATTATTTACATTCACCTGTCCTTTTGCTAAATAAAGTTTAATACCCCCACGGCACTTTTTCACGGTACAATTTTCCACAGTAACCGAACCTGGAATATCATAGGCTCTGATACCATCCTCAGTCAGATTAAACATCTTATCCCTTGGAATAGCTTGTCCGGCAATCCGGCCTATGGGCATTTTATAGTTAAACCTTTTAGGCAAATCACCTTCGTTTGTTTCGTTATAAATATCGTTACTGGGCCTAATACGGCCCTCAATAGTTGTATTCCTAATAATTGTTTTATCTGCATTTTTTTGCATGTAAATCACATGTCCGAATGCACGATGCTGAAACTCACAACTATCTACAACATTACCTACTCCGGTAATTAATAATCCACAACGTTTATCTAAGCCGGTAGCATTTCCTCTTCCAATGCCATACATATTGCCATACCCATATGGAAACGAACCTCTTGCCGTTAACTTCATGCCCACCACTCTATTTCCATCTCCTGATAAAACAATATTGGCTCCTCCCTTAAGTCCCTTTGCTAATGTTTTTCTGTTTTGATTATAGCTCCCAAAATCAGTAATTTCCTTCATCCCATTCTGATAGGTATCTTCAAAACTACCGCCCCTAAGGGTATTGTTAGAACCTGAGAATCTAAAATGGGCATCACTACAAGTTCCCACCGGAAAATTAATGTGCACGCCTAACATTTCAATCGTATTATTTGACCCGCTACATTTAAAACTTCTTAATGTATCGGCAAGCTCTGTTATTACATATTTACCAGGCTTCATCACAATCAACTGGTTGTCGTTCTGCACTACCTCGAGTAATTCTGACAAGCTGGAGATATTTACCTGAACTAAATTACCACTCAGATGAGACTGTTCTTTCTCTTGATTTATTAAATTTTGAGCATAACATTTTTGTTCCGTGAATGAAACTAATAAAAGGGCAATTACAATAGCTATATTTTTCATAAACAATCTTATTTATTTTAACACTGCCTAAATATCAATTTGTTTAGATAGGCAGAATCCTATTATTGTACTTCGGGGAGACCGCTTTAAATCTTTTAAGTTGCCTGACTTGCGATTTTATTAAAGTTAAAAGCATTTAGTTTGTATTGAACCTCACACATTTGTACAATTATAAATTGTATAAAATTCGCCTTACAACATATACCATTATAGTTAGTACTTAGCATATAAATACCTTTCAATAACCCATCAAGATGAATAAAGATGCTTTCTTTGCATTTATAATATCCTAAAAAAGGGATGCTGATTCAGCACCCCCGCTCTTTATAGAGCAAAGAAAAATGTAATAGTGAAAATTTTATATATATTATATTAGTCTATAAACCCATGGATTATAATAAATTAATCCATGAATTTATTAGACTAGGTTAGGCTATACCAAATCAATCTATTAGTTAATGACCATAAACAAGCTGCAACTCTGACTTCATCCATTTTTCAATTCATTGTTAAAGGAGTATCATAGCCAATACTATTCGTTAAACAACTGCAACTTTAATTCATTAACTATGTGATATTTAAATTATTCCTCATCCTCCTCCACAGAAATAAAATTATCTGGGATGGTCAAAGGCAGATACCAATTATCACTATTCAGTAAAGATACACTAAGCTCATTTGCGGTTGACAGGTCTCCATAAGCGGTAAACTTATTAGCAATGGCATCTGCAACTATTGAGGCGTCATTATTTCGCAAAGCAGAGCGCACTAAATCAGTCCAACGTGTACCTTCAAAAGCAAGTTCTAAAGCCTCCTCTTGGAGAATAAGAGCATCTACCTGAGCAATTGAATCACTTAAGCTCACTGCGTCTTCTACAACAACAGGAGCTAAACCTGCTCTTCCACGTATACCAAGGTTACCATCAGAAATTAATCCTGCTGTAGTTAAATTATAATAAGTATCTGAATTAAAATTTAAGAACGCTACTGTACTATCATTAAATTGAGGATATTCACCCGTTTCATTATATAAGCCACTATTTACAATAAATAAGGCATGAGCAGGATAACCGGCATTATTTATCGCTTCGGCCAAACGAAGATATACACGACTTACCCTATCAAATTTGAAAAATTCTTCCTCAAACTTTGCATTATAATAAGTATCATGTTGATCAGCAAACATAACAGAAGCCCTATAATCTCCTTCTGAAAAAATAACATCATCACAAATATTTTCCTGCACACTCCACATTAAGTCAACAGCTACAGATGGCGCAACCTGTCCTTCCAAATCGTCATAGAGATTATTATCCTGTCGGTAATCTTCAGAATATCCAGTATAAAAAATAGCTTCACGCGATCTGTTTTCAAAAATATTAGCATAACTGCTAGTTGTTGTATAGGTACCATCTCCATTATCACTATGAGAAATTTGATAATCGTCTGTTAAATTATATGATGACGAGTAACTGCTTACCACATCATCGAGATAGGCTTTATAATAAGTAGCTGCATTTACATAATCCTGTTTCCATAAATACAAATCCCCTAGTAAAATATTTTGCTCTGGTATCATCATAGCAGGCGAAGAACTCTCTGAGCTTGTATAATCAGAAGAGCTAATACCTTCCACATCATTATAAGGAAGAAGTGCATTAATTAAGCTATCCATAGCTGTAGCTAAGCTTAGTAAAGGATATTCTACCGTTAAATCCTCAGTACTTTCAATGGGTTCAGTCACAAAAGGTAGCACACCAAAGTTAATAGCAATTTGCAATTGTGCCCATGTTCTCAATCTTAAAAGCGATACATATTCATCTAATAAATCATTTTCGCTGTAAACTGTATCTATTCCTGCTAATCCATAATTACAATTATTAACGATCGAAAATAACAAAGTAGCATCTAAATAGCTGTTATCCTCATTATTTTCATGATAGGCAATTTGACGCAATTCATCTTCCGTTTCGTCGGTGACATCAACCAAGTCAGCTCTCATCTCTCCCCAAATAAAATACTGTTCTGAGGCATCCTGCATGAGAGAAAGCACTCCATACAAAGAGGCCCTAGCATCATATTCATCATCGCCTAAAAAGTCTTCGGTTAGAACAACTTCTTCCGGGTCAACATCAAACATATCTTCGCATGCAACCAATGTAAAGGATGCAAGAAGAAAACCTAATATGATATTTTTATATCTTTTCATCTGTTTAAATTTTACTTTATGCTGTTAGATATAACTCTATATAAATTTTAATCATTCTCTTGTGTATATTTTAAAATGCTAAAATTCATGTTCGTTTCATCTTTTTTAATTCATCAAACTCTGATAACCTGAACAAATTAAATAATACTGCTGACAAGAAGAATTTGTATACTCCCTGCTTTTTACAGACAAGGAGCATACGGGCTTCGTGTTAAAATACATTTAATTGTTTCATTATTTAAACTACTCTGTTACAATCCTACTTTAATACCTGCATACACTGATTTAAACTGAGGTGTTAAACCTGCATCAATACCTTGTTGATAGCTGGTACCTGACATGCTCACTTCAGGATCATAACCTAAGTAATCAGTCAATGTTATTAAGTTATTAGCGGTAAGAGAAAAAGTAACATTCTTGGTAAACTTTTTAAATATCTTAGGACTATACGACAAGGACACTGTTTTTAAGCGGATGTAAGAACCATCTTCAATCCAACGGTCTGAAAAAATAGCATTTCCAGTAACATCACCATATTGAGCTCTTGGCATATCAGTATTCTGGCCATCTACCTGCCAGCGATTAACCACTGCCGATGTCTGGTTAGCAAAACAATCCATCGATTCAAGGTTTCTTCTTAAAGCATTGTACACATCATTTCCCTGAGAAAAGGTAAACAAGCCAGAAAGAGAGATATTTTTATAGGTAAAACAAGTACTAAACATTCCTGTGAAATCAGGATTTGGATCACCAATCACCACACGGTCATCTTCATCAATTACATTATCATTATTCTGATCTACAAATTTAACATCTCCCCCCACATAAGCCTGATCAAAACCCTGTTCGTTAGTCCAATACATACCAGCACTTGCTGCTTCATTTTCTGTATTATATATACCATTTGTTTTATAACCATAAAATAGACCCACGGCCCCACCTTCCTGGTTTAAAATAGTTGCACCAACAGCATCTATATCATAAGTATCGGTTCCATCGGGTAATGCCACAATTTCATTTTTGTAATGAGAAACAGAAGCAGCAATATCCCATTTAAAGGATTTCCCATTAATTAGCCTTGTATTAAAACCAACCTCAAAACCTGTATTTTTAAGCTCACCATCATTATTCCAGTAATCATCATAACCATAGATAGAACTTACTTCTTTCAGGTTTAACAACTTATCGGTAGTATTATCAAAGTAATCGGCTGTTATTTGCAAGCGTTCGTTAAACAAGGCCAATTCTACGCCTACATTCATTTTACGCATTTCTTCGTACTGGATACTCGAACTTGCCAAGTTACCACTAATTAATCCGCTACCAATTAAAAAGCGGGTAGACTGAAAATAAGACTCATCGGTATAGTTACCAATCTGGTCGTTCCCGGTAATTCCATAGCTAGCTCTAATTTTTAATAAATCAAGCACATTTATATCTCTCATAAATTCTTCGGAAGATACAACCCATGCGGCTCCTACTGAAGGAAATACACCAAAGCAATTCCCTGCAATTTTTAAAGCACCATCAATGTTATCACCAAAACGAGAAGATCCATCCACAGAAACATTAAAACTTAAAAAATACTTATTTAAAAATCCATAATCAGCATTCGCATAGACAGCCAATGATTTCCAATTTGAGATACTACCACCGGTAATGTATGTATCACTATCACCATCGCCTAAGGTGGTAAATTCATCATCGGAAGAGTTACCACTGGAAGAGTATGAGTTTTCGTAATTATTGGTATTATATCGCGCACCCACACAAGCACTCAATGTGTGATTATTTTGATTATTAGTATAGCTTAAACGCGTATCACTATAAAGCGCAAACAGCCTTTCTTCCCTCATCTCAGAACTACGATAGGTGGTATCAGCATATTCTGTTATTCCATACGAAATACCTTGATTTGGATAAAAAAGTTCATCTGTGTTTTTCAGATAATTGACCCCAAACAAGGATTTCAATTGTACATGACTACTAAAATCATAAATTACATCTAAGTTCCCAAAGAACTTGTAATTACTATTCTCCTCTTTTACATTATCAACAATAGCTTTCGGATTACTATACCCTGCTATTTCATCTTCATCAGAATAGGTTGTTGTTAATGAACCGTCACTATTGTATTCGTAAGGAGAAAGCAAAGGCGACTTAATCAAAGCAGTATAAATAGGTGAAGAACGCTCTATCATACCATCATCAAACACATCGTTATTTTGAAAGCCTACATTTAAATTAGAATTGATCGTGAGTTTATCGGTAACATCCGACATCGCATTAAAACGTGTTGAGAAATGATTGGAAGAAGTATTGTCTACAATTCCTTCCTGATTAATATAACTTAGTGACAAACCATATTTAGCCACCTCATCGCCACCTGTAACTCTAAAATAAAAGTCCTCTACATAACTGCTCTTTAATACTTCATCCTGCCAATTGGTATTGTTATGATACGCCGAATAATCTTCGTAAGAGCTATTTTCATTCAGATAAGGTAGATTCTCAACCTCATTGGCTGTAAACAAATCCGAACTTCCAATTTGATCTACCAAATAACTTTTGTATTGGTCAGCATTCATCACCGGCAAATTATCGGGTGCAAAGTTAATTCCTCCCTGAAACGAAAAGTCTATTTTAGTTGCGATATCATTATTTCTGGTTGTTTCTATTATTACAACACCATTACCCGCTTTTGATCCATATATAGAGGCCGCATCTTTTATGACAGTAATATTGGCAATATCCTTAGGATTAATATCAGTTAAAGGGTCATATTCAAAACCATCGATAATAGAATTAGAATAAACATTATTTTCTAAAATCATACCATCAACAATAATCAAGGGTTTTGAAGAGCCATTCAATGAACTTAAACCACGAATAAACATATTGGCTCCAACCCCGGGAACACCAGAACGGTTTATCACTCTTAATCCAGGAATCTCACCCTGCATAAGACTGGCCACCGACTCATCAACTGTTCCTACATCGCCTGTTAAAGTTCCTACAGCGCTGGTTACAGATGTTTTAGTTTGATGACCCAAGGGCATGAGTACATCGCCATAAACCGAATTAAAACCTTCGGCATGTAGTTTAATATCTATCTGTTTTCTACCTTTCAAAGGAACTTCTTTGATCACATAATCGGCACCCGTTACAATTAATACGGCATTCTTATCAGGAGTCACAATAGAAAACTTTCCTTCTGAGTTAGTAATTACTGAAGAAAATTTTCCTATACGAATATTAATACCCACCAATGGATCTTTGGAAGCTGCATCGACCACAGTACCCATGATCGTATCTGATAGAGCTGTTTGCCCTTGCATGTTAGCACAAAACCCTAACAGAAAGAGACACAAGCCTATTGAAATGTTTTTAAATTTTATAAGAGTCTGATACATCATATCAACGTTTTGTTTTATTAATTTTCTACCGGAACTAGTTCTATATAATCAATACCCACCTGACGGTCGTACAGCAATAATTCTGCATCGCTTACATCCATATAAACCTTTAACTTCACTATATAGTCATTGTCCTCATCATCGTTTACATAAACAGGGTTCGAATAGGTATCTCCAATTTGAATTAAACCTTCTTCATCCGGGTTAACATCTATACTTTCAATTTCATGAGTAAGGGTATTTCCATCTTGATCAGTATAGCTAAATTCAAATTTTAATTTACATTTTTGGGAAGCTCCAATGTCTGCGAACTTAATATACACATCGTAATCGGCAGATAATACATAACTAAACTCAACCTCAAAGTAGTTATTAGATTCACCATCATTAGGGCTTTCATCAAGTTGTACTTTATTCACATATAGGCCTGAGGCTGTTATATCGTAGGATTTACTAATGGTTAAAGCATCATTATCACCTATCGTTCTTCTTTCTGTATTTTCAAGTTCATACTTGATTGATTTATAAATGACATCTTCTGGTTCAAAATCGAAATTATTCACAACCAAAATATTTCCATTACTTAAGGACCTATCTTCATCTACAGAACTTTCATAGATCATAACCTCATTACCCAGGGTATTGGTAACAGTAATACCATAATAGTCATCACTTAACTCATCAAAGATGATATTATGATACAAAGTATTTTGAACATTTGAGATAATCGTATCTTCAATAGGATGGGAATAATAATCTTTATACCTATCGTAAGCCGCAGCATACACATCGTCGGATAAGGCAATAAAAGTGTACCTATCTTCCTCCGAATCCAAATCACCAACTTCATCAAAATAAGTATTGGTAGTTACCCAAACCGAATCATAAACATCCTGGCCCAAGGTATTTTGGCCAATAACCGTACTTTCTTCCGGATCAAAGACGACAGATTCAAATTGAGAAATATACTGCACCAAACTTGGAAATTCATCCGATTTAGACTCTAAATACTCCCATATATTTGATTTTACAGTTGCTACGCCATCTATTTTATGCAAAATTCCATTGTTGCTTAAGATATCCCCTTCGGTAACCTTATACTCATCAAAGTATACTTCTCCATCTTCTGTGGTATTTTGTATATACTTATCATTAAGCATTTTTACCAGTATACCATCTTCATCCACATCACTTGATGTATAAGAATATAAACAGATATGATTTCCTATCAATTCGTAAAGCAAATCAGCATTATTTAAAGTATCGGAAGATACTTCGCTAAACACATCATTTGTAGGTGCCCAAACGGTGTAGGCTTGTGCATAACTCAACAATGCATCATACCCTGTCTCTTGTAAATAGCCATAAAAAGTAGATAAATCTTCATCTGCGGCTATGATCGTTTTCAGATTATCCTCCAAAGCTTCATCGCTCTGCGTATAATGTTCATCAATCTCTTCTTCACATGATATTAGGCCTAACGACAAGCCTATTATGACAGTGAAAATATAGACTAATCTATGATTATATAATTTTATTTTCATGCGTTTATTATTTAGTATCCAAACATAAGTATCAAGACTCCGGACTTATGTACAGGGCTTCAAATAAGCCCTGTTACCATCCGTATCCTCTTGTGTGCTTAAGCGAGATAATTCTTACATAAGTTTTTTAAGTCTATCATTATTGCTCAATGGGAATCCACTCAAAATAATCTATAGGACACCCTCCTGAATCAAGTCGAACCATTTTAATCACATGTTCCTTTTGTTCTGAGCATAACAACTCATCAGTAATGTGAAATCTAAAAAACGCTTCACTATCATATTGTGTATTTCCATTTTTATCGGTAATCCATTTTAATCCATGTCTCCAGCCATAGCTTTCCATTGCCGTTGAATCAGGAAATTCAATATCACTAGCAGAGGTTGTTAAATCATAAATACTACCAATAGGCTCATCATCCCAATAAAATTGAAATACACCCCTTCCACTTCCTCTTTTTGCACAGACAAAGAAATCGTATTGTCCCACAGGTAGAATTGGAGTGGTAAACTCAATATACACCAGACTGGCGCTCATATCAAAAGTGGTATAATTATAAGTTGGAGCACTTGAGGCTCTAAGATATCGGCAAGTTTCATCTTCTGGATACCAGTAAATATCAGAAAAAGCATTTTGGGTATATTTAGTACCTTTCACCCACGCGCCTGAAGAATATTCAGATGACTCATTCACAAAATCCCAAATAAGATAAGATGCCGAAGGAGTATAAATATCCATAATGGTATCTACCGTATGATAAACGCCGTTTTTAGCTGGATAATTACTATCATTTGTTACTAAAGACAGATAAACACCCTCATCATCTTCATTAAATTTTAATTCTTCATCTGTTTTTTCAACATCAAGGGCTTCTCCATCAGCCAGGGTCGAAAGATAACCATTGGCAAAATCAGAAGTATAATAAAATCCTTCTATGATATGATAACCTACAAACTCGTTTAAATCATTATCCTCATTTTCATAATCATCATCATCGGGAGATTTTGAAGCTACTAGTTCGTCAAAAGAATAAATGCCTGACAATGCAAATACCGAATCTGATTCTGCAAGAATTGTAAATTTTGTAGATAAATTGTTAATTGAATCATACAAACCAGTTTGTTTTAATGCTTCTATAAAAATAGTATGCGTGCCAGCTTCTTCCAGTACGGTAGCTACCCCATCAACAAATGGATCCAGCAAAGCATCTAAACTATGAATAATCCCATTATCGGCTTCAACATCATAATTTACCAACTCTGCTTCTCGATTAATGAGCACATTTGCAATTCCTCCTCCTAATAAAAAAGAAGTTGTTAAATAATCGCCCGAAAAAGTAGTATCATCCAAACGACCTTCTTCAAAAGAAGAAGTCCATTCTTTGGTAGGTAAGGTATGAAACCTCACAATGGTTTCTAAGGCCTCCATTTGTTCATCGGTAGTTAATTCGCTTACCGAATTAACGCCCCATCTCTCTAGTATATAGGCATCAACAGCACTATTCGTAGGCACAAAACAAGTATAAGTACCATAGGATTTTAAGGCACCATCATATCCCGTTTTTTCAAGTATTGCAATGTATTCAGAATAAGAATCAAAATCTGATTCCAAAGTCTCCATCAGCGTCAACTCTTCTGTTGTAAAATACGTTGTACCATCTAAACTATCCGTACAACTAAATACAACAACACTTAATACACAAGCAAAAGCAAGGCTAAATAATATAAATGACTTATTCATGATTTTATTATTTTTAGTTATCGTAATAAGGGTTTTGTACTAAGTTAGGATTTAAGTCAATCTCGTCGTCATAGATAGGTAACCAATAGGAAGCAGTATCTTGGTAATAACTATAAATCTGATCATAATCATCTGCACCAGCCTTAATATCCACTAAATTCAGAATCAAATTCTGATCTTCAAAATTGTTTCTTCGGGCAAAACGCAATAAATCATACCACCTTTTCCCCTCAAAGGCAAACTCTTTTTTCCTTTCTAACAGTACAGCAGTTTTTAAATCACTCTGCGTTAAACTAGCATCTAAACTAAGACCTGTGGCTCGCTCATGAACCTGGTTAATTAAGTCATATGCTAAGTCGAGGTTTTGTTGGGTGCTGGATAAAATGTATGCTTCGGCCTGCATCAACAATACATCGGCATAACGATAAAATATCCAGTTATTATAAAACTCGGAACTACTACGATATTCTCCTGTTGCAGCATCTACTCCTGTAAACTTAAATATGGAATAATAATCACTATCGTAGGTGGCCATGTTGGCTCTTACATCATCGACATCATCATAAAGGTCGATAATATCGCTATAAGCTTGAAAATCGGCAGCTGTGCTGTAATAATAAAAAGAATACAATGCCGAGAAGCTCGTATCAAAATTAAGTTCAAAAATTCCTTCCTCAGAATTTCCTTCTACGAATAGTTCATCGAACCATTCAGTACCATCCACCAAACTATATTTATTTAAATTAATAACCGACTGGCATGCCGAAATTGCATTATCGTATTGTCCGGCCCATAAATACACATCGGCTAGCATAGCATAAGCTGCTCCTTGCGTAATACGACCTTTATCGTAGGCATCGCTTTCAGAAAATGTAACACATAAATTACCAACTGATTCGTTAAGATCGCTAATAATTTGAGCTAGGACTTCTGACTCTGAGCTTTTAGATACATAAAAATCAGTTTGATCACTCAATGTAGCGGTAGTTACCAATGGAACTTCTCCAAAATTACGAACCAGAATAAAGTAAACCAATGCCCTGATACAAGTAGCCTCAGCTTTATACATATTGAGTTCGGTTTCGGTAAAGGTACCATCTAATTCATAGGCCTGATCGGCATAGGCTAATAGCGTATTGCAATAATTTATGGTAGTATAAAAATAACTCCAATTTACATAGCTATTTGACGATGTTAAATAATTCATTAGTATATACCCTTCGCTCGAATCTCCACTCTTGGCCACTAACATTTCGCCTCTACACTCTCCCCAAATGATGACTCTTTTCATAAAGTTATTCACATTCATGGAGGCATAACAACCTGCCAAAGCAGATTCAACCTGTTCGCCCGTTTGCCAGTATTCATCTAAAACAAGATCATCCTCAGGTTCTAACTCTAAATAGCTATCGCACGAAGTGGCTATCAATAGCATGATTGAGAGAACTGTAAATAGTTTAATTCTATATATTTTCATTATCAATCGTATTATTTTTTTAAAACTGAACATTAATTCCAAATGTTATCTGCTTTGAACGGGGCGTTTTATTATCATCATACCCTAGTTCATCCCAATCATCATCAGTTCCTGTTTCCGGATCACAACCCAGATATTTAGTAAAGGTTAACAAGTTAGATCCTGTAGCATATACCATTAATTTGGTGAATCCCAGTTTAGAAATTAAATTTTTAGAGAAATTATATTTCAACGTTAAGGATTTTAGTCGTAGATAAGACGCATCTTCTAAGAAACGATCTGAACCTAGAGTATTTACCTGGCTATTATAATAGGCTCTTGGGATATCTGTTTCATCTCCTTCGGAGCGCCACCGACGTAAAGCTGCAGTATTTTGGTTATCCCAATCGTCCATACTCTCAGTATTCAACCTGGCTATATTTATAAGATCTTGTTTATAGCGAAAATTGAAGAATGCATTGAATTGTAGGTTTTTGTAGGTAATATTAGGACCAAAACCACCATATAAAAGCGGATTAGCATTACCCAAATAAACCACATCTAAACGGTTGATATTCCCATCATGGTTCATATCTTGATATTTAGCATCCCCTGCGTTGAAACTATAAGAATTGTTAAACCTCATTGTCTTTGCAGTACCATCAATATCGTAAATAACATCTCCGTTCTCATCATAAGCATATAGGTCTTCAGATGTACTATAAACACCTTTACTATGATAACCATAAAATGAGCCGATAGGAAGACCTTCTTGAAGACGTTTTAAATAACCACCTTCACCTGTTTCAAGAGGATCACCTTCTTCCACATCCATACCATCTACTATTTTAGTAATGATATTTTCGTTTCTTGACAGGTTAAAATTAAAGTCTAATTTAAAATTCTTTTTGTTCACCACCTTAGCAAACACACTGATTTCCCATCCTTTATTCTCCATATTTCCCTGATTCACCCAATCTAAAGATGAAAAACCTGACGTAGAAGGAATGTCACTATCTTCAACCAGCATATCCTCGGTAACTTTGCTATAAAACTCTACATCAGCATTAATTCTATGCTTCCATAAAACCAAATTAAACCCAATATTCTTCTGAATAACTGTTTCCCACTTTAGTCCATCCAGTTCAATAGAACTTGGGTACGAAGCCGACATATCCAGATAATCATAACTATAAGTAGAATAGGTATTATAGGCCAAATAATTATCATCAGGCGCATTACCATTTAATCCATAGCTAAATCTCAAACTGAATTCGTTAATAAACTTAATGGATTCCATAAAGCGTTCTTTACTTACAATCCAACGCGCTGACATACTAGGAAAAAGTCCATAACGATAATCATTACCAAAACGCGAGTTACCTTCGTATCGGCCACTACCACTTATAATATAACGGTCTAAGAACATATAATTGAACGATCCATTCCAACCTACTTTTCTATACTGACTAGCACTTGAACCCAAAGAACCATCTTCGATATTTGCACCAACCACCACGGTCTCCAAACTACTTGCTGTATTGGATGTGGCTACCGCGTACGACTGACTAATTTTATCATCACTGGTAAAAGTACCTCCCACAAATAGCGAATGATTCACCCCTAGCTTAGGCTCCCAAACCAACTGACTTCTGGTACTTAATAGTGAAAATTCACTATCATTAAAATAACTATAGTTATTAGATGTATTGGACCAGTAGGTTCCAAGCGCTTCCTCAGGAGTAAACTTGGTTGTTTTAGTATTTTTAGTATCATAGGATATCGTAGTAGAAAAAGAAAGACTAGGAAAAGGTCTATATCTTACTTTAAATACAGGAGTAATCCTATTCACTTCAACATTATAAGTATAATTATTAGCCATCGCTACCGGATTATAATAATCATCTCCATCCCCCTGAATATTACTTATAGGTGTAAAATAGGTATCTGTAGGATTTCCTTCAGAATCTTGTTCATAAATGGCCATATTGGGCATTTTTACTAAAGCTAAACTCCTGATATTTTTAAAGGATTTATCAACCGAACTGTGACTATAAGACAATTCACTTGATATCATCAACTTATCAGAAATATTATAATCTAATATAGACCTGGCAGTATACACATCACTTCCTGTACCAACCGTGGTTCCCTCCTCATTTTTAGCACTGGCAGAGATACGGTATAAAGCTTTTTCACCACCTCC
>JBFHKL010000005.1:0-42568 GCA_041595375.1 Saccharicrinis sp.
AACAGATTGTCCTGTTTCATCTACTACCTTTCCTGTAACTTGATGTTGTGCAACCATAGCTACAGAAGCAAAAAACACAAGCACAAACAGACTTAAAAGTTTTTTCATCATAATTCTAAATTTTTTAGTGTTTTCATTTACATTAGGAATTTCAACATTTTTTGTTTGTTTTTAATTAATCCCCATTTGTTTTTTAAAGCCTTCACTACAAAAGCAAGCGATACTTTAAATTGTCTTCCTCATGCATAATTTGTTTTAATTTAACTTTGAAATATTAACATTTTTAAACCTTTTGTTAATCTTTTTTAACCTAGTCAAATTTAAACGTAACAATTTCCTTTTTCAAATTTTTAAATTCCGCTAAACCGGTATTTTATTACGCTATACCATAAAGCACAATATTTAGGCAATAATCACACAAAACACTACATTAGCGCACGTTACAATATTTATTTATCTATATCTTATCATTTCAACTACTTTACCCCAATCCGCGTTAATGAACAAAAAACTGCAGGGGATAGAAAAAACTGATAGATAAGCCTTAAAAATCGAATAAACATGCCTTTTCATATACATATCAATATTTTATATAATCAAAACCATAATACAAAAATTAATTTATATACAAGCCATTCGGTCAGACAGATAAATACACGCTAACATTTGTTTAACTATCGGAAAATTTGAATCCTGTGAGCGAATTATTAGCTTTGCTTTTCAATAAATAAATGTGAAACAAAAACATCTTTAAAATGAAAAAGATACTTCTTACCCTATCTATATTACTACCCTTACTTTGTTATGGTCAGAGCAAGACGGTAACACTGGAGGACCTCAATAAACAGCACACATTCTATCCCAAATCCATCCATGGCTTAGAATCCATGGCTGATGGCATTCATTATACAACACTGGCCAATAATGGAACATGTCTGATTAAGTTTTCATACAGCACAGGCAATGCAGTAGACACGATTATTAATTTAACAAAGATTAAGGACTGTCCAATTAAAAACATCCAGGGGTACAGCTTAAATAATAACGAAACCAAAATTCTTCTTTATACCAATAGAGAATCTATTTACCGACGCACCTATAAAGCCAATTATTACATTTACGATATAAAAAGAAAGGAAGTTAAGCCTCTGTCCGAAGAGAGCAAACAACAGGCTGCCACTTTTTCTCCTGATGGCAATATGATTGCCTTTGTAAAAGACAATGATATATACATTTACAAGATAAACTTTGAGACGGAGACCCGGGTTACCAAAGATGGTGAACTAAACAAAGTAATTAACGGTGTACCCGACTGGGTTTACGAAGAAGAATTTAGCTTTAACAAAGCCATGGAATGGTCGCCCAACAGCAT
Source organism: Saccharicrinis sp. (assembly GCA_041595375.1). Classification (GTDB taxonomy): domain Bacteria; phylum Bacteroidota; class Bacteroidia; order Bacteroidales; family Marinilabiliaceae; genus Saccharicrinis. The sequence goes on from JBFHKL010000005.1 coordinate 1,373, forward strand.
GGAGCTGGCCTTTATACGTTTTGATGAGACTGATGTAAAACAGTTCTCTTTTCCTGTGTACCAGGGAAGCCATCCTAGCAACGAGGAATACAAATTATACCCTGGCGAATACAAATTCAAATATCCTAAAGCCGGCGAAATAAACTCAAAAGTGGAGGTGAAAGTTTTTCATATAAAAAACAGGACTACCAAAACCATGAATATGGAAGAGGGAGATTATTATATTCCTCGTATCAGATGGACATACGAAGACAGCAAATTAGGTATCTTAAAAATGAATCGTCATCAAAGTCAGTTTGATTTGTTTATTGCCAATACTGCATCGGGAATTTGTAAGAGTATATTTACGCATCGCAACGACTATTATATTGCGGAGGATGTTTTAGATAACCTTACCTTTTTACAAGATGGCAAACACTTTATTTATGTTGGCGAAATGGATGGTTACAACCATGTGTATTTATACACCACAGCTGGAATGAAAGTAAGACAAGTAACCAAAGGCAACTGGGATGTAACCAATTATTACGGTTACGACGAGCAAAAGAAAATGATTTATTATCAGGCTGCCGAGGTATCCCCTACTCAAAGGGAAATTTATGCCACAAGTATCGATGGCAAAAAAACATACAAATTATCCCCCAATAAAGGCACAAACAATGCCGACTTTAGTTCGAATTACAAATATTTTATAAATAAATATAACAGCACAACAAGCCCAACTGTTTATACTCTATACAATCAGTCGGGCAAACAAATAAGAGTTATTGAAGACAATAAAGCGTTTGCAACTAAAATAGAAGCTTATCACATCGCCCCTAAGGAATTTTTCTCTTTTAAAACATCCGAAGGTATTGAACTCAATGGTTGGATGGTAAAACCATTAAACTTTGACCCTCATAAAAAATACCCGGTACTCATGACTCAGTATAGCGGACCAAACTCACAGGAGGTTCTTGACGAATGGAGTATTGGATGGGAACAATACCTTGCAGCCGAAGGCTACCTGGTAGCATGTGTAGACCCACGGGGAACCGGAGCCAGAGGCGAAGAGTTTAGAAAATGCACCTATATGAAACTTGGCAAGTATGAGTCGGACGATCAGATTGAAGCAGCCAGATACCTTGGTTCTTTAAGCTATGTTGACCAAACAAGAATTGGCATATGGGGATGGAGCTATGGGGGTTTTATGACCTGCAGCTGCCTAAGCAAAGGCGATGGAATATTTAAGGTAGGAATAGCAGTTGCTCCTGTAACAAACTGGAGATATTACGATACTGTATACACCGAAAGGTACATGCGTACGCCTCAGGAAAACCCTAAAGGATACGATGAAAATTCGCCCATCAACATGGCCAATAACTTAACGGGAAAACTATTTCTTATTCATGGAACAGCCGACGACAATGTTCACTTCCAAAACACATTAGAATACGTGGAGCAACTGATTCAAGCTGATAAACAATTCGATATGTTTGTCTACCCTAATCGTAACCACAGTATTTTTGGAGGAAACACTCGCATGCATTTATACCAGATGATGAGTGATTATTTAAAGAAAAACTTATAAAACATCATCAATTGCTAATAACTTATATTCATTAGAATAGGGTTATTAGCAATTGATTTCCACATACACTACACCTAAATAAGCAGCTTTATTCTGGCGAGTTAAAGAGACGTAACTAAGTACCTTACTTTAAGAATATTTCAACGTGCAGCACACTCCCAAACAGCAAGTCATGTTGTTACAATGTCTATTTCAAACTTAACTACTCATCGTCATTCTGCACTGAAAGCTTAAACACTAAAATAAAGATATCCTCTATCAAAAAGTAAGCTAAGAACAAGCCTACCATACACCATGTATTGAGATGGTAAAATTTGGAACACCGTTGTTATTTTACTACTTTTAAAGCAAAACCTACAACATTGAAACACATCTCCCTTTACACTTTGTTTCTATTGTTCCTATGCATTATTACAGCTCAAGCACAGGAAACAAAATTAATCAGAAAGCAATACAATTCTTTTTATGAAGAATATTATGCTTTAAAAAGCGATACAGCCATTAAACACGGAAGGTATCTGCGAAAGTACAAGAGCTATGTTATTGAACGTGGAACCTTTAAATATGGACATAAAAGTAACAGATGGCTTTATTTCTCTCTGGAGGGATATTTTGATTTTGAATACGACTATAACACCAAAAAAATAATTAAAATAGCCAACAGACAAACTCCTAAAGAATACATAGAAACCCCTGTGTTTTTCGATGGCAGTCCTATAATTCCCTATTTATACATTGTTCAGCATGTTCAATATCCCATTGAAGCAAAGCAATATAATATCAACGGAAAAATCACCCTGGCCATCCGTGTAGATAAAAATGGAAGGCCTATTAGCTTATCGCTGGCAAAGAAACTACACCCCTTGCTTGATAAAGAAGTAATGGAAGCCGCCAGAACATTTCCTTCGCAGTGGAAGTGGATACCCGCTACCTATAATGGCCAAAATATACCCGGTGAATATCAAATTGATATTGAGTTTGAATTAATAGACAACACTCAACAAGGAAAGTGATTTTTAAAAACCATAACTTTTATATCTTTGCACTTTCATTTGAATTATAAAGCAGAGCAGCAGCTATGAATATTGAATTGCAATTAAAAGGCAACCTTATTGCCGCCGTAAAAGAGTTATATGGTCAGGAGATAAACGAAAACCAGGCTCAGGTTCAAATCACACGTAAAGATTTAACTGGAGATTTTACTATAGTCGTTTTCCCTCTACTCAAAATATCTAAAAAATCACCTGAAGATACAGGAAGAGATATTGGTGAGTATATTAAAAATGCAGATACCAATGTAGCCAACTACAATGTTGTTAAAGGATTTTTGAATATTGAGCTGGCTGCCGATTACTGGTTGAATGCAATCAACGACATTATTAAAATTGATCAGTACGGCTATCAGCAGGCTGATGAACACTCACCATTAATGATGATTGAATATTCGTCGCCAAACACCAACAAACCCTTACACTTGGGTCATATCCGTAACAACCTGCTGGGTTATTCACTCTCACGAATCGCTGCTGCAAACGGACTCAGAGTTATAAAAACCAATATCGTTAACGACAGAGGCATACACATCTGCAAGTCAATGCTAGCATGGAAAAAATGGGGCAACGGTGCTACGCCTGAATCTACAGGTATAAAAGGCGATAAACTGGTGGGTGACTATTATGTAAGATTTGACCAGGAATATAAAGTCGAAATCAAAGCTATCATAGCCAGCAAAATAAGTGAATATGATGCCATTGCTAACATCAACGATTTTTCATCGACTTACGCTGAACTCAAAGCCAAAAAGAAAACCAAAGAAGGACTCAACGATCAGGAAAACGAACAATATAAGGCTTGTGAAGAGCTGAGCAAATACGCTGAAAACAACGCCCCTTTAATTCTGGAAGCCCGCGATATGCTTAGAAAATGGGAAGCAAAAGACCCTGAAGTATATAGCAACTGGAAAACTATGAATAGCTGGGTGTATGCTGGGTTTGATGTGACCTATAAGAAATTAGGTGTTGATTTTGATAAGATTTATTACGAATCAGACACCTATATGGTAGGACGAGATATGGTTTTGGAAGGACTTGAAAAGGATCTGTTTTATAAAAGAGAAGATGGCAGTGTTTGGTGCGACCTTACCAATGATGGTTTAGACGAGAAGTTATTGTTACGTAAAGATGGTACCTCGGTGTATATGACCCAAGATATTGGTACAGCTAAACTACGCTTTGATGATTTTGATATAGACAAAATGGTTTATGTTGTAGGAAACGAACAAGATTATCACTTTAAAGTTTTGGCCTTACTATTGGACAAGCTTGGATTTAAATGGGGAAAAGGACTGGAGCATTTTTCATACGGAATGGTAGAGCTACCTGAAGGAAAAATGAAATCGCGCGAAGGAACAGTTGTTGATGCCGATGACTTGGTGGATGAGATGGTCAACACCTCCCGCGAGATGTCGAAAGAACTGGGTAAGCTGGATGGTTATTCAGAAGAAGAGGCAGAAAAAGTATACCGCATGATTGCTTTAGGTGCGCTTAAATATTTTATTTTAAAAGTTGATCCTAAAAAGAACATGACCTTCAATCCTCAGGAATCAATTGATTTCAACGGAAACACAGGACCATTTATTCAATACACCCACGCCCGTATACAATCTATCTTCCGAAAAGCTTCCGAAAAAGGCATCGAGATAAAAGAAGAAACACCAACCCAGGTTGAAATTGGGGAGAAAGAAAATAACCTGATCAGGATGGTGACTAATTTTCCTAATGTGGTTGCCGAAGCAGGCAAGGTATTTTCACCCGCCATCATAGCTAATTTCGCCTATGACTTGGCCAAAGAATACAATCAATTCTATCACGATTACCCCATCTTATTTGAAGAAGATGAAGATAAACGCATGATGAGATTGGTACTTTGTAAAACAGTTGCCAAAACCATTAAAAATGCCATGTGGTTACTAGGAATTGATGTTCCGGAAAAAATGTAACTTTTTTTAGATACAAGATGCAAATATCATGATACAAAACTTTTTTTGTAATTTCTTAATATTTGCATCTTGGATACTTGATACTATTTATTATGCATATTCACTGGATTCAGCATGTACCTTTTGAAGGATTAGGAAATATAGAAGAATGGATCACTAAAAACAATCACCAGCTCACCTGCACCAAACAATTTGCAGGAGATCCACTTCCTGAACTTAACAATTTTGACCTATTGATTGTAATGGGTGGTCCAATGGGCGTATACGATACAGATCAATACGCATGGTTAAATGATGAATTATTACTTATAAAGCAGACCATTGACGCTAATAAACCGGCATTAGGTATTTGTTTGGGTTCTCAGTTTATTGCTGCTGCATTAGGAGCTAAAGTATACCCGGGACCAGTAAAAGAAATTGGCTGGTTCCCAGTTGAAATCAAGAATAAAAACATCCTTTCCTTTAACGAAACAACTCCTGTGGTTTTTCACTGGCATGGAGACACATTTGATTTGCCCGAACAAGCTGAATTAGTTGCCTCTACCAAAGAAGTTCATCATCAGGCATTTAAATACAACAAGGCCATTGGACTTCAGTTTCACCTGGAACAAACTGAAGCCACCATTAAGCAAATGCTCACCAATTGTGGAGATGAACTCTTAGCGGGTGGCAAAAAGGTACAAACATCAGATTTTATACAAGGTGAGAAAACATATTTTGAATCAAATAAAGCAGTAATGTTTAAAATACTGGATCAGTTGACAAAATAAAGTTGCTGATTTTTAAACCTACTATCCTCACGATATTGACATTCTTTTTTTTTAAGGAATGTGCTAACATTTATAAACTCTTCTTAAACTCAGGGCTCAATAAAATATCTGCCAGTATTTTGGGTGCTACTTCGTACCCAAAACGTTTAAATTTATCTACTACATCCATATTTTCCACCTCTGTTTTTCGTAAGAGATCCTTTAAATCGCTCAACTGCGATTGGCTTAATTCTTTTTTCAATGCCTCTTCAATCAATTTAATACTATCAACAGTCTTTGATTTTTCCAAAGGAACACTTTTCTCTGCCAAACCAAGCGTTTCAATCTCCAGTATAATGGTCTCCAACACGTCGGCACAGGTTTTCTTTACCGAATCAACATCGCCTGTTGTATCTCGCAAAGACCAACTATTATTCTGAAAATCAATACCCTCAATTAACCTTCTATGATGACTGGCGGGTCCTAAAATGGAATCAATAACAGCAATAGTACCTTGCTTCCAACTGTTTAAATCAAAACCTCGCTCATCCAGCTTACGCAAGCGGCTATATAATAATTGTAGTTCTTTTTCCATGGCTATGTGAAGTTTTATTCCCTACTAAAGATAAACATTTTAAAGATACCAAAACATATAAAGGCACTGAGTCCACTTATAAACACTAAGAATTAATCTCAGCCTCACCTAATGTCCTTAGTGCCTAAGTGTGTATAATCTTAAAACTTTACTTACTCAAACTGCGCAAAAGTTGTTTTTATAATTTCCAACGCTTCTCTAAGTTGTTCTTCTGTAATTACCAGTGGAGGAGCAAAACGAATAATATGACCATGTGTAGGCTTGGCAATCAATCCACTTTCTTTCATAGCCACACACACATCCCATGCTGTTTTTCCATTCTTTGGTCTAATCACCACAGCATTTAACAAGCCTTTACCTCTCACCAGCTCAATCATATCTGACTGAATACTTCTCAGTTCTTCTCTGAATATTTCGCCCAGACGGGTTGCATTCTCAGCCAGTTTTTCATCCTTAACCACATCTAAAGCAGCAATTGCCACTTTACACCCCAAAGGGTTTCCTCCATAGGTAGAGCCATGCTCTCCTGGCTTAATGCAAAGCATAATATCATCATCGGCCAATACTGCCGATACCGGAAAAACCCCACCTGAAACTGCTTTTCCCAAGATCAATACATCCGGACGAACACCCTCATGATCACAAGCTAACATTTTCCCTGTACGCGCAATTCCTGTTTGCACCTCATCGGCAATAAACAGTACATTATTGGCCTTACAGAGCTCATAGGCTTTTTTCAGATACCCATCCTTAGGAACATACACACCTGCTTCTCCCTGAATAGGCTCCACTAGGAAACCAGCTACATTGGGATCCTTAAGCGCTTCGGTTAAGGCCTCCAAATCATTATAGGGCACCACCTCAAAACCTGGCGTATACGGACCAAACCCGGTATAAGCATCCGGATCTGTCGACATGGAGATAATAGTAATAGTACGACCATGAAAATTTCCTCCACAAACAATAATCTTAGCTTTATTTTCCTCCACACCTTTTTTAGTATAAGCCCATTTTCTACAAAGCTTAATGGCTGTTTCATCTGCCTCGGCACCTGTATTCATTGGCAATACCTTATCGTAGCCAAAATATTTAGTAATATACTCCTCAAACTCTCCCAGTACACTACTATGAAAAGCACGAGAGGTTAAGGTAAGCTTCGAAGCCTGATCGGTTAAGGCCTTGATAATTTTAGGATGACAATGTCCTTGATTAACTGCAGAATAAGCCGAGAGAAAATCGTAATACTTTTTGCCTTCCACATCCCAAACAAAAACACCTTCACCCCTATCTAATACCACAGGTAGCGGATGATAATTGTGTGCACCAAACTTATCTTCTCTCTCAATATAATCCTGTGAAGTCATCTGAATATTACTCATCTTTATCTTTTTTTATCGTTAATAAGCAAAATCAAAAATAAGTAAATATTTGTGAGTAATGAATGAAGTTTATCAGTAAAGACTTAACTGTTATTTAAAAACGTTTAGGTCTAAAAAATCACCTCTCATGCTTTCAGAGCAAATAACGAAAAATAAAATACCAAACGATATTAAAAGCGGGTCACAAGCTTCACATTTAATCTTCGGGAGGTTAAATAATTTGGCACAGCATATTCTGTACCATCCGTATCGGTTACCCAATAGTAAGAAATTGTATTATCAATATCCAGAAGATTAAATACTTCCAGGCCAATCCAGATACTTTTAAAGGTTGTTGCTTTTTTGTTAGGGCGAAGCTGAGCTCCGGTAATTTCCTTTGAGAAACCAATATCTACCCTTCTGTACGAAGGCATTCGATAAGTAGCTAAATATCTTTCTGAGTCAGGAGGACCAAAAGGAAGTCCTGTACCATACAAAAAATTCAGGTTCACTTTAAAAGATCGATTATTGCGCAAATAATCCTGAAACATCAAGCTAAAATTCAAACGCTGATCCGAAGGGCGCGGAATATAACCCGGATAAACGGTTTCTCCCTCCTCATTCACATAGGAGTCATCCACCAAATTCTCCTCTGTTTTCATCAAAGAAAGACTGGCCCACGATTCAACACCCTCCACAAACTCCCCATTAATCTTCATATCCCACCCTACTGCATATCCTCTGGCATTATTGGTTGCAGCGTATTCTATTTTGACATTATCCACATCATAAGGATTCAAGTCCTTTAATATTTTATAATACATCTCGGTAGAAAACTTAAACGGACGTTCCCAAGCCAAAAAATAATAATCCATGCCGGTAACAAAATGAAGTGATTTTTGCGACTTGATATTGTAATTAACGCCCACATCGCTCGAGCGGTATTCCTTATAAAAGGGGCTCTGATAATAGTAACCTGTAGAAAACTTAAACCTATAATCGCGCTCCCAATCTGGGGTCCACAACACACTAGCCCGGGGACTTAGCAAAAAATCTTCATTAAAATCCCAGTAATTCGCCCGAAGTCCAACAGCCAAATCCAAGGTACCATTAGCTAAATCAAACCTTCTGTTTTCTTGAATAAAAGTGGTAATTCTATTGGATGAGATATCATTTTCATCATTCCACACATACGATAACTCCAGCGCATCTTCCGAATAAGGAATACTGTAATCGGCAGAATCAATCATTTCCCATTCATTGATAATATCCGAGAATCGTTCGTGTTGATATTTCACTTCCCACTCCAAATGATTAGAGCCCAAGTGATGAGCACCTCTGAGCGCAAAATTCCATATTGAACCAAACAAATAATTACGAGCATGCTCTAAATAAGAGCCGATGCCAATATCCTCATCGCTATCGTAACTTATATTTCCATCTTCATCCTCATCTCCTACATCTTGCAACCAATATTGACCAAGTATATCATAAGCTTCATCCTCAGAAGTGCGATAACCGGAGAAAATCAATTTATAATTATTGTTATTATTAGGTGAAAAATCAACAGAAGTCGCTCCAAAACCCGTTAAAAATCTATCCTCTTCCTGACCCTCAAAATAGATAGTAAGTGTCATTGTTTCTGCGAGTGTACCAAAGGTTGTCTCCCTGTCTTCGGGCTCAAAGTTATATTGATTGAGTGATACATTACCCAAAACACCTAACCTCCATTTATCGTTAATTCGGTAAGTAAGATAAGTTTGCGCATCAAAAAAAGTAGGCTCATAATCTCCTGAGACATCCAAGGTTCCAAGCAGGTATTTATTGGTTTTGTACCTCAAACCTGTAATATGAGTTATCTTTTTATTTTTCGTAATCCCCTCGATATGTGCATTGGCCCCAAGTAAACTCCCCGAAGCATGTCCTGCAAACTGAGTTGGACTTTTGTATTTGATATCCAATACCGAAGACATTTTATCGCCATAACGAGCATCAAAACCACCTGCCGAAAATCGTATATCCGAAACTAATTCGGGATTAATAAAACTCAAGCCCTCCTGCTGTCCCGAGCTAATCAAAAAGGGACGATACACTTCAATATCGTTTACATACACCAAATTTTCATCAAAATTACCTCCACGAACTCTGTATTGCGAACTTAGCTCATTATTCGACGATACGCCCATTTGCGTCTTCACCAAAGCCTCAATAGCCCCTCCTGTAGCATCCGGAAGTGTAGCCGACAATTTAGAATCAATAGCCGTAAAATTTTGATTCCCTTCCTCCTTAGCAACCACATCTACCTGAACAATAGACTCCTGCTTTTCCTGCATTACAATATTCAAATTCTTAATATCCGCTAAGTCTTCTATCTTCAATTCCTGTGTAGCATAACCTATCCTACTAAAAACCAACACCAAAGGCAAATGGTTAATTACCACTATTGTAAATTCCCCTTCTATATTTGAAATAGAACCTCCTGGCTGATCTTTGACAGACACAGAGACCAGATCAATCTTTTGATTAGTCGATGAAGAGACAACACCCTTTATGATCAACTTCTCCTGCGCCACAACAGAGACAAAACAAAAAAATACTATAAAAATGAAACAGAAATGCTTAGGCATAAAATTTACAATTACGATTTTAAGATTGTAAATGTACTAATAGATCGTTAAATTTTAGAAAATAAAGAGATAAGACTAATTTACGGGCTAGTAAAATTAACAACCGTTCTACTATCATATTATTTTTTATCCCCTTTAGAAATTCAAATGAACATTGGAGGTTCTTAAAAAAAAAGATAGTTTTATACTTTAATTAAAGTAAAGCACCACATATAAAACGAGCCAGAAGAAAGCTATTCTCACTCAACTTGTGTCGATTTGTTGTGAGAAAAATGACTTTAATGGTAGTTCTCCTGATAAATGCAGAACAGGCTTAATAGCCATTAAAAGAAAAATTATAGATACATGAAACACCCATATAAAAGGACTTACACACAGGACGATGATTGCAACTTGGGTGTTGCATATGACAAATTAAAATCAAATTATCAACATATGAAACTGGCATGGCCAGAGCAAATAATTGGGCACACAAGTTGTACCGCCTAAGCGGGAGGTGAATAATTAAAACTTGCACTAGTTAGTGAAGTTTCGCTAATAATTTAGAGTATATGAAAAGGAAAATTTTGGTAATGCACAACATACCAAGCTGTGGATTTGACACATTGAACAAAGACTTTGAGATTATTTTTCCCAAGGGAGATCATTTTACCGATGAAGAAATAAATCCTCATCTGAATGAAACCTATGTTATAGTTTCTATTTTTGGTTACAAACTAAAGCAGGAAATCATTGACAAAGCACCAAATCTTAAGCTGATCGCCAACTACGGTGTAGGTTACGACAATATAGACATCCCTTACGTATCTCAAAAGGGAATCACCGTTACCAACACACCTGACCCGGTTACCGAACCAACAGCTGAACTGGCGATGGGGCTAATGATTGCCGTAAGCCGCCAAATTGGTTTTTTTAATAACCAGCTACGCAAACCCGAAGGAATACAAACAGGGGTGATGAAAAATCTGAGCACTACACTCACCGGAAAGACACTGGGCATTATTGGCATGGGGGCTATTGGTCAGGCCTTAGCCAGACGAGCCATTGCTTTTGGTATGAAAATTATCTACCACAACCGCAAACAACTACCTGCTAAAATTGAAAATGACTATCAAACACAAAGAGTTCCACTAAAGGACCTGCTAACTCAGGCAGATGTTGTATCATTAAATACGCCATTAACAGCAGAAACACATCATATGATAAGCAAAAACGAATTGGCTATGATGAAAAATACTGCATTTTTGATTAACACCGCTCGCGGTCCTGTTATAGATCAAGAAGAATTAATAAAGGCGCTAGAGAAAAAAGAAATTGCAGGAGCAGGATTAGATGTATATGAAAATGAACCAGATATTCCTCAGGAACTTTTAAAAATGGACAATGTGGTAGTTACTCCGCATGTAGGTACAGCAACATTGGAAACACGCGAAGAAATGAGTTGGTTGGTTAGCGAAATTATTCGTAACTTTTTTAATGGAAAACCCTGCAATTACATTGTAAATAAATCCTAAAGGACAAACACATGAAAAAGATTTTAATATTCAGCAATAAAAATGCTGCCCGCTCTCAAATGATGCAAGGATGGCTGGCCTATTACCTAAAGGATAAAGCTGAGGTGATAAGCGCAGGTAAGCACATTGAGTCCATTCATATGCTTGCACAAAAAGCCATGATGGAATCTGTTATCGATATCAATGCATTTAAATCCAAAAACATTTCTGATTACAATCATGAAGTATTTGATTATGTAATCATTGTTGACGAAAGCACTACAGACTCAATTATTTTTACCCACGAACCCGGTGAAATTATAACTCATCCATTTAAAGATCCCGGCTTGGCAGATGGTACCGACATAGAAAAACTTAAAGCGTACCGTGAAGTTTGTAATGAAATTGAAGATTACGCCATGGAATTTGCGATGAAACATTTTAATCTATTTCAGTAACAACAATATTTTCAAATCATTGTAAAAACACCCCAATAAATGATCTACCAAAAACATATTCGTTTACCCGAATTCAGAAGAGGATATCATTTGATAACAGATTTTATTGAAGCGCAACTCAACTTGCCCGAAACGGGCTTGTTGAATCTCTTCATTCAACTTACTTCTGCAGCCTTAACCATCAACGAAAATGCAGATCCTTCGGTACGGCATGATTTTGAAACCATTTTAAATAAGTTAGTTCCCGAAAACCAACCTGAATACACCCACACTCTTGAGGGTGACGACGATATGCCTGCTCATATCAAATCGAGTCTGATGAGTCCTTCTCTTAGTATCCCAATTACCAATGGCCGCTTAAATCTGGGTACCTGGCAAGGTATCTATTTTTGCGAGTTTCGTAATTTTGGCGGACATCGTAATATTATAGCGACTGTTTATGCCTAAGCTCCTTTACCTTTGACCTATCAAAATAAAACCCTTACACCTCCCCTTTATAATCGAAGTCTTATACCAATAGGACAAAATAAGAAATCGAAATTCGAAATTATTGACCATGCCAAATACCTTACTCCATATAACTATGAATACCAAAGAGCCTCCTCAAGCAGCGACTCGAGGTTTCAGACAGACATGTGGTTATTAATAGGAAATAAATACTCTTAATTTGAGTATAGCTCGCATTATCTAAAGGATTCAATGTTTGCAAATTACAAAGGACCAAACAAAAATAAAACACAACGAAACGCTAGCCAGAGTGAAAAGGATTAGTAGCAATCGAGTGAGTAACGTTTCGCCAGTAGACAAATGATTTGCAGAAAGTAAAATACTTAGGCGTAATAATTTAATTGAAAAGCATTAACCTTCAAGCTCCTCAAATCACATTATTATGATACATACAATCCATATTTAAAATAAACCAGACTCCCAACTCTAATTAAAGACACAACCTCTTACAATATCATTTTTAAGACCAAGCACCCTCAACCCAATACCATACTTTAAATATTTTTCATTTTTTTTAATAACATACGTACCAAAATAAAGTCCTCATAGTTTTTTTTCAAACATAATATTTATATTTGAATTGCTTAAATAAAAGGCCATTACCAAAAGCACCCCCTACAACCAACTGTACAATACAAAAAACAGGGGCGTAGGATTAAACAATTTATTCATTTTAAAATTTTGTATTATGAAAAAGTATGTAAACAAATTTTTACTAATTATTGGATTTTTATTAACAACAGGACTTGCGAACGCAGCCATTTTCACAATCACATGCGGAGATGGAACTCAACATAACTATATTAGCTTTGAAGAAGCTGACACTTTTGATGAAGGTTTGGATGTATTGGTCGCTTATATTGATCTTTGCTTAAGATAATCTTTTTTTATAAATAACTTTGACACTATCCCTATTCACAAATAGGGATAATGTCTACTCAATCATATTTAACTCATGAGACTTTTTTATTTAATACTTATAATAGCATCATTTTATTCCATTCAATCAATAGCTCAAAACAAAACAACTGATATTGAGATTATTGACCACACTAAATACTTTGCTACTTACAGCTATGAATACCAAAGAGATTCTACAAGTAAAGATTCTCGTCGTCAAGCCACCATGTACCTGTTAATAGGCAATAACAAATCCCAATTTGAACATTCCTCCAATTTTGTATTCGATTCAATCTTCGTAAACAATAATAGTAAAAATAGAATCAATCTAATCATTAATCAAATATCTGGAGATCCAATGCCTTTTTTTGCTCAATATGCTATATTCAAAAACAAAATTGGCAAACAAGTGGAAACATACGAAAGAATTTCGGGTAATTACTATCGCATCACTGAGGAATTAGATTTCAAATGGCAAGCACTAAACAAAAAAGACACATTAATTGCCGGATACATATGCAAAGAAGCACAAACTTTTTTTAGAGGGCGCAAATATAGAGCATGGTATACATTGGAAATACCAATAAATGATGGTCCATACAAATTCAAAGGTTTACCTGGTTTAATCATTAAACTTGAAGATAGAAAAAAAGAACACTCCTTTGAGCTAGAATATTTTGAAAAAATAAACTACAACAAACCCATCTATTTCAGAACTAAAAATTACGTTAATATAGATTCAAAGGATTATAAAAAACTCAAACAAAACGAAGTTTTAGAAAGAACGAACAGAATAAGAACGCAAACTATTGATATCTCCTCTCAAGACTTAAATAGTACAGAAGCTAAAATGCTCACGAGAAACAATTTTATTGAAAAATAGTAAGTATCTCAATAACTAACTCACAAATCATATTTTTATAATCAACACAACATGCGGCACTAAATAAAATAAATCAGACACACCACATAAATAACAAGTAAAACCCCATTAAAATGCTTGTCTTTGTTATTCCTAACCCCTTTTGTTCCGTACCATCCATGAAATATGTAGCAAAATTGAAAACCTCACAAGCAAAATTTATTAATTATGATAGTTTTTTTCTTATAACATAATATTTGTATTTAAACTGCTTAAATAAATGGCCATTATATAAAAGCACCCCCAGCAAACCAATTTTAGTAGCGATACGGAAAGCAGGGGAGCAGGATTAATCCTGCACAAGATTAATTTATTCATTTTTAAATTTTTGTGTTATGAAAAGTATTTTTCAAAAGGATTTTTAGTGTTAGGGTTTTTAGCATTAAGCACATCAATGTTTGCAATTCAAGTTACCATCAAATGTGGAAATGGAAATGGAACCACTTACATATCAGATTCTGACGACTTAGGAACTACTTTACAACAAGCAGCAGAAGTAATGGATGCAATCTGTTAATACACACTACTCCACTCTTCATAAATGAAGAGTGGAAATTAAAGCTTAATTATTTACATTCTTTTTTCCTATTCAAGATGATAAAATCAATTTTCATATTCTTATTAACCACACTGACATTTTTTTATGTACATGCTCAAAGTTACAACCAAATTGACAACATTATATTCCAATGTAACTACCTATATGATTACCAGTTGGACTCAACAGATCAAGACAACAGAAAACAAGAGGACATGTATTTATTAATAGGTACTGAACATTCTCTTTTTGCTCACTGCAGCCAATACAAAATAGACTCATTAACAAATAAATATAAAAATAAAAATTCCAGCGTGGCTGCTCAGGAAATTTTACCCATAATGATGCAAAACAGACCTTCTTATTTTACCAGATACCATATTATTAAAAATTACAAAACAAAGACTATAGACTTTTACGAATATATAACGCCTACATATTACGTAGTCAACAACAACTACAAACACAATTGGCAACTAATATCAAACTCTGATACAATAATTTCAAATTACAATTGTAAAAATGCTACATGTTATTTTGCTGGAAGAAATTATACAGCTTGGTATACCACAGAAATACCAATATCAGACGGACCTTATAAATTTAATGGACTCCCCGGACTCATTGTAAAAATAGAAGATGCAAAAAAAGAACATATTTTCACATTGACCTCATTTTCAACAATCAAATACAACAAACCCTTATTATTATCTGATCGTACATATCAACAAATTAATCAACAACAATATACGAAAGCTAAGAAAAAAAGAAATGAAGAAATGTCTAATTTTATAAATAACTCAAATAAAATTCAATTAAGCACTGACAAAAATGCTTTGGAAATAGAAATGAAAATTAAAAAGAATAACAATTTTATTGAAAAATATTAAAATGAAAAAATTACACATTCTTTTATCATTATTTGCATTAAGCACATTAAATATCAATAGCCAAACATACAAGGTTATAGACACGCTCGAATATCTGGCTACTTATAGTTATGAATTCCTAACAGACTCAACAAACAAGTCCTCAATTAAATTTCAGGAAATGCATTTATTAATGGGACAAAATCAATCTGTGTTCCAGCATAGTTCAAAAATACTAATAGATTCCTTGATTATTGCTTATAAAGATGAAGATCCTAAAGTCGCATTTTTAAAAATAATGTCTATGTCAAATGGAAACAGGTGTTCTCTTTTTACACAATACAGAATAGTAAAACACAAAACTAGCTTTAACACCGAATTGTACGAAAAAGTTGGCAAACTGCCTATAGTAGTAAAAGAAAATAACAAACTAAACTGGCAATTATTCCCCAAGGACACAATCAAAATTTTAGGCTTTACATGCTACAAAGCAACAACCCAATTATCTGGCCGTAAATATACGGCTTGGTATACATCAGAAATTCCTATTAATGATGGACCCTATAAATTCAAAGGTTTACCCGGATTAATTATGAAGTTATCGGACAACACAAACTCTCATTGTTTCGAACTAACTTCGCTAACACCCTTTAAGAATTGCATGCCCATCTATTTAACCAAAGAAAACTATAAAGAATTATCGCAAGAAGAATATAACAATGCCAAAAAAGTAGATTTACTTAACAAGATGAAGCGCTATACAAACCCAGCTAACTCGAGTGCAAGCCCCGAAAAATTAGCAAGAATGGAAGCAAGAATGCAGAGGGAAAATAATTATATAGAAAAATATTAAAACACTCAAATTTATAGTCTCTAACATGATGCGCATACCTGTAATTTTTATCTTATTAGCCTTACAATTAAATACATTTGCACAAACCAACATTACAGGTTCGCTTGTTAGTACCGATGGTGAAAAACCACAGGGAATAAGCATATTAGTACACGAGAAAAAATCGAAAAATAATATTATT
This sequence comes from Saccharicrinis sp., assembly GCA_041595375.1. Taxonomy (GTDB): domain Bacteria; phylum Bacteroidota; class Bacteroidia; order Bacteroidales; family Marinilabiliaceae; genus Saccharicrinis. The sequence goes on from JBFHKL010000005.1 coordinate 17,991, forward strand.
ACTTTTGCATTTTCTGATGACAATGGAAAATTCACAGTCGATATTAATTCAACATTAGATTCTATAGGAATAAGTACCCGCTCCTTAAGTTATAGAGACACCACCATATACTTAGCAAACAAAAACCAACACACTCAACTAAAGCTAATTCCTCAAGTTAATCATATAAAAGAGGTTAATGTAAAAGGAATACCCATTACAACAAAAGAGGATACCACCACTTATATGGTTGGTTCCTTTGAAAAAGAAAGCGACGAATCTATTGGCGATGTCATTGCACGTATGCCGGGTTTTGATGTAGACACCAAGGGGAAAGTATATTATCAAGGAAAAGAGATAGACAAATACTATATTGAAGGACTTGATTTACTGGAAAGAAGATACGCCATAGCCAATAAAAACCTATCGAACAAAGCAGTAGGGTCTGTAGAGGTTTTGCATAACCACCAGCCCATAAAAATGCTACGCAATAAGTTTTTTAATGATGGCACCTCGTTAAATATCAAACTTAAAAAAAAGTATACCACAACTACACGTGCGCAAGGCTCTATCGGTCTACCTTTTTTAAAATACTCGGCCAATGTTACGCCTATGCTGTTTTCACCCAAAAACCAAATGATTGCATCATGGCAATCTAATAACACAGGCAATGATTTATCAACTCAACACCATCCCTTTATGTTTTCGAACAACGAGATAGATAACTTTGATAACACAAAAACAGAACTATTAAGCATTAGTTCTATGGCTCCACAAACCATTAGCAACCAACAACGCTACCTACTCAATAACGCCAATTTACTTAGTTACAACTACCTGACTAAAATTAACGAAGACGCCCAGTTCAAAACCAACATAAGCTATTACAACGATTTTATAGAAGAAGACGCAAAAGTCAGCACTACGTATTATATCGATTCGGACACGACATACTTAGAAGAAATAACCGACAACAACTTTACTAAAAACAGTGTTATATCCGATTTTACTTACACCTTAAATGGCAGTGAGAAATATATCAATAATAAATTACGTTTCGAAAACTACTGGGACAATAGCCGCCAAAACATTAACTCCTCGGAACAAAACGAAAAAGCCTATATACCTTTTTTATCTGTTGCCAACGAATTTGACTTATACCAAATGATAGGTAAGCAGTTTATCAATTTTAAAGCTTTTATTGACTATAACCATGCTCCACAAAAAATGCGATACCAGCCAGGTGTTTTCGAAGACTACCTAAACAGCGGTGAAGATTACAGCGAAGCAATGCAACTTTTTTCGCAAGATGAAATCAGAACAAAGGTCTCCGCCTCATTTACTTTCAAAAGAAAAGACTGGTCCTTTAGCACAGAGCTGGAAAACGATTATTCCTATGCCGACTTACAAAGTTCTATCAAAAAAGAAGGAATAAGCATTGCAACAGACAGCCTTAAAAATAAACTACAATGGCACAATGGCGAAGCATTTATTAACGAGGTAATTAAATACGAGTCACCCAACCTTAAACTAAGGTTCAGTATCCCATTTTCATTAGTCTATTATAACATTAACGACCAATACCATAATGCTGGAGATCATTTCAATCAGTTTTTATTTAAACCCTACGCATCTGCAAACTGGACTTTTAAATATTACTGGACATCATCTACTTCTCTTTCCTATAGAAAACAACTAGGCAACGTTGAAGACTTAACTCTAGGATATATTATTAACGACTATCAATCGTTAAACCAAGGAAGTACCAACATTGAACAAAATGAAAACATAAGTATAAGCAGCAAACTGGAATACAAAAATCCTCTTTCGGGCTGGCTAGCCAATGCCAGTTATAAATATAAACTAACTTCTAAAGATATTATTTCAAACCAAATAAGCTTAGGCGATTATATTTGGCAATCGGAATCGGTATATTTAAACAACGACAAAACAGTGCACAATGCAAATGGAACAATTAGTTACTTCATGTCGAAATGGCAAACATCAGTAGAGTTAAAATCGGGTTATACCTATAACGATTACCAATACATGCTCAACGATGTATTATACAACACCCACTCTAATGTATCGAGTGCTGAATTCAATTTTAATTGTGGGGCATGGCGTAAATTTTTAATCAAATACAGCTATAATTATACAGCAACACAGCAAACCACTTCGCAATCAACATCTAAGTATGATAAAAACGAACATACTGCCAGTTTATTCTACTATCCAAATAAACAATTATGGTTTAATATCAATTACGAATACAACAATATAACATACAGTTCGTCAGAGATAGAAACCTATTTTGGTGATTTCGCATGCAGTTACAAACCCAATAAAAGTAAATTCAATTACAAATTAGAGCTGCGCAATATTTTTAATGCCGAAACGCTAACCCAATATAGCACCAGCGATATATCGTTTATTGAAAACATATATTATTTGCGCAAGAGGGAATTATTATTTAAAGTCAGCTATCGCTTCTGAACCAATATTAACTGCAACATTTTCAACCACTATCTTTTCACAAGGAATAGTAAACACAAACAAGCTTCCTTTATCCTTTTCAGAGTCAAGCTGTATTTTACCCCCCATCAAATCAACAAATTCTTTTACTATAGCTAAGCCTAAACCCACACCCTGTTTTGGGCTTTCCCTATTGTCATTTACCTGAACAAACCTTTCAAATATTACGTTTTGCTTCTCTTTAGGAATACCAATCCCACTATCTTTTACATAAAATCCCATATTACCATGATTGTTCAAATACCCAAATTCTATACTTCCCTGATGCGTAAATTTTAAGGCGTTGCGTAATAAATTATACAAGATCTGTTCCAATTTAGTCCTATCCATCCTCACTATTATAATATCAGGATCATTCTTTAATTTTAACTTTAAACCTTTTGCCTTTACCTCTTTTTCAAAGAAAAGGAATATTGTTTTCAGTAAATTATTTAGTTCAAATTTGGACTCCACCAATTCCAGGGTACCCGACTCTATTTTAGATACATTGACCAAATCGTCAATAAGCACAAGCATCCTTTGTCCGCTCGACTCAATTAGTCCCAGGTAATCCAATTTTTCTTGCTTGGTAACATCTTCTCCTCTTAACAAATCAGCAAAACCCATAATCCCATTCATTGGAGTACGAATTTCATGGCTCAGATTAGCCAAAAATGCAGTTTTTAGTTTATCACTTTCTTCCGCTCTTGATTTTGAGATCTTAAGCTCTTGGTTTACTAACTTTAAATTACTGCTTAAATCTTCTAATTCAGTATTTTTTCTCTTTACCTCTCCCTCTGCCCTTCTGCTTTTTCTATACAAAAATATTAAGGTAAAAACCGAGATTAATAGAACAACTAACACGAACAAAATCCACACTATCTCATTGGAATACTTCTGCCAAAATGAAGTTGGTCGATTAATTACAATGCTACCATTGGGCAAATCGGCGAGGTCAATTTCGTATTTTTCTAACTGATTATAATCAAACTTAAAATACAAAAGGCTCTTTGTTATTTCAATATCCGATGGATCTTCCCCTTTTAATATCCGTTTTAAAATTTTTGCCGATCCTGCTCCCTGAAAAAAAGGAGGTGTAATATTTCCTCCAACAACACCTTGTCCAACCACATCCCAAAGACAATAGACAGGCAAATGGGTACATGAAGTAACAAAGTCGATACTCTGCTCTGTTGAAATAAAGCTTCCATCAGGCATTCGAACATACATACACCACATCACCGCTGTGGTCTCCGACAAAGCTGACAATCTCTTTTTTAAGCTATCTGGATGCTGATGAATTAAATATTCAAAGGTCAGCTTATCTTTAAATTGGGGTTCAATATTCTCTGCCTTTGCAATCAAAGCCTTACCCGATGAAGTAGAATCTGAAATAAATACAATATGATTTACTTGAGGATGAACTCTTTTTATAAACTCCAGATTATCGGCCACATCAAAACCCTCGTAAACACCAGCATATAAATCATGCCCTTTTAAAAGCAAAGTATCAAAGCCCACTATTCCACAAAAAGACACCGGAACCTCAGGAAAAACATCATCTCCATTTTGCAACATAAAATTTAAGGCATTTTCATCGCAGGCCAATACGCCATCTACCTTTACTCCACGGTATTTATGAAGATAAATCTCTTTTAATTGTTGATAATAAATAGAATCTGAACACCTTTTGGTATCCATGTACTCTATATAAAGTTCATATTTATCTTTATCACCAAGTTCTGAGAAAACCCCATCCATTAATTGATCAGCCCAGTGGTACTTTTGATGATATGCATTTAAAACAACAATCCGTTGCCTGGAAAAATCCCATGACTTAGAATAAGCCTCTCGTTTATTATCGCCACTCTTCTGTGCCGAGACAAAGGCTTCTACATGCAGAAAGCGAATAAAAATTAATATAGTAATGGTTAGTTTAGAGTTCACAGTTTGACTAATTTATACAAATCACTCAAATTTAATGAATTAAAACAAACAAGCAACTATCTATCGAAATATGATTTTACATAAGGGTACAAACTTTTTGTATTTGGCAATACAATATCTGCGCCTTCATTGGCCAACACGACATCTTCTAATACTCCTGTATTAACGGCAATAGTAGTTATACCTGCAGCTTTAGCCGCTTTAACTCCCAAAGGTGCATTTTCTAATACCAAACACTCTTCGGCCTTAAAGCCAGAACCTGCAACAGCTTTCAGATAAGGTTCGGGATCCGGTTTCCCTTTTTGTACATCTTTGGCGCTGATAATATGTTGAGGTTCAATACTAAAATCGCCCCCCAATTTATCCAATAAAGTAGGCTGTTTTGAACCTGTAACTACCCATATAGCCAAGCCCTTTTGTTTTAAAAAAGCAATTAACTCATCCATCATAGGCATTTTCTCAACCTGGGGAGCCAAGGCCATTAAACGCACCTTCTCATTGTATATGGTTTCCTTATCATGCTGGGTAGCCTCTTTGTTTAAATATTTCTTAAAAGCATATGCAATGGTTTCATATCCAGGGCTTCCTTCCTGCAAATAGGCTTCTTCCGCAGGAAAATCAATCCCTACCATCTTCATACAACCCATCCAAGTTGATTCATGGTTTTTCATCGAGTCATAGAGAACTCCATCCATATCAAATATCACACATTTCAGGTCGAGAGGGATTACTGATTTCTTCATTTTATAAAAAAATTATTGGGAGTAAAATTTAATACCACAAAGAAAATGAAATTATTAATAATACCCATTGATTGATGCCCTAAGCGTTAAATTCAATCAGATTAGTACTCCCTTTGGGATAGTGGAGGTAAACTATGTGTTTTAACTTTAATAAACAGCCTGAAAATTTGAATTTAAAACACAGATTAGATTTATTATATAATTGATATAATGCCTGTATTGAACACAAATTACAAGATAGCCAAAACTCAACAAAAAGCCCTTATTTCACTATCCCCCGGAGGTTTTTACCCCTTCTCGGGGGATTTTTCGCCCTTCTCGTACGATATAGTGCCCTTCTCGTGCAATATAATGCAGTTCTTGTGCAACTTTACGTATTCCTCGTTCAGTATTTTGTTTCACTCTTGTAAATTTTTACAGTTCTCCTTAGCGTCGTAGCTGTTCCTTTTTAACTGCAGAGTTCTCGAAATGTCAGCTCTAAAATATAGATTCTGTCTTTCACTACACTTTTGTTTTAATTATCTTTGAGGCTTCTATTATGATTTCAGATATGTTCCCAATAAAAGTAGAATCCGAAATATTAAACAAAGTTCCTTTGCTGACACTCGGTTGTCTCGAGGCGAAAGTGAACATTTCGCCAAGCAGTAAGGAACTCCTATTATGGATCACTCGGCAACTTGAACAAATAAAAGTGTCGTTAACAGCCGAAACGATCCGTCAGATGGCTACAGTAAAAGCAACCAAAGATGCTTACCGAACATTGGGTAAAGACCCTAACCGCTACCGCCCTGCTGCCGAATCATTAATGCGTAGAATAGCTAATGGTAAAGAGTTATATCAAATCTGTAACGCTGTTGATATCTTAAATTACATCTCTATAAAAACCGGATATTCCATTTGTGGATACGATGCCCGCAAAATAGAGGGTGAAGTGACAATGGGAATTGGCTTTGAAAATGAACCCTACCAGGGCATCGGCCGGGGAACTTTGAATATTGAATCGCTGCCTGTTTTCAGAGATAGTAAAGGAGCTTTTGGAACACCAACCAGTGACTCTACCCGCACTATGATAAGTGAAAATACAAAGGAAATCTTATTTATCTTTATTGGTTTTGAAGGAAAAGATGAATTAAATAGCTCCTTAGAAGAAACAAGCAGATTGCTCTCTCTTCATGCACGAGCTACCGCAATTGAAACCTATTTTATTTGATTACCATTTTTTAAATTTGAATAATACCAAAGTATAATCCTCTGGAATATTTAATCCACCTTATACTTTCATCTTTACACTAAAAAATATGACCGAAGTTTGTGCACTGGCATCAGGAAGTAATGGTAACTGCTATTACATAGGAAATAAAACCGAAGCAATATTAATAGATGCTGGAATTAGTAGACGCCAGATTATTGACCGCATGAGAAGCAAAGGTCTAAACCCTTTAAAGGTAAAAGCTGTTTTTATCACCCACGAACATTCCGACCACTATAAAGGAGCCAAAATTTTAAGTAAAAAACTGAATATTCCGGTGTACATGACCAGTAAAACGCATGAAAAAAGTTACTTTACCATGCGCCCTACTAATGTAATTACCTTTGAACCGGGGGATGTTATTCAAATTGGAGATTTCGCCATTCATTCCTTCTCCAAATTACATGACGCTATTGACCCTTGTAGCTTCAGAATTGAACATGATGAAAAAAACATAGGCGTTTTTACCGACATAGGGGCTCCCTGCGATAATGTGAAACATCATATTGGTTTATGCGATTTCTTATTCCTGGAAGCAAACTACGATATAGATATGCTGGAAACCGGAAAATATCCATATTACTTAAAGAAACGTGTGGCAGGAGAATTCGGCCACCTCTCAAACAACCAGGCTCTTGAATTAATACAAACACACGCTGGAGAAAATTTAAAAAACATACTGTTGTCGCATATCTCTGAAGATAATAATCGCGGAGAAATAGCTATGGATACTTTTAAACCTTTGCAAACCAAGTATACTATTCAGCTTACTTCCAGATATGCCCCTACAGAAGTAATCACCATAACTTAAAACCTTAAACATAGAACTTACAACATTTAATAATTACAAAATATATAGCATGAGAATTTTAAAAGAAGAAACAATTGCAATCGCAGTAGACATTCAGGAAAGATTATTTCCTCATATCCACGGGCACGAACAACTTAAAAAGAATACTGAAATTTTAGTGGACGGATTAAAAGCTCTTGAGATACCTATGATGGTAACTGAGCAATACAAAAAGGGCTTAGGCGACACCATTGAAGGAATCAAAGATAAAATAGAGGAATATCCGGCCTTTGAAAAAACAGCCTTTAGTTGCTGCGATGATGAGGCCTGCCTAAAAGAAATAGAAAAAGACAGCACGAAAAAATTTGTGATTCTTTTTGGTATCGAAGCCCACATTTGCCTGATGCAAACGGCTATCGATTTAAAAACTAAAGGATATCAACCTGTAATTATTGAGGACTGTGTAAGCTCAAGAAACCCTGAGAATAAAAGAATAGCCATTAACCGTATGTTACAAGAAGGTGTTATTGTAACTAGCTACGAGTCGGTTTTATTTGAGCTTTGCCGTAAAGCAGGAAGCGATGCTTTTAAAACCATTTCGAAATTGATAAAGTAATTTCTTAATTCATTTATAAAAGTCAAAAGCAGGAAGTATTTTTCAATATCTTCCTACTTTTGATTTTAACTTTCAAGCTAAAACTTCACCTCAGTACTTTTACACATCACTATGCGCAACATCTACGGATTAGGAGAAACTGTTTTTGATATTATTTTTAAAAACAAACAACCTATAACGGCTAAAGCTGGCGGCTCTGTTTTAAACGCTTTGGTTTCATTGGCCCGATTAGGACACAATGTTAATTTCATTAGCGAATTAGGCAATGATAAAGTTGGAGATATAATTATCAATTTCCTAAAACAAAACAATATCAACACCTCTAATACAAAAAGATATAGCAATGGACAAAGTGCATTAGCTATGGCCTTTTTAAATGAAAACAACGATGCTGAGTATGATTTTTACAAAAATTACCCTAAAAACAGATTAACCGGGGATTTACCCGACTTTAAACCCGACGACATCTTCCTGTTTGGCTCTTTTTACGCCATTGATCCCACTATACGAGAACAAGCATACCGCATTATACAACATGCCCATCAATGTAAATGCATCCTTGTTTACGACCCCAACTTCAGAAATAAACATGCCGACATACTAAAAAAATACGCTCACCACTTTGAGGAAAATATGCTCCTTGCCGATATTGTGCGCGGCAGCAACGAAGATTTTATGAATATTTTCGCCACTCCAACAGCAAATCAAACATATAACCGCATTCAAAACAAATGCCCCAACCTTGTATATACAGCCAATGCTAATGGTGTACATTTACACACCCAGGACATAAAGAAACACTATGCTGTTCCTCAACTAATACCGGTAAATACCATTGGAGCTGGAGATAATTTTAATGCCGGGATAATTCATGCCATTCTGGATGCCAATATTTTAAAAAAAGACATCCCTCATTTAACAGAAAAAGATTGGTACAAGATTATAAAAAGCGGCATCAAGCTATCGTCTGAAGTTTGCATGAGCATGGAGAATTATATTTGTAGTTAGTAGATAACTAACAATATGAATCAAGAGTTCAAGTTATTTACACAAAGACCAAAACTTCAAATCGCAGTGCATCACTTTTAAGTGTCAGAAATAAATTACCTCTTAATTGCTATTTATTAGCTTAGCAAAGTTTTTACACCAAAAACGATCAACCATAGCTATGAACTTCTATTACTAATGTTTTTTCCTTTAAAAACTTCAACAGATCTGCTGTTTGTTATTCATTATAGTTGTATTCAATAACACTGATCACTAAAACTATTCACTGCTGAGCGATAATCCTCCATCTTTCCAAGCTTTCTAATTTTCCTGTACATCCTTGCTCCTCCTTCAAAAAGTTGCGAAGGATACTCCCAAAAAGCTTTTAGGTGATTAAGAATTTGAGCTTCAGCATAACCGCATTGGTATAAATTATCTTTAAATAATTCATGCAGCTGTAAAATATTTTTCCTACAGGCTACTTTATCCTCACCATCAAGCATTAACAAAGAAGGGTTTATCAGCAAGCCTCGGCCAATCATCCAGCCCACCACCTCCGGGAAACGTTTTTTTAATTGTGTTAAATGATCTACCGAACAAATATCTCCATTTCCTATTACACGATGATTTGTGCCTTGAACCACCCCATCAAAGGCATTCCAGTCCGGCTCCCCCTTATACTTTTGTATACCTAATCGCGGATGGATGATTATTTCCTTTATGGGCAAAGAGTTAAAAACATCCATAAGCACCCTCAGCTCATCGGGATAAGCCCAGCCCAATCGTGTCTTCACAGAGAGATCAATGGATAAATCTGCCTCATAAAAATCGTTTAACATCACCTCTACCTTATCTTTCAAAGGCAAAATGCCTGCGCCCAAACCTCTATTGGCAACCATTGGGAAAGGACAACCCATATTCAGGTTTATTTCTTTAAAACCTCTGGCCTTCATATCTCTGGCAAATTGTATCAGATCAGTAGAATTATTGACCAGCACTTGCGGTATAATGGTTATCTGAGGCTGAAAAATTAATTGTTTCTCGTAAGCAAAGCTATCCTCTTTATTTTTTCGATAAAAAGGAGTAAAATACTTATGTACCGTATCAAACAGGGTATGATAAGCAAGATAGTAGGATAAAGTAGTATAGCTCTGTAATGGAGCAAAGTAAATAGATGTATTCAAGGGTAATATAAAAAGAAGCAGACCTACAAAATGAGTCTTTAATAATTGAATTGATAAAAGCACGAATCTTAATACAACAAATTTACTAATTTTGCACAAAAAATAAATATTTTGGAGAAATATATCGACATCATGGGAACTGCCTGTACAGATTATATGGCAGGAGAAAAAAATGCGGAAATTATTGTTCAGTCAAATATAGTAGAAGACGATATAATGCCTGTGGAGTACTTATTTCGTTCCTTCAGTCAAATGCCCGACCTGGAAAAAAAAGCACTTACCCTAAGCACTGGAAAAATTCTGGATGTGGGTGCCGGCGTTGGTAGTCACGCCCTATATCTGCAACAAAGCAACAAAGAAGTTTACGCCAACGAAATAGGACAGCTATCCTGCTCAGTAATGAAGCAACGAGGTGTTAAAAACATCCTGCACCAAGACTTCTACACCCTTCCTATTGAGCAGAAATACGACACCATCCTGATGCTTATGAATGGTATAGGCATAGCTGGCAACACTAAAAATTTGGAAAAATTTTTCTCTAAAATAAAGGATTTACTTGCTCCCGGTGGATGCTTGTTAGTTGACAGTTCCGATATCAGATATCTTTTTGAAGACGAAGATGGCAGCATACTCATCAACCTGAACGACGACTATTATGGTGAGATTACCTATCGGATGAGATATAAAGACACCATAGGCAAATCATTTAAGTGGTTATTTATAGATGATGAGCTGCTTAAGTTTTATGCCGAGCAAAATGGCTTTATGATGGAAAAAATTGCCGATGGTCCTCATTACGATTACCTCGCTAAACTAACACTCCTGTAAAAACAAACAAGAAAAGTAAAAAAGAAATATTCATTTTTATCATCCCTTCTATTTTTATTACAAATAAGTCATTTATCTATTGTCGCAAATCTAAGATCTATTGTATATTTGCAGCCTTATAAAAATAAGTTACTGTGGGCAGATAGAGAAACAGAAAACCGCTATTTGAGGGCGTTGAAATAATAGATGTTGCAGCTGAAGGAAAAGCTTTGGCAAAGATTGATGATAAAATTTTATTTGTACAAAATGCCATACCCGGCGATATAGTAGATGTTCAAGTAAATAAAAAAAGAAAGAACTTTTACGAAGGTTATGTTACCCAATATCATAAATTGTCGGATAAAAGAGTAGAACCCTTTTGCTCACATTTTGGTACCTGCGGGGGCTGTAAATGGCAATCATTACCTTACTCGGAGCAGTTATTTTACAAGCAACGCGAGGTTGAAAACAATCTGAAACGCATTGGTAAAGTAGATTTACCAAGCATCATGCCTATCATTGGATCTGAAAAGGATCGCTTTTACCGCAACAAACTGGAGTTTACCTTCTCTAATAAGAGATGGTTACACGCTGACGAAATGCAGGTGGAAGAGGATTCTATTGACCGCTACGGCTTAGGCTTTCATGTTCCACGAATGTTTGATAAGGTACTTGATATAGAAAAATGCTATCTGCAGGAAGAACCTTCGAACAGTATCCGTTTGGCCATAAAAAAGTATGCTCTGGAAAATGGCTTAACTTTCTTTGATATTAGAAACCACGTGGGCTTTTTAAGAACCCTCATTATTCGCACAACCTCAACAGGCGAAGTAATGGTTATTGTTGCTTTTTACCACGAAGATGTTGATCAAAGAGAGGGCTTATTAAACCATCTGAAAGAACAATTTCCCGAGATTACGGCACTATTATATGTTATCAATGAAAAAGCCAACGACACCATTGGCGACCAGGATATCATCTGTTACAATGGCAAGGACCATATTGTTGAGGAGATGGAAGGACTCAAGTTTAGAATAGGTCCAAAATCATTCTATCAAACCAATTCGGATCAAGCCTACGAACTATATAAAGTGACCCGTAATTTTGCGAGCCTTACGGGTAATGAAGTAGTTTATGACCTGTATACTGGAACGGGAACCATTGCCAACTTCGTGGCTTCCAAAGCTAAAAAAGTAGTTGGTGTGGAATATGTACCTGAGGCTATCGACGATGCCAAGCTAAACTCAGCCAACAATAACATTGACAATACGGTATTTTATGCCGGAGATATGAAAGATGTACTCAACCCTATTTTCATTGAAGAAAATGGGGCCCCGGATGTAATCATTGTTGATCCTCCCAGGGCAGGCATGCACGAGGATGTTGTGAAAACGATACTCAAAACCAATGCTCCTAAAATAGTGTATGTAAGCTGTAACTCTGCCACTCAGGCACGTGATTTAAGCATACTGGATCAAAAATATAAAGTAGATAAAATACAACCGGTAGATATGTTTCCTCACACACATCATGTAGAAAATGTAGTGTTGTTAACACTAAAATAATCTGGTTAAAATACAGAAAAAAATAAGGTTCGTGCTAAGTACATTAGCCTTAGCGCGAACCTTATTTTTACACAAATATTCCCTCTTGAAAAAATATCCTTACCTCGAATTACCAGCCCCTCGTATTCAAAGATCATTAAACCCAAGCAAGCACATCCTTTTTTCTCTTGACTGATGAACTATATTAAGCCAAATATGTACAATGGCATGTATTCCATCGCTCTTATATCATTAAAAGCCTTTTATTCGGGTATATCTACACAAGCAGAGCAACAATAGTTGCCATTAAAAATCTATCCCGGGAGGCGTTCCTGGCTGAGGTATCTCTTCAGTTTTTTCTTTCACTTTTTCTTTGGGTGATTTTTTAGGCAATTCTTCAGGTATATCCTCAGGAATTTCTACACGATAGTAACGAATCATCACCCCAAGGCAATTGCTCATTCCGTTAAATTTTTCTGGTTCCTGCGGTGTTATCTCAATAATAATACGCTGTGTTGAGCCAAAACTAATACTGATGCTGGTATCAAAATCATCATCTTTATTGTCCCATAAAACATCGTTGGTACTCCATTGTATAATCCTGACTCTAAAATCGCCCAGCGACTCATCCTTACACAAATTAATACTGTAGCCCGTACTTGCATAAAAAACCTGCACCAGTTTAAGCTTCTGCGCTGGACTAATCTTATAGCTTCTTGAAAAAGATTGCTTATTAAAAATGCTATCTACAGGTGAACAGAATTCAAACACCTCTTTACACGACTGAGCATGCATATGACTTGGGAACAGACCAAACATTCCCAATGCAAATAATATCATTATTGATAACCGATTCATAACTTTTTTCATTGTTATTTTTCTTTTTGAGTTTTGGTTATAATATACCAACTGACACCAGTTTGTATATCTAACAATAATCCATTCATTTAAAACTTATCCCGTTTCAGATATACAAACACAAATATATAAGTAATTAAGACAGCGAGGATCATCACATACAAATTAAACACCCATGTTTTTATGGTTAAATTACCAATTTTTTTATAAGGTGCATAATAATGGGATCGTCCATAACTACATTCTGACACATAATATCCTGGCTGATACTTCCTTATCATTTCTCCATCAATATATCTAAATTTCTCAAAATTGCCATTTTGAAGAACAAAATCTGCTAATTTCTGATTAAAATAATCTTCTTTTTTAACTTCCTTATTGGCTTCCCTAAGCGCTTCCACCTTGGTTTTACTATCCTTCAACTTTAATCTCAGCCATTTTTTCACCTTTTTTACTAACTGATTAAGATCAAGCAGGTTTTTGCGCTCTATGCTCAGTTTTTCAAAACTATTTTTTAGGTCGGGATAATGAGTAACCAGATCATCGATTAACATTCCAATTTTCCTTTGATTATCCTCGTCATCCGATTGCTGATAAGCACCCAATAAGGTTTCCAATTTTGGAATCACAAAATTAATATAATAGACCATCTCACTCTGTTCTATCATATTATCGGACACGTCTTTTTCATATTCATTCTCATTAAACTGGAGAACAACCAAAGCTTCATAGGCCCATCTTGAAACATTAACATCTGCATACACAGGGACATATTTCTTAGAGGCCAGAAGGTGATGAATTTTATCGAAATCAAGAATGGCTCCTGCCAATAAAATTTGAGGGATCAATAAAAAAGGAATCATAATATAAATTGACAACACCGTTTTCATCCGTGTAGAGATAAACAATCCCAGCATACTGGAAAAAACAGCCGTCACCCATAATATCAGCACATATTGCCAAAACAAGCCTTTGATCTCTAAAATAGTATTACCCACTATCACAAATAACACTATTTGAATAGCATCGACTATTAAAACATAAAAAAACTTGGAATTCAGATAAGCAAAGGGACTCAGACTTAAAAAAGATTCTCTTTTAATAATTTTTAAATCTCTAAAAATTTCGCCGGAGCTAATGATTAAGCCCAAAAACATGGACACAATTATACTAATAAACAAATAAACAGGTAAATTATCATTAGCAGAAAAATGATACTCATGCGTAACATAATCTGTATATTTTAGAAATACAGACATCAATAAAGCCAAGAATGGGGCTCCCAGCATTACCATAATCATATATTGAAAATCGGCAATTCTGGTCATTATATTTCTCTTAAAAAAGATAACAAACTGCTTAAATACACTAGGGATAAAAGTCAAGCCTTCGCTTAATTTGCTTTTCTTTATCTCAAGCTCACTATGTTTGCAATTTTCAATAAATAAATCATGCCATTCTGTATTTTTTATTTTCCTCTCTGGCAAAGGCTCTCCATCCTGAGATGTTTTTTTATATTCTATTAATTGAATAAGTTGTTCGGGATTAAACTGTTGGTAGTTCACACTATCGTCCCTTATTGAATCAACAAAACCAAGATGCTTTTTAAAATAACCCGATGCAGACAATGGATTTCCAAAATAAGCAGCATATCCATTCTCATCCAAAAGCAACAATTTATCCAATAAGAAAAATATATCGGATGTAGGCTGATGTATATTTACAATCACAATCTTTCCTTGCAAAGCCACTCTTTTTAATAGCTTCATCACCATTAACGAATCAGATGAGGAAAGACCGGATGTAGGTTCGTCAACAAAGAGCACACTTGGTTTACGCATCAACTCAAGGGCTATATTTAATCTTTTTCGCTGACCTCCGCTAATCACCTTATCCAGGGGACTACCAACCTTCAGATCTTTAATCTTATATAAACCCAAATCTTTAAGCGTAGAATTTACCAGCTCAGCAATTCCTTCATCCGATTTATCATTTCTGCACAACTGAGCACTATATAAGAGATTCTGGTACACCGTTAATTCTTCCACCAATAAATCTTCCTGAGGAACATAACCTATATGTTTTTTCAACACCTGTATATTCTCAAACAACTCATATCCATTAATATACACATTACCCATATCAGGAACCTCACTCCCACTCATTAGCCTGAACAAAGTTGTTTTACCGGTTCCACTTCCCCCCATCACAGCCATCAACTGACTCGATTCAACCTTAAAGGAAAGTTCTTTAACCCCCAGATTAGTGCCTTTAAATGTTTTGGATATTTTATGGCAGACCAGATCAATCTGGTTTTTATCTTCGTTTTTAAAAACAATTAATAAATCGCTGAAATAAACTGGTTCCACAGAAACCCCTTCAATCACACCGCCCTCTGAGAACTGATATACACGCTCGGGAAAAATAACCTTTTTATTCAGATATAACTCATCTGTTCCATCATAACGTATTAAAAAAGAACCCAATGAATTTACATACAAAGCAGTCACATTTCCTTTCAGGTCATCCTTTTGAAACATATGGAATGTACTCAACTTAAAGCGCTTGAAGTTACCTACCACTATAACTGACTCTGAAAAATTTTCAAAATCATCGCGTAAAAAACCATTTATTGCTTCCAACTCATTAGCTGGAATATCAAACACCTTTTCAACAATCTTTAACTGCGCATATAACCTGTCTAAATTTGCTTTATCTTCAATAATCACCTCATTATCTACCACATAATCAAGCAATGCAATATATAATTCAACCTTTTGCGATTTAGATAAGTCCTTATACAGTTTCTTAGCAAGATATAATACATCGTTATAACATTCCGAACTTTCACCCTTGCTTTCATTTGGGTTTAACTTCACAAAATCTTGATAATAATCAAGCATTTGCAAGGTTACCTTCTTGGAAAACCGAATACTTAAATATTGCCGAACATAAGAGTGATCCAATATTTCTGCCTCATCTTTTTCCTGGAATTTAAATACCCCAAAAAGCTCAACTATATTTTTTAATGTTTCAAATTTAAAATACATCAATATCCGGATAATTAGTTTTACTACTTTTTCATTTCACTATTATTAATCAGCCTAAACTCTGTGCGTCTGTTTAACGCACGGCCTTCCGGATTATCTTTACCATCCGGAAATTCATTCTGGGCAACAGGCAATGTTTCACCAAATCCTATAGCCTTAAGCCTATACTCTTCAATTCCTTTACTAATTAGATAATCTACGACAGATTTTGAACGTTGTTTCGATAATCTTAAATTATATCTGGCATCCCCTTTATTATCGGTGTGCGAACGTATCTCCACCAACAAATCTCCATACTCATTCATCAGCTTCAGAAGTGTCTCATCAATAATATGTTGACTCTCTTCCAACAAATCAGCCTTACCATACTCATAGTAAATATTGCTCAACACCAAAGGTTTCTTACTAATGGTTTTCACCTGCACTGGTTTCAGTTCTATTTTACTATCGGTAGCATTAACGTCACGTGTAGTAAAAGTCAGCTTTTTATTCAACACCCTGCCATCATCTACAAAAACCTCATAATCGAATCCTTTAGGTACCAGAAACTCAAATCCACCATCGCTTCGGGTCATCTGATTACTTATATAAAGCAAATCACTTGAATCATTTTTCAAATACAGGTTTACTCTGGCACTATCTAAGACAGTATATTTTATAGTCTCAGCTTCACCTTGTGAGGTAGACGAAAAAACATGATCAAAAGCTACTTCTCTTCCTTCTAATTTTCCTTTTACCCAAACTTTTTCAATCGCTGATTGCTCCCATTCATACAAATCATCGCAACACGTAGCATGTGTTAAGGCAGCTCCTCCCGGTCGGTTTGACGCCAAAAATCCCTGGTTCCCCAACTGATTTTCAGTATAATATATATCATCGCAGGATGAATTAATAGGATAACCCACATTTACAGGCTCTTCCCAGTTCACCAAATCGCCTTTGGCATAAAAAACATCCAATGCCCCAAAGCCCGGCCAGCCATTTGAGCTAAAAAAGAGTCTATGCTTATACTTATCATAAAAAGGAGTTACCTCATCCTCCGATGTATTAACAAATACTCCTGCATTTATGGGTTGCTCATAGGTATGATTCACTACATCATAAACCGTATACCAAATATCCATACCACCCTGACCATCTGGACGATCCGAAATAAAGTAAATAACTTCCAAATCCGGATCATAACAAGTTCCTACAGTAGGCTCTGTGGTAGTATAGTCTTTAATATTTATTTCATCAACCAACGCAACCGGCTCTGTCCAACTACCTCCATCCCTTTCTGTTACCCATAGCTGACACACCATCTTATTTTTCCAGTTTTTAGTACATTGAGTAAAATAAAACCTGTTTCCATCCAACGAAAACACACCATCACCCGTATCATAATCCTCAGAATTAAAGAAAGGCACATCAGGCTTATTTCCTCCCTGCCAGGTACCATTCTTTTTTTCAGCCAAATAAAATTTACGTTTAGGTACATCTATTTCACTTGTAAAGTACTGTATAGAATCCATACCACTTGATCCATATACAATAAGTGAATCGTTTAAATAAAAAGGATTAAACTCAATATGCGCTTTATTAATGGAATTATTCAAACGTGTTAAATCTTTATTAATCAATGAATCACGCATATTTATTGCCAATAAACATCCATCCATTTCATCAACTACTCGGGCGTAAAATGCCCTTTTGTATCTCCTTTTCTTGATGGATTTAAGCAACTCATAAGCTTCATCATAAGCGCCCAATGATTTGGCATTAACAGCCTTATTATAAACACACCAGGCATACTTTTTTTTACTCCGACGACTCAATTGATCAAATAAAATATATGCTTGCTGATAATTTCTGGCTTTTTGTTGCTGCACAGCCAAACTCCACAGATAAGAATTATTTTTAGGATATTTACGAACCAAATATTGATAATAATATACTGCTGAATATATATCACCTTGTTCTGCAGCACTTTTTGCATAACCCTTTATTTGCCATTGCTTTAAGTCATCTACCTGATAGGGTTGAGCACTCAACACATCTACCTTTACCAAAGCAACAAGCACTAACACAAAAACTATCAATATCTTATGCATGGAACACTAACTTTTTTAAGTTTTGATGATGGACGTTGATAGACAATAGAAAATTCGAGTGCCTCAGTTAAAATACCAGCTTCCTTCGATCCTCCAATATCAATATCGTAACTTATTGTTGTAGTCCAATTTTCTATAGAGGCTCCCGCCATAAATATTAATGACGAAAGATTACTATTAAAACCATTTTTATAATAAATTCCCATATGTAAGTTTTTCACATAATCAGCAAAAACCTTATCATCCAAGCCGACATTGGATCCCCAAACAAACTCAGACATTTTATTTTGAATAGTAAAATAAGACCGAGGCAAGAGATAAAGTCCATTTTTCAAGATATATTTAAAAGAGGCATGCCCATTTGTTCTTATTTTCACCCGACTTTCCTCTTCCAGAAAATTATCCAACGGCTGATTCAAATGATAGGTAGCAATACCCAAAGCCAGCAGATGCTCATTTATCTGATAATTCCACATCAATCCGGCATTAATATCAAAATAGCTTGATGACGTATTATCAAAATCCTCAGAGACTGGCAAACTCTCATTAAAGCCCCCTGTATCTCTATCATATTGTTCCGGAAAAGTCAAATCACTATAATTCAAACTTCTGTAAACCCCACCAAGTTGCAAACCCAAACCAACAAGTGACCTTTCGGATACCTTTACAGCACT
Organism: Saccharicrinis sp.; assembly: GCA_041595375.1. Classification (GTDB taxonomy): domain Bacteria; phylum Bacteroidota; class Bacteroidia; order Bacteroidales; family Marinilabiliaceae; genus Saccharicrinis. Next base: position 37,026 of record JBFHKL010000005.1, read on the forward strand.
GGCCATCGACAAATAAAGCCGATCAGAAGGAATAGATAAGCCACTGGAATAATCCTTTGTATATATCACCCCCACTCCCGCTTGCTCTTTGTACAAAAACACAGGCTTATCAAACGATAGGCTAATGGTATTTAAAGGGTCTGAAAAATATTCTCCTTGTGACCTATAATTACTAATAAAACGCCAATCTCCATCTATTCCACCCGTTAAAGCCGGATTCAAATTTAATGGAGATGAAAAAAATTGTGAATAATGAAGACTCTGCCCTTTTAAAATAGCTGATGAAAACAGTAAAAACAAAAACAGTATCTTTATAAAGACATTTCTCATTATATGAATTGGGTTTTTCAAAGTTTATGAAATTACATAAAAACTATTTAAAGGTTTAAAACATCACTTCAACTCTCTGGCATTTTACACCAAACATTTAATTAAAATGACAAAAATGATCTATTAATTGATTAATAATTTCTTTTTCGTATTCAAATCAATACGTGATACACGAATAAAAGTTTGTATTTATTAACTATTTCGTGGTTCTTTGTAATAAATTATTACTAGTATAACACAACAGGTGAGCAACAGTTTTACTTTTTTGTTTTCTTATAAAACTATGTAATTTGATAATTTGCATATATTTACATTTCACATTTTATATAAACCTATGGATTTAAACAATCTACAATATCTATTTTTTTTGCGTATAAAACCTGTTTGTTTTATTATATGTATGATATCGTTATTTATTTCCAATGTAACAGCGCAAATAACTGTTGATTTCAGCGCAGATATGGAAGAAGGTTGCGAACCGATACTGGTGCAGTTTACCAATCTCACCGAAGATCTGTCCTCTTATACCTATTATTGGGATTTTGGCAATGGAAACACCTCAACATCGAGAAGTCCTATTGCCACCTATGCAAACGCTGGTTTTTACACAATTTCCTTAACCGTTTACAACGAAGGTTTGGGCACTACCTCAACCAAAACAGATTATATTAAAGTATACAGTGCTCCTGAGGTTGATTTTTCGCCTCAGGATACCATAAAAGAATGTGCCCCCATTGAAGTCAGCTTCACCAGCACTATTACTCCCGAATCGGATGAGTACACTTATACCTGGGCATTTGGCGACGGAAGCATTAGCTCAGCACAAAATCCTACCCACAGCTATGAAACTTCCGGCATCTTTGACGTTACACTGATTGCCACAAGTGAAAAAGGCTGTTCAAGTGAAAAAACATACGAAAGCATTATTCAATCGCATAAACCCGAAGCTATTTTTGATCCCGACCAAACGGAATCATGTGATGGGGAGTTAAGTGTTACATTCTCTAATTATTCTACCTCCATAGGAACATTGAGTTACAAATGGAGTTTTGGAGATGGAGAAACATCTGAACAGGAGAGCCCAACTCATCTGTATAGTAATGCAGGCACCTATAATGTATCGTTAAGTGTGAGCGACGAGTTAGCTTGTGCGGATACGGTTGAGATTGAGGAATTAATTGAAATAACCTCTACTCAAGCCCTTTTCGAAATAGAAGAAGATACCATTTGTACCTATGAATCAATTACATTTTCAAACAGCTCTACCAACAACCGAAAAAATTATTGGGACTTTGGTGATGGATCCACATCCGAAGAAACATCTCCGCAACACAGTTACGCTGAAGCTGGCGATTACACTATAACTCTCAGTATTGAAAATTATGATTGCAACGATTATTATGAAAAAACAATTCATGTAGATGAGGCTTCTGTCGACTTCTCGGTTTCCTCAGAATTTAGTTGTGAGGTCCCCATTGAGATAAGCTACACACCCGAAGCTGAAAATATTAGCAAGTACGAATGGCGCTTTGGAAATGGCTCCTCATCTTCCGAGCAAAACCCCGTCGTTACCTATGCATCTACTGAAAATTTAGTAAACAATTACACAGAAAGCTACACCGATACCTTGATTGTGACCAACAATCATGGCTGTACAGCTACTGCTGTGAAGGAAAATTCGGTCACGATAACAATACCTGAGGTTAACATTATTTCAGATAACTCAACAAGTGGCTGTACACCTCTGGCGTTAACCCTTAGCCAAGATATTAATTACAACACGACCTATGATAATATTCAAGAATACTCATGGTCACTCGATGGAACCACCACATCTTCAAATGAAGATTTTTCTAACAGTTTTACTGATGTTGGAGAATATACAGTTACACTAACAGCTGTAACAAGTCTGGGTTGTGTAGTTGAAACGGATGAATCTATTGAAGTTGGGCAAACTCTGGAAGCTGATTTTATCGTAAAAGATAAAGATGTTTTTTGCGCCAATGAACAAGTGGAATTTGAAAATACATCTGAAGACCTAGATCTTATAGACAATACAGTTTGGGAATTTGGTGATGGTGAGATAAGTGATTTTGGCCTCCCATATCATTTCTATACCGATACTGGTTATATGGACGTTACATTAAAGGTCTACAACAATGGATGCCTAAGCAGTGTACAAAAAAACGATATTTTATATATCAATGGTCCGATTAGTTCATTATCAAGAATTAACCAATGTGACTCCCCCTATAACGAAGCTCAGTTTTCTATCACTCTAAACGATGCAGAATCATATACTTTGGATCTTGGAGATGGGAACACTATCTCAGACCAAGGAAACACACCCACCTATACCTATGCCGAAAAAGGATACTACGAGCTTACGCTAAGTGCCGAAAATGCCTCTAATGGCTGCTCTTTCACCAACACCTTGGATGTTTGGATTCAAAATCCCACGGCCTATTTTGATACAATCAATACCAAACCTTGTATAAATACAGAGATCACCTTCGATCCAACAAGCAGTGAAGACTCAGATGAGTTTTTATACAACGGAGAGACAGGCTTATACCTATGGGACTTTGGCGACAACAGTGCTCTGCAACTAAGTAATGCGTCTGTTTCTCATACCTATAGCTCTGGAGGAACTTTCATCAGCAAGTTAATTATTAAAGACATCAATAACTGCCCCGATACGATTACAAAAACCATCACTATATATGAACCCGAGGCTGACTTTTTATCTAATTATAAAGAAGGCTGTCTTCCTGTTTACTTTGAATTTACAGACAATTCATCTTCTGAATTAGATATTGATAGCTGGAACTGGAATTTTGGTGATGGAGACAGCTCCTCGGAACAGAATCCAATACATGAATACCTGGATTTTGGTAATTACAATGTTAGTCTTACCATAACAGACATACTTGGTTGCTCTGATAGCAAAACATTAAATAGCGAGGTATCAGTGATTGATCCTGATGCTAATTTTAGTGCGTCAGATGTGACTTCATGTATCAATGATTCCATCACTTTCTCTGATGAGTCCATTAGTAATATTGAAGCCTTTTACTGGGATTTTGGAGACGGTACCACCAGTTCCCTACGTAATCCTAAGCACGCCTATGATACTGATGGGGACTATGATGTATCCTTAAAAATCATTGACGATCATGGATGTGAGGAAACTTACAGCGTGCCCTCATATATCAACATACAAAAGCCACCTGTTGCTGCATTCTCAAGCGACCTACAAGAGTCTGATTGCTATCCTTTTATCGTTCAGTTTTTTGATGAATCCAGTTCAGAATATCTAAATAGTTGGGAATGGTCTTTTGGTGATAATTTAAATGCATCCACCTTACAAAATCCTTATCATATTTATACTACTCCCGGAGAATTTAACATCAGTCTTATTGCATACTCCTCTAATGGTTGTGCCGATACAATCACTCAGGAAGGATACATAAATATTGGAGGCCCCTATGCCGAAATAAGCCTAGCAGATACCGCTTGTGTTTATAACCAAATATCCTTTTCCTTGACTAATACACAAAACATCTCTTCTCTTGTGTGGGATTTTGGCGATGGTAATTCATCTACTGACTCCACCACTACACATCAATACCAGCAAAAAGGAAAAATATACCCGTCATTATATTTAACCACAGATGCCGATTACACATGCAATAAAATCATTAGTGACTCCATATATATTTATGAAATAGAAGCCAGCATTGCTTATCAGGACAATGTTGATTCGGGTTGTATTCCGTTTGATGCGAATATGGTTAACAACTCTTACCTAGCTGATTCTTATGTATGGTCTACCAGCAATGCACTATACTCTACTGAAGAAGATCCAACCCTTACCTTTACCAGTGACGGAGAATATACTATTGAATTAATTGCAGGGAATGAATTTGGTTGTTACGATACCACCTCGACGGTGGCCACTGCATTTCCCTTGCCCGAAATTACTACCTCTCCTGATACCTTTATTTGTTATGGCAATAATATTTTAATCTGGGCAGAAGGAGGTATTGGCTATGAATGGGATAATGCACAATATCTCGACAATGCCAATATTGACCAACCCATAGCATCACCTAGCACAAGTACATCTTTTAAAGTAGTAGTAACAGATGAAAATACCTGTGAAAATACCGACTCGGTAAACATAACCGTACAACAATATCCAACAGTAAATTTATCAGATACCACTATTATTATAGGTGAATCAATACAATTTAACATTGCAGAACCTGATATTAAAGACTATTTATGGAAACCTAATACCGATATTTCATGTATAAGCTGTAGTAACCCTGTAATCAATCCACTTGAAGACATCACTTACTCTGTTGAAGTAACAGATACAAGTGATTGTTTTACAATGGAATATTACACAAATATCACCGTTGAAAAAAAGTATTCGGTAGATGTACCAAGTGCTTTTACGCCAAACAATGATGGCATAAACGATGTGATATATGTAAATGGATGGGGAATAAAAGAGTTAATCTATTTTAAAATATACAACCGCTTTGGCGAATTGATATTTAATAGCACAGATGTAGGAACAGGGTGGGATGGTAAATACAAAGGCAATGCTCAAGGTTCAGATATATATAATTATATTGTAAAAGTGGAAACTTACAACAATACATTTCTTGAGAAAAAAGGAAACATAAAACTGATACGATAAACGATTCAGCAAATATGGAGAAAAAAGGTAAAATATTGATTGTTGATGACAATCCCAAGAACATACAGTTACTTGGAAATATCCTGCATGATCATAATTATGAGGTGGAGATAGCTTTAGGAGGACACGAAGCAATAGATTGGTTAACAGAGGAATACTTTGATTTATTACTTCTGGATATTATGATGCCCGAGATCAATGGTTTTGAAGTCTGTAAGAAAATACGGAGCATATCGAAATACGATACCATGCCCATTATCTTTTTATCTGCTAAATCAGATAAGGAGAGTACGGTTTATGGTTTTGAAGTTGGAGGCCAGGATTTTATTTCCAAACCCTTTGACACCCATGAACTATTAGCCAGAGTCAACACTCATATTGAATTAAAAACAAGTAAGGAAAAACTAATTAAAATAAACGATCAACTTGAAGAAAAGGTAAACATACGTACTTTAGAGCTTCAAAAAACAAATGAGCAACTTCAATCGCTTACCGAATCCAA
>JBFHKL010000006.1:0-36696 GCA_041595375.1 Saccharicrinis sp.
AGTAATGTTAAATCTAAAAGAATAATAAACGCAATCAGCCATTGTTTACTTATAGGCCTATCCTTTGAGAACAGAATAATTAAAATATAAAAGCAACTGGTTACTAATCCTGCACAAGCAAAAATATATCCCATTTCTTATTTCTGGTTATAAAAACTAACTATCAAAAATATATTCAAATATTAAAAAACATCAGCTATAAAATTCCTTTTAGTAGCAAAAGTTAATCAGCAACAAAACAATAGTTACAAGGGCAGGAAGAGCCTGTACAAAAAATATTTTCTTCGCTACGGTAAATGCACCATATATTCCTGCAATAGCTACACAGCCTAAGAAAAACAATGATACATACATATTCCAATCTGCATTTTGTATAAAAAATGACCATACTAAGCCTGCTGCTAAAAACCCATTGTAAAGCCCCTGGTTAGCTGCCATTTCTTTTGTTTTTGCAAACAAATCATTTGGAAAACGAGTGAATATGTTTTTCCCTTTCGTGTCCCAGGCAAACATTTCGAACCACATAATATAGCTATGAATAGCTGCTATTAATCCTACCAAAACTTTAATTACTATTTCCATCGTGTCTACTCATTTAATTCTTTAATTGATATCTCTTTACGTATCATCGACACTAAAACGTCAATCCTTTTTTACTTTTTCAAAATTTACAGACCAATGACTTTACCATGTTCCATTTTTCCACATACATTCATCAACCTGGAGATAGTCAAGCCATTTTGAATCGAAAAATTTGGATTGAAGGTTGTTTTTAGATCCTTTACTTTTTAGTTATAATCGGTGATGCGGGTGGATATAAAGAAAGTACTTTTTAGAATATTTGCAAAAAAAAATAAAACTAGAAGCAAACGATCTGAGCTTCTACAAGTTGTGTTCCGTCGAAACAATACCGAATCTTCTGGGGAAAAAACCCTGACTCGTCGAATTGTTTCTTCTACAATTTTTATTTAGCTTATTTTTGATCTAAATAAATAACATAAAATGAGCATATAAATCCACACATTCTACATTTATCATTGAAAAGTATGGGTTTTAGCAAACAAGCACAAGCTATAGTGCACGAAAAACAGAAAATTTAATACATAACAGATTCCATTATGAAATTGGCACAAATATTTAAATCAATTAAAGTATTCCTTTTCTTTACCTTTTTATATTCCGCTACACTTTTTACGGGATGTAAAGGTCACGTTAAAAACACAACAGAGGAGCTTACATATCCAATTGTGGATACCAAACAGGGCTTTTGTTACGACAATTCCAAACGAATTGATTCTCCTGCAGAAGGCGAAGCCTTCTACGGACAAGATGCGCAATACACAGGGAATATTGCCAGCTACAAGGACAACGCTGATGGAACAATTACTGACGAAGTAACTGGTCTAATCTGGGCGCAAGAGTTATCTACCTCATCCTATTCGTGGTCTGACGCAGCAAAATACTGCGACACTCTTACTCTTGGCGGCTATTCCGATTGGCGTTTGCCCAGCGTGAAAGAGCTATGGTCTATCCGCGATTTCTCGCAAGGTTGGCCATGGGTAGATACTGACTATTTTCACTTGGTGGGTGATGGTTCCGATCAACGCCAGCATCATACCTGGACAAGTAAGCGCTACCTGGTCGTAAGCGAATACCAGAACGATCAAGTCAAGAGAGATCCTTCATTTATTGTCAACTCTTGGACCGGACACATCAAAGCAATGGATGGAGCCAGATTTATACGTGCGGTTCGAGGAAATTCATCCTACGGAATAAACAGCTTTGTTGATAACAGCGATGGAACAGTTACCGACAAAGCAAGCGGTTTGATGTGGAGCCAGGACGATAACGGTAAGGGATTGAGCTGGCAGGATGCACTGGCTTATGCAGAATCAGCCACCACTGGCGGTTACGACGATTGGCGCCTACCTAATGCCAAAGAATTGCAGAGTATTGCGAATTACTCCGGTGTTTTTCCGGCAATGGACACAACAGTGTTTAATCTGTCAAAACTTACAAATACAAAGGGGCAAGTAGATTATCCTTTTTATTGGTCCAGCACGTCAAATCCCATTGAGGGGAGTGATGGCGCCGTAGAAGTTGGAACAGTATATGCCTGGGTACTCGCTGCTGGTTATAACACAGATCCAGAAGGAAACGACCTACATGGAGCCGGTTCTGTGGTATTCACACCAAAGTCGGAAGAGAACTTTTCTGAGAGAGATCCCGAAATCCACCGTTATAACTATGTACGTCTGGTTAGAGGAGGAAATGTAACTAAAACACCAAATGGTGATCCTGAATGCATTAACCCCGATCGCGTAGTTTCCTTTCCAGAAGGGATTACCAGTCGCGGAGGAAGACCTGGACCTGATCGTGAAGGGAGACCTGATCAAGGAGAAGCTTCTGATCGCAAAGACGCACCTAATCACGGGGGCGCACCTGATCGACAAGGACCTCCCAATAACGAGGGTGCTCCCGATCATAATGGAGGACCTGATCATGGAGGACCTGATCGTGGAGGGGCACCCGATTTTTCTCCTGCCTCCGATTATCTTTCAACAATTGGAATAACTGTATCTTCAGAAGAATTGGTATCCATCATCGCAGGACCTCCTGCCCCTTCGGCAAGTAAACTTGTGTCTAATTTTGCAGCAAAAAACATTGTAATTACTAAAGAACAGGCACAAGCCATGTTAGACATACTTAAATTACCATAAGCAAATTACACAATGAAGGGAAAAAGCATTTTCTCTATCTTATAAAACAAAATACTTAAAAAGGCTATGTTCTATGTGAATATAGCCTTTTTACTTTTTTAGTCCTTACCCCCCGCACTACTCCAACCAATGATATTACAATAACAGCTATGAATAAAGACAAAAACTAAAGGATAAGGAAATAAAAACTAAGGCAAATAAGTATTATAACATTCAGCACATGCTTTAAACCAAAATAACGTCTAATCAATCAGTAAAAAACATAGTACCATCATTATTCTGATTATATACACCTTTCTATGAAAAAGATACACTTTATAGTTGCACTATTATTTTTCTTAAACATTAGTGCTGGAGCAAAAATAATTTTTGTACAAGCTAATGCCCTTGGAAACAAAAATGGCACAAGCTGGAAACATGCCTACAGCAGTCTTCAGCAGGGACTCGAAAAAGCTGAGTCCGGAGATGAGATATGGGTGGCTGCAGGCATTTATTTACCTACAGACTCAGAAGACAAAAGCATCTCCTTTCAACTGAAGGAGAACATCATGCTGTATGGAGGTTTTAAGGGCGCCGAAAAAAATATTTCAGAACGAAACTGGGAAATGAATCCTACCATTCTGAGTGGAAATATTGGTGATCACTCAATCATGACCGACAATTCCACTCACGTAGTAGTGAGTGCCAACAATACAATAGTAGATGGTTTTATTATTGAAGATGGCTATGCCATGGGAAAACGACAAAGTGGTAAAGACAACAAACCAAAGACTGAACAGGGCAAACCTCAAACGCATACATCTCCTGATGCCATTATGCAATCGTCTAATACCAATAGCGGAGGAGGTATTTTAAATTTTGGCGCATGTGCAATTATTCGAAACTCAATTATTCGAAACTGTTATGCCGGCAAAGGAGGTGGAGTGTATAATATGACCAATACAAGCGGATTTCCGGGAAAAACAGCTCCCTGTCCTGTTTTTATTAATGTGAAATTTCAACATAACTACGCTATGGCGCGAGGTGGTGGCATGGAAAATGACTTAGCAACAAATCCGGTACTCATAAACTGCGAATTCACCAATAACCAATGCGATGCAAAAGGAGGAGCTTTATACAATGATTTTAACTGTTCTCCTGTTTTACTGAATTGCATATTTAAAAATAATACGGCTCATGATGCTGCTGCCATGGGTAACGATGGATCCTCCTGTCCGATTATTGTAAATACTACAATTGTAAACAACACAGCAGAATCTCAGGGTGCCGGATTATATCAGGGCTCATACAATGCAAATATGCAAGGAGAAGGAAACAGACCTTTGGTTATTCATTCGGTAATCAAAAACAATAAATCAGAAACAAATGGTTCAGCTAACATTGTTAATTGGGGTGAAGATTGGGTGTACGCCTGGGAATCAGATATCGAAGACTTTGAATATGCCTTAACCTCATTGGATGATAAATATGATGCATTAATTGATATCGCTGAGAAAACAAAAAAAGAAGAGGCTTCTACTATTCAGGAGCAATATTTACCTGCCATTAAAAGCTTTATAGGTAACCAGCATACCCAAAAAAAAGGAGAAAGAGGACGAATGGGTTTTGGAACCAACCATACCCTATCAAAAACAAGCTCTATTCCGAATAACGTGATCTATGTTAAAAACTCGAGCTCCAATGGCGATGGTACAAACTGGGAAAAGGCCTTTAATAATATACAGCAGGCTATCGATGCAGCATCTAACAAAGGTGGTGGTGAAGTTTGGATTGCGGCAGGAAATTATATACCTACAGATGATGGCAATAGAAGTGTAAGCTTTGTTATGCGTGAACATGTAGCTATTTATGGTGGCTTTACAGGAAATGAAAAAAGCAAATCGGAACGCAATACACAGATCAACAAAACTATTTTAAGTGGCAATATTGGCGATCAAAAAACAAAATTCGACAATAGCTATCATGTCATTATAGGCAGTGTAAATTCAATTATCGATGGCCTTATCATTGCTGATGGCTATGCCAACGGCGAAATCAAGAAGCGCTTTGGCGGCGGGCTTTTTTGCTGGGGATATGAACACTCTTCTACGGTTAAAAACTGTCTGTTTACAAATAATTACGCGGAAGACGGGGCTGCTGTTTTTTGTTTTCAAGATGTATTATCGTACTTCGAAAACGTTCAGTTTGAACAAAACAATGCCTTCACTGGCGGAGCCGCCTCCTTTAGGTTTGGATCCTCTTGTGAATTGGAAAACTGTACTTTTTCTAATAATAGCGCCGAAGCACGTGCTGGTGCAATAGCTATAAACTACGGCTCAAATGTGGTGTTATCTAATTCTTCATTTCATAATAATACATCGAAGGGAAATGGTGGTGCCATTTGGGTAGATGATCAGGCATCGCAATATGGAGGAACAAAACCTCTTATAAACGACTGCGAATTTTTAAATAATAAAGCAAGCTATTACGGAGGCGCCATACATAACTACAATATTGCCACCTCACAAATTACCCGATGTCTGTTTAAAGACAACACAGCTACTTATGGAGCAGACATAGCCAATACCCTTCGTTCACAGGTAAGCATGTCAGAAAACCAAATTAAAACAGCTATATATACTGATCAGAATAGTAGTGTGTTTACACAAAACGTGCAGGATTACGATACTCAAAAAGCGAGTCAGGGAACAACACACTCCGATTTTAATGTTACCATCATTGGTTCGGGAAGTCCGGTATATAACCCCTTACGTTCACAACCATCGGCATTGGTTCAATATAAAGAACTAAAATTTTTGGTGGATATGGGAAATGGCACCATGGATCATTTGCAGGAACTTGGTTTAACAGGCCAAAATAGTCCTGATGCACTTTTGGTTACGCACAATCACATCGATCATACAGGTGAGTTTATAAATATGGTTCATACCAAAATAATGGAAGGAAAAGAGTTTCTAATTGCAGGACCTTCCCCAATTGATCAGATGACAGAGTATGTGGCTAAATTTTATAAAGAAGATCTTAACTACAGAAGAAATGGAAAAAATACCTTTGATGAAAATAATATCAACGCAAGCGTTAAGCTATTAAATGGAGGAGATAAATTTGAATATAAAGGCGTTGAGATATCAACTCTTGAGGTACCTCACTCCATAAAAACACTTGCTTACCGATTTGATGTAGATGGAAAATCGATAGTAATAACAGGAGACTTAAGTTATACCGAGGATTTAGCTCTGATTGGTAAAGACGCTGATATCATGGTCATTGATGGCAAAATAGTAGCTACAAACAATGGTAAACAAACTTCCATACAGAACAATCACAAAAAAGGTGCTAACAAGGCTCATGCCTCGCTTGAGGAGATTGCAAAAATGGCCATTGCATGCCAGACTAAAACATTAGTACTAACTCATTTAGGACCACAAACCGAAGATCTGGAAGCTACAAAGGAAAAATATGCCTCATTAGGGTTCAAAGGGAAGGTGATTATCGCTGAAGATTTTTTAAACATACACATTGATGGAAGTAGCGTTTTGCTTATTGAGCCCGATTCATCGCAACAATTCAACAAAAATAAGGATGCAAAAAGCATTAGAAGTAAGGCTATAAGTACGAGTAATGAAAACAGATCGCAAAATCAGGAGAGCCATACCCCATCAATGGCCATGGAACGTTTAGATACAAATGGAGACAATAAAATAAGCGAAGAAGAAGCGAAGGGACCCTTAAAAGAAAATTTTAAGGCTTTGGATACCAACAAGGATGGGTACATTAATCTGGAAGAGATACAAAACCGAAGAACTCCCAAACGCTAATTAATCATGCCTTTCTCTTTTTATTGTACAAATCATCAAAGGTGCTAATCATTTATACACACGTTTCTTACATGGCCTTTTGCGTAAATTATATTCATTAAACCTTAATGTGCGTAAAATTGTTAAGTTTGTTCTATGAATGCAAAAATGGGCCTTGTACTCGAAGGAGGTGGCTTTCGTGGATTATTTACTGCGGGAGTACTCGATTATTTTTTAGAAAAACAGATAGAATTTCCCTATGTGATTGGTGTATCTATGGGTGCCAGCAATGGTACTAATTACCTGTCGAAACAAATTGGGCGTAACCTGAAAGTGCCGTATACCTTTATCAATGATAAACGCTATATGAGCTTTACACGAATGCTCACCAAGGGGGAACTTTTTGGTATGGATTTTATTTTTGATGATATCCCCAATAAACTCATTCCTTTTGATTATAAAACCTTTGGTTCATCTAAACAAAAATTGGTATATGTCACCACCGATTGCCAAACAGGAGAACCCTATTATGTAGACAACACGAATATTCACGATTCATTTTTGGCGCTGAGAGCATCTACTAGTTTACCCTTTGCCAATAAAATGGTGAATTTGCATAAGCGACAGCTGCTTGATGGAGGCATTAGCGATTCTATACCTGTAAAAAAAGCATTAAAGGATGGGTGTGAGAAACTGGTTGTAATTCTTACTCAACCACAAGACTATCGTAAACAAGCTGGCAAATTTAATACCATTGGCAAATTAAAGTACAAAGACTACGCTCATCTGATTGAAAAACTAAATATCAGGCACCAAATTTACAACAATAGCCTTGAAGAGCTAGCAACATTGGAGAAGCAAGGAAAAGCATTTGTTATCCGTCCTGATATTCAAATTCCGGTTAGCCGTACAGAAAGAAACCAAGCTAAGCTTAAGATAGCTTACGATATGGGCTATCAACATGCCAGTCTTATAAGTCATGAGCTTGAGGACTTTTTTCGCTAAACAACTCCCTCTATAGACAGCAGAGTTCATGCTATTTCCGTAATACCTTTAGTCAAGCCTAAAAAACTATCTTTACAATAGTTTAAATTCCTTGTTAGATAAACGCAATTTCAATTGACATTTAGGAATTGCTAATATTAAATAAATTGAAAGCACTGAATACTATAACATCGCTTTGTAAACAGTACATAACCAGAGTAGCAAATACCTTATCACAGAAGATTTTCTAGAGCTTATCTATTTGAAATCATTTCATTTTGCATTCCTTACAAAATATCCATATATATTCATGGATAAATAATGTAGTTTTTCGTATCTTGAATAATAAACTCTTTAGGCATGGAGCATTATTTAAAAAAAGAATTGTATGAACTAATTAAAAAGGACGACAGGATTTTTGATTTTATTCAAGAAGCTTCTCTTGACGGACTCTGGTATTGGGATTTAGAGCATCCTGAGAACGAATGGATGAATCCACGATTCTGGTCAACTCTGGGTTATCAACCCGAAAAAATGCCTCATCTGGCCAAGACCTGGCAAAACATCATCAATCAAAACGATTTAAATACTGCACTTGATAACTTTAACAAACACATATCCGATCCTACTCACCCTTACGATCAAATAGTTAGATATACCCACAAAAATGGCACAATAGTTTGGGTACGCTGCCGGGGGCTGGCTATCAGAAATAATGAAGGCAAAGCTATACGGATGTTAGGAGCCCATCAGGATATTACTACTCTGAAAGAAATAGAAATTCAATATCAAAAAGAAAAAGAATCACTGACAATAAGTGAGGAGAAACATCGCTCCTTATATGAATTAGCCCCCTTAGCCTACCATTCTCTTAACGAAGATGGATATATTATTGATGTAAATCCCAAATGGATCGAGCTAATACAATATGCGAAGGAAGAAGTGATTGGTAAATGGTTTGGTGATTTTATGCATCCTGATTCTGTTGAGCAGTTTAAAACCTATTTCCCCCGTTTTAAAAAACAAGGGTACGTTCATAATGCCCAGTTTAAAATGATTAGAAAGGACGGTTCTAATATTTATATCTCATTAGAAGGATGTATTGGTTATACTTCGGAAGGAAAATTTAAACAAACCTACTGCACTTTTAAAGATATAACCAAAGAAAAATTGGCTGAAAATTCTCTGAAAGAAAGCGAAGCAAAATTTAAAAGTCTTTTTAATCATGCTAACGTAGGTGTAACACTGGCCCTTACTACAGGCCAATTGATAGAAGTCAATGATTATTTTATACGAATGTTAGGTTATGGTAAAAAAGAATGTTTAATGATGAATGTTATCGACCTTACCTATCCTGAAGATCTGGAAAATGAGAAACAGCTTATTAAGCAAATAGAAGAAGGGAAGATGGATAATTATCGTTTAGAAAAAAGGATGAAACATAAGAACGGTAACTTATTATGGATAGACGCTTCTGTTTCTGCTTACAAAGATATACAAGGTAGAGTAGAGATGTATTTAACGATGCTTCTTGATATTACCGATAGTAAAAAGGCTGAAAGAGAACTCAATAAAAGCACTATTATCCTTAACAATACAAATGATGCCATCATAACAACCGACGCAGATGGGTATATTGAATTTTGGAATAAGGGGGCTCAGTTAATTTATCATTATACACAAGAAGAAGTATTGGGAAAGCAAGTGGCTGTTATTTTTAAGGATAAAGATTATGCTATCCTGGATGCTTTGTTACCCAAACTATTTTCGGAACATTCTATTGAAAATATAGAGATTACCAGCATCGACAAGAATAATAAGGAAATTGATATATTACTATCACTCAACACTGTATTAGATGAAAATGGCAATGTGAGGGAGGTAGTAGGGGTAATCAAAGATATTACCGACAGAAAGCTGGCAGAGCAGAGATTACTATACAAGAATAACGAATATGAAGCTTTAAATGAAGAATTAACACAAATCAATGAGGAGCTATATGAAGCAAAAGAGAGAGCCGAAGAAGCGAATAAATTAAAAACAGAATTTCTACATAACATGTCGCACGAAATACGCACCCCTATGAATGGCATTATGGGCTTTTCTGACATGTTAAGTGATAAACAATTAAGTGAGCAAAAAAAAGGTCAATATATCTCCATTATTCAAAACAGCAGTACACAGCTGCTTCGGATCATCGATGATATACTTGAAATATCAACTCTTGAAACCAAACAGTTAAAACTGTACGAAGAGACTATCTGTTTAAATGATTTTATCATGGAACTCTTTTCGGTGTATGATTTAAAATCGAAAGAACGGAATATCCACTTCTATCTCAAAAAAGGTCTCAGTGACCAAAAAAGTCAACTAATTACCGATAAATCTAAACTTCAAAAGATCCTTAGTAACCTGCTCGACAATGCCATTAAATATACCCAAGAGGGATTTATCGAATTAGGTTATTACCTTGAGGATAGCAAACTGATCATTTATGTTAAAGATTCCGGTATCGGTATCTCAACTGCGAACCAGAACAAAATATTTGAACGCTTTTCTCAGGAAAGTAAGGATATCGCCTATATTCATGGAGGATTAGGTCTTGGATTGTCTATATCAAAGGAAAATGCACAGTTATTAGGAGGAGATATTATTTTAAAATCAGAAAAAGGAAAAGGTTCTACTTTCTCAGTTCATCTGCCCTTTAAGCCGGCATATAGCACCCATGCGGTTGCTAAACATAGTGAAGAAATAGCTAAAGACACCTATAAAATACTTATCGCCGAAGATGAAGAAATCAATTATTTATACCTCGAAACTATTTTACAACAAATTCCTGAAATGAAAATAAACCTGATTCATGCAAAAAATGGCCGACAGGCCATTGATATTTGCATGAGCGATAATACTATCCAATTAGTTTTGATGGATATAAAAATGCCATTGGTAAACGGCTATGAGGCTACAGAAAAAATAAAAGAAACATACCCTAACCTACCCATTATCATACAAACGGCCTATTCCATTGAGGCGGATAAAAAGATGGGCTTTAAACATGGGTGCGATTATTTTATATCCAAACCCATAAATAAAAACCAACTTATTAAATTAATAACCAAGATATTTAAACAATAAGGTACGGTTACTATATCACAAATACTGAATACCAATACTATATAAATCTAGTCATTTATATTAAATAGGTTGCTTTGGAAAGATTATTCCCCTTGCCAACAAGCAACCATAGGAATAAAAATTGAGGTGATAGTTATTTTAAACCCAGAGCATGAGCGTACTTAAATACAAACATTGATTGCTTATGACTAACACTTCTACGCCATTAGTCATAAGCAAATATCTATTAGTGTGCTTCGTGCCAGTTGGCACCAATACCCATATCGACAGATAGAGGAACAGAAAGTTTACAGGCATTTTCCATTCCTGCTTTTACTATCTTTTTCACCTCCTCCAGCTCGTTGCTTGCTACATCAAAGTTCAATTCATCATGTACCTGAAGAATCATTTTTGATTGCATCTTATGCTTAGCCATTTCGGCCTGAATATTGACCATAGCCATTTTAATGATATCTGCAGCGGTTCCCTGAATGGGAGCATTAATGGCATTTCGCTCTGCCATACCTCTCACCACGCCATTACGTGAATTGATATCCGGTAGGTTTCTTTTTCTACCAAATACAGTTTCCACAAAGCCTTTTTCACGGGCAACTGCAATACTTTTGTCCATATATTCTTTTACCTGAGGAAAATTTTCGAAATACCCGTCAATTAACTCCTTCGCCTCACTTCTGGATATATTCAGTCGTTCCGACAATCCAAAGGCTGAGATACCGTAAATAATACCAAAATTAGCAGTTTTGGCCTTTCTTCGCATATCACTACTTACCTCCTCCAGAGGAACTTTGTATATTTTAGCTGCTGTAGCAGCATGGATATCCTCCCCCTTATTAAAAGCCTCTAGCATATTCGTATCCTGACTTAGATGAGCCATTAAACGTAATTCTACCTGAGAGTAGTCAGCCGACAAAAACAGATGATCTTTATCACTTGCAATAAAGGCTTTACGAATCTCTCTGCCATCTTCATCTCTAATGGGAATATTTTGTAAATTAGGATTGGTACTACTTAAACGGCCTGTTACTACCATAGCCTGATTATAAGTAGTATGAACCTTATCAGTGCTGGTATTTACCAAAGCGGGCAATGCTTCAACATATGTATTAAGTAACTTTTTTAATCCTCTCTGCTCAAGTATCTTGTTAATTATTTCATGTTTATTTTTTAGCTTACTCAATGTCTCTTCACTGGTACTATATTGTCCTGATTTAGTTTTTTTGGCCTTGTCATCAATCTTCATATGTTCAAACAACACCTCTCCTACTTGCTTAGGGCTGGAAATATTGAATTCCATCCCTGCCATTTCCATAATTTCCTTTTCTATTTGGACAATCCGCTCTCTAAGGGTTAATGCGAATTTGTTTAGCTCAGCTACATCGAGTTTAACTCCAGTGAATTCCATCTCAGCTAAAACCAACAAAAGAGGCATCTCTGTATGATAAAAAAGCGTTTCTAAACCTTCTTCTTTAAGTTTAGGTTCCAGAAATAACTTTAACTGTAGCGTGATATCCGCGTCTTCAGCGGCATATTCCTTGGCTTTTTGTATCTCTACCTGACGGAAAGACAATTGACCTTTCCCTTTTTTACCAATTAAGGATTCCAGTTTTACCGGCGAATAGCCCAAATAAGTTTCTGCCATAAAGTCCATGCTACTCTTTAAACCCGGCATGGCCAAATGATGAGCCACCATAGTATCAAAAATATTTCCTTTAACTTCAATACCATATTTTTTAAGAACCAGTACATCATACTTTAAGTTCTGTCCTATTTTAAGAATATTTTCATCTTCTAAAACCAACTTAAAACGGTTTGCTAGTATTTGCGCTTCCTCCCTATTCTCAGGAAAAGGCACATAATACGATTCATGAGCTTTCCATGAAAATGAAATTCCTACCAACTCTGCATTCACAGCGTTTAAACTGGTGGTTTCGGTATCAAAACAATACTCTTTTTGCACACTTAATTCAGCAGCTAAAGAAGCATATGCTTGTTCATTATCCACCAAATAATAGGTATGATCAATATCATCAATGGTTTTTAACGTTGAAGAAATACCAGGGACCTGCTCCACCTGTGGCTGACCAAATAAATCGCCCTGTGTGGCAACAGAAGGCGATGGCGCTTCAGTAGCACCAAAGCGGGGCATCATGCTTTTAAACTCTAACTCTTCCAACAAAGGAAATAATTTATCCGTATCAGGCTCTGATACCTTGATTGCTTCCTCATCGAATTCAATAGGCACTTCTTTATTTATGGTGGCCAGCGTATAGGATAATTCTATCTGTTCCTTGAAGTTAACAAGGTTCTCTTTACGCTTTCCTTTAAACTCATCTATTCGTTCATAAATCCCCTCAATACTTTTATAATTAGCAATAATATCCTTGGCTCCTTTTTCTCCAATTCCGGGACAACCCGGAATATTATCAGAAGAATCACCCATTAAAGCTAATATATCAATCACCTGCTTGGGTTCTTCAATTCCAAACTTTTCCTGTACCTCGGGTATGCCCATAATATCCATACCCCCTCCTTTACTGCGGGGTTTATACATTTTAACATGCTCAGAAACCAACTGCGCATAATCCTTGTCAGGGGTCATCATATACACCTCAAATCCTGCTTTTTCTGCCTTAAGAGCAATGGTACCCACTACATCATCAGCTTCATACCCCATCACCTCCAACACAGGAATATTTAAGGCATCCAATAATTGTTTAATGTAAGGAACTGCCAGCTTAATATCCTCCGGAGTTGCTTCACGCTGAGCTTTATAGGGCTTATACATTTCATGTCGGAAAGTAGGCCCTGCCGGATCAAAAGCAACAGCTAAATGACTTGGCTTTTCTTTTTGAAGTACTTCTAACAATGAATTAGAAAAACCATATATAGCTGAGGTATTTAACTTCTTAGAATTAACTCTTGGCGCACGGATAAATGCGTAATAAGCACGGTAAATTAATGCGTAAGCATCCAGTAAAAATAATTTCTTAGTATCCGACATAGTAAATTAAATATCAAGTATTAGCACAAAAGCATCATGCTCACAGCATGACATCAATCGCTTATTAATCAGTCTATTTTTTTCTCTCTGTAGTATAGTAAACTAAATCTCTTAAGGCTGTTTTAGCTTCCGACTCGTCAAATTGTGTTAATACCTGCAGTGCTTTATTTCGGTATTCAATCATTTTGTCATAGGTATATTCTATTCCTCCGTTACAGCGAACAAAATTAATCACCTCAGCCACTTTTTTATCATTTTTATTATAGCGTCTTACAGTAGTAAGAAGCTTCTTTTTATCTTTACCCGAACATGTATTTAACACATGAATAAGAGGAAGTGTCATCTTTTTTTCACGTATATCATTCCCTGTAGGCTTTCCAATCAAGTCACTTTTTTCATAATCGAAAAGGTCATCTCTTATCTGAAAAGCAATGCCGAGGTAAGTACCAAACTCTTTGAGTAAGGCTATTTTTTCAACAGACGCATTCACCGATAAGGCTCCTGCCGCTGTACAAGCTGCAATTAAGGTCGCTGTTTTTTTAGTGATAATTTCATAGTATACCTCTTCGGTAATATCCAGCTTTCTGCTTTTTTCTATTTGAAGCAACTCTCCTTCACTCATCTCCTTTACAGCTTCCGAAACTATCTTAAGCACATCAACCTGGTCATTATCCAAAGCAATAGAAAGACCTCTCGATAAAAAATAATCGCCTACCAATATTGCGATTTTAGATTTCCACAGGGCATTTATAGAGAAAAAACCCCTACGCTGATAGGTTTCATCTACCACATCATCATGAATAAGTGTGGCCGTATGCAATAACTCAATAAGGGTAGCCGCTACAAACGACGATTCAGAAATGGTTCCGGTAAGTTTTGCCGACAAAAAAACCAACATAGGACGCATCTGCTTACCTTTTCTGCGTAGAATATAATTGGTAATGATTTCAAGAAGCGGAATTTTTGATTTTAATTGTTCCTTAAAAAAAGGTTCAAAACGCCCCATCTCTGATTTTATAGGACTTTTAATTGATTTTGATATTGACATGTAGCTTTTATATATTTTCGGAAATATGATTCCCTTAAATTTTTCCAATGCCAAATTTAATAAATTTTCCGGGTTAAAATGCTTTGACTAACTTTAGTAAGCAAATACAGCATTTCCATTAAATACAGCACCCATAGGATGCATGTACGATAGGATGAAATAATTTAACATAAACCCATAAATACAAGAACAATGGCTACCTATAAATGTTTAGCATGCGGACACGAGTACATTGAGGAAAACGAAGAAGTACGCTGGGAAGATTTACCCGCAGATTGGATATGCCCAGTATGTGGCGTTGACAAATCCTTTTTTGAGAAACAAACCGAAGATGCGTCTGATTCAAATACCAGTGCAGACCTGCCTATCAACGAAGAAACAGAGTACCTGGCTAAATGGAAAAAATCAGCGGATAAAAACGAACATTATTTTAGTGAAATTCATCGGATAGCAGAAAGCGGTACATCTGCCTCTGAGCCAATGAAAACTACCCAACCCATTATATCATGGGACGATATTTTAATTAAAGGTGCTCAATTAAGCAAAATCCCCCTCCGCCACGATACGGCTGTTAAAACCCAAACCATCATTGGTCCCCATGCCAAACATCCCTTAGTGATTGAAACCCCTATTTACATCAGCCATATGTCATTTGGCGCCTTGTCAAAAGAAATGAAGATAGCATTGGCCAAAGGAAGTGCAGCAGCTCAAACACTGATATGTTCAGGCGAAGGAGGAATTTTACCTGAAGAATTTGATAACGCTTACAAGTACATTTTTGAATATGTACCCAATGAATATAGTGTGACGGATGAAAATTTAAAAAAAGTAGACGCCATTGAAATTAAAATAGGGCAAAGTGTTAAGCCAGGCATGGGGGGTCATTTACCTGCAGAGAAAGTTACTGAAGAGATCGCTACAATCAGAGGTAAAATAAAAAATAAAAGCATCCTGAGTCCTGCTAACTATTCAGATATAAAAACAAAAGATGACTTAAAGAAAAAGGTGAGCTGGCTTAGGCAGAAATCTGAAGGAAAGCCTATTGGCATTAAATTAGCCGCAGGTAATATTGAAACAGACATGGAGATAGCAGTATATGCCGAACCCGATTTTATCACCATTGACGGAAGAGGCGGTGCCACCGGTTCTGCCCCTAAATACATTAAAGACCATACCTCAATACCCACCATCTATGCCTTATACCGTGCCAAAAAATACCTGAATGATCACGAGATAAAACATATTTCATTGGTGATAACCGGCGGACTAAGGGTTTCTGCAGACTTTGCAAAAGCACTGGCCATGGGAGCCGATGCCATTGCAATAGCCACAGCTGCATTGATTGCTGGTGGATGCCAGCAATACCGCATCTGTAATACAGGCCACTGTCCGGTTGGCATAGCCACCCAAGATCCTGAATTAAGAAAAAGATTGAATATTGACAAGTCTGCTCAAAGAATAAGCAACTTCTTATCGGTATCTACCGAAGAACTAAAAACCTTTGCTCGCATAACAGGAAATTATAACGTTCATGATCTGCAGATTAAGGATTTATGCACAACCAACCAAGAAATTTCAAATTACACAAACATTGATCATGTGTAAATATTAGTAAACAATGTGAACAGCAACGGTTAGTGTCTGTAAAAAAAGCAGACAAGCCCTCAACATCCTGCTGGCAGAAAATTTAATTTCTGCACAAAAACAGTCTTCTGCCGGCAGGGAACTTTAGGAAACACTATTGATCTGGATCTTTTTCTTACAAAAGACACTGCTGCACTTCACATATCTATCTTATCGAAATATGTAAATATTGTAAATATGTTTTTATTATCTCAGAACATATTTATATATTTGTATTTGTTAAAACATATTGCCAATACTAATTGGTAGAATTATGAAAGAGTTTATTAAAGAGATGAAAATAAAAGATTTAGATGCGGCACAATTGGAACGTGCTGCCAGCATGCTCAAAGCAATAGCCCATCCAATGAGAATAGCTATCTTGAGTCATCTGGAGGAAGGTAAAAAACTAACCGTTACGGAGATACACCAATTATTAGATATAGAGCAATCAACCACTTCGCATCACCTTGGAATTTTAAAAGATAAAGGTGTTTTAGTATCTCAGCGCGAAGGGAAGAATACCTTTTATTCACTAAAACACAATAGCTTACAAAATATTGTAGAGTGTGTAAGCAAATGTACCGTTAAACTTTAATGGTGATTCTACGCTAGTGGATTACAAATCCTTCTGTTTTAAATAAATTGATGTATTGGGATTAAATACTAATCTATATATCGAAATATTACCTTCAGAAAATACATTTTATACAGGTATCATTCCATTGGCCTAAGCATTCATCAGCTTATGAAAATTTGATAATAGCTTTAGTTTCTTTTGATAAAGTCGCTTGTCTTATTATCTCTTAACGCTTATCTATACATATGTCAAAAATACGATTAACCAAAGAGTTCCGTTTCGAGATGGCTCATGCTCTATGGAACTACGATGGTTTATGCAAGCATTTTCACGGACACTCTTATATTTTAAGGGTAACAGTAATAGGTTCTCCAAACAATAATCCCCAAAGTCCTAAATGTGGCATGGTCATGGATTTTGGCCAGTTAAAGGAAATTGTTAACCAGGAAATAGTAAATAAATTAGATCATAGTGTAGTGATCAATAAAGCATCTGCCTACCAAGATTTTTTAAAACTACCGCAGATAGGAGAAAGGGTTGTATTAACCGACTACCAACCCACCTGCGAAAATATGATTATTGAAATGGCCGAAAAGATTGCCTCTCGCCTACCTAAAGAGGTGCAATTACATAGTTTAAGGTTAAACGAAACGGCTAATTCCTTTGCCGAATGGTTTGCCGAGGACAATTAAATAAAATATTCAAGTAGTCTTTAAAGTCTACTACTTCTAAAAAGCATTACTAAAAAAGCCAGAATACAGTGGGATGCATTCTGGCTTTACAATAAACACAAAATTGTGTGAGTGGTGCTTATTTTATTATTTCACTACTTTTGGTTTTGTTACTTTGCCATATATAATTAAAGCTATTGCCGACACAAAAGCTATCGCTCCAAAGTAATACCATATATAATGTGCATGTGCGCTGGCTACTTCCCATTCTGGTGTTCTTCCCCCAAACTTAATCGGATCAGGGCAATACTTGTCTAACAAAACGCCCGACATTAAAAAGCCAAATATACTTGACAAAAAGGAATGTAAATGACTAAATCCCAAGTACAATCCTTCTTCACCTTTAGGGGCCTGAAAAGAAAAATACTCAAGGAAACGTGGCGATATAAACGATTCGGCCAAACCCTGAAAAGCAATACCAACAATCATCATAAAAGCTACCGGATGCAATCCTAAAATGCTTTCTCCCGGCAATAGATTCCCCGCAGCCATACAAAAAGCCGACACAGGCATAATAAACATACCTACAGTCATAGAAAACAAAGCCGTTCTTCTTCTCATCATAGCTGTTATAAAAGCTACTGTACTAAAAACCACTAATGGATTTACATTGGCATACCAACTAATGGCTGCTCCCTCGCCTGCCATACGTAACACGTATTTTGGCATAGTTGCATACAACTGATGCTGCACCATCCAAAAGCCGGTAATAATAACAATTAACACGATAAGGCGCGCATTTCCCAACACCTTAATAAAAGCCTGCCATATCTCGCTAAAGCTCTTTCCTTCGCGTTGAGTTGCCGAAGGCTTAAAGAAAAAATAGACCGCAATAAGAGCTAAGAAGGTCATCCCTGCGGAAAAGAAACTAATGGTAATTAAACCACTATTACCCATGGCATCGCGCAAGGGTTTAACAATGGTTTTTCCGGAAAATGCACCAATATTTACGATAGTGTAAAAAATAGAAAATCCTGTTGCTCGGTTAGCTTCGCTTGTCTCCAGGGAGACTGTTCCTGTGATCACCGACTTTATAAAACTACCCCCGATAATAATAAGCGCCATTACTGGAATAACCGCATAACGATAAGCACTTTCTTCTAAACCAGTGAATAGTGATATTTCATTATATTGCGCTAAGCCAGCCGCTTCAATTAAAGTAGGCAACAGACCTAGGCCCAGATATCCTAAAGATAAAAAGGTAAAAGCAATAAGAAGCGATTTTTTAAATCCTATTTTATCTGCATAAGCACCTGCAAATGTGGGCAAAAAATACAATAAGCCAGAAAACACCCCAGCAATGGATGCCGCTTCAATATCGGAAAAAGATAAAATTCTGGATAGATATAAAGTAATAACTATAAATACCCCATAGTAGGCTGCTCTTTCCAATAACTCAGCAAAATTGGCTGTCCAAAATGCTGCAGAAAAACTCTTCTTTTCTACTTCCTTCATAAATTAAAATACTTTTTAATAGTAAATTTGGTGCATAGATAATAATACTAAGTGGTTTACAAAAAGACAAAAATCATGTAAATCAGTAATTAATAGTCTAACGATACCAATATTCACAATAATTACCCAAAATAACTAAGTAAACTCATATCTTTGATACTTTAAATACGATTTTTTTCATGATAGAATCAACCCGAGGAATTGTTTTAAGCTATACCAAATATGCCGAGAGCAGTATTATTTCTCATATTTATACTGAGAAATTCGGTTTACAGTCGTATATGGTCAATCAGGTAAGAAGTAGAAAAAACAAGGGCAAGACCATCTTTCTTCAAGCACTTACTCTTTTGGATTTAGAAGTATATCATAGCGAAAAGAAAACCATTCATCGCATCAAAGATTTCAGGGTCCATATCCCCTTCTCGCAAATACCTTTTGAAGCAATGCGAAGGAATCTGTCTTTTTTTATTGCTGAAGTATTGAGTAAAGCCTTACAACACGAAGATAAGCAAGAGAGTAACCTGTTCGATTTTTTATATCATAGCATTTTGTTATTTGATAGCCCTATGAATGGGGTTCAAAATTTTCATTTGTTTTTACTATACAAATTAACTCAACCCCTTGGCTTCTATCCTCATCTGGAAGCTACTGTACAACCCAAATATTTTGATTTAAAAAGCGGAATGTTTCAATCCACAGAACCCGCACATCAGCATTATTTGAATGTTTGGCAAACAGAATTATTATTGAAACTAAGAGAAACGAAAATAGAAAATCTATCTGATATTCATCTTTCTGGATCACAACGAACCGAGTTTGTTGAAAAAATGCTGGAATACTATCATCTACACCTTTCAGAATTTTCGAATATCAAATCATTCGCTGTATTAAAAGAGTTGTACAAATAAGCTGACCTTAGGGTTTTTGATATTTTAAAAAAGATTAAATCCCTCTAAAACGCCCTATCATATCAAAAAAACTTTCGTAAATTGTCTTAATAAAATCAAAAAGACCAAACTTAAGCTAACCAATCATTTAACTATTATGATAACACAAAATATTGAGCATTTATCTTCCCCTAGTGATATTGTTGCCTATGCCAAGGAGACGGGGATCATAAATATGGCTGAAAATTTCTCTGCTCTGGAATGCAACAATGAATTAGAACAACTATTACAAACAAATATGGTGCCTTATGCAAATATGCCTTCTCCTAAATTTGGCTTATACGAATTAAGGGAAGCTATTTCTGCTAAAGTAGCAAAATATTACGACC
This sequence comes from Saccharicrinis sp., assembly GCA_041595375.1. Lineage (GTDB taxonomy): Bacteria > Bacteroidota > Bacteroidia > Bacteroidales > Marinilabiliaceae > Saccharicrinis. The sequence goes on from JBFHKL010000006.1 coordinate 20,351, forward strand.
ATAGTTACAATCCTGAACATGAAATATCTGTTACTTCAGGTATTAAGCAGGCTTTATTTGCTACCATGATGGCTTTATTAAAGGAAGGCGACGAAGTGATTATTATTGAGCCTGCCCATAAAAGCTATGAGGCTGCCATTAATATAACAGGAGCCAGAGTGGTATATATTGAACTAAAAGCACCTGAGTTCCTAATGAATTGGGAGGATGTTCAAAAATTGATTAACCCTAAAACACGGATGATCATTATTAATAATCCACATTTCCCAACAGGCACTAGCCTCTCGGAACTGGATATGCTCCGATTACAAAAAATCATAAGTGGTACCAACATACTTATTTTAAGTGATGAATCGTTTGAACATACGGTATTTGATAAGGAAATGCACCAAAGCATGGCACTTTATCCCAAACTAAGGGAACGAAGTATCATTATTTCTTCCTTCGATGAAACTTTTAATATCAGAAACTGGCATGTAGGATATTGCCTATCCACTCAGAAGTTGATGAAAGAAATCAGAAAAGTAATGTCCATTATGGGAGAAGGTATTACTGTTCCTTATCAAAAAACCCTGGCTAAATATATGTCAACACAGCCCGACTATAATTTGCTGGCACCTATTTACCAACATAAAAGAGACTTATTTATACATGCTTTGGAAGATAGCCACATAAAAGCTATACCCAGTAAGGCATCCTATTTTCAACTTATTAGCCGATCTGAAAAAAGCGAAGAGACTGATATCAACTTTGCCTCGATGCTTATAAAAAAGAAAGAATTGGCCACCGTACCTGTTGGCTATTACTATCATCAAAAAACAAACTCCCGATACCTAAGACTTAATCTTTCTGTGCCCGATGATGTTATACTTGAGGTAGCCAAAAGATTAAAAGAAATGTAAAAAGAAGTGTTCGCTAGTGTTTTGTTGAGGAAGGCAACATCTGGAAATAGATTATACCATTTGGAAATTGAAATAAGCCTTATTAAAAATTGGAATAATGCCAACGCAATAATGATTGAGTATTTCAAATGAAACGCAGATAAGGCTCATTTCATTATACAAACTGTATTATGCTCTATGTAATAAAATTAAATTGGCTCATCAAACAGGATTACTCCGTTCATAGCAAAAATATACCCTGAAGATCATATAGTCCTTTTACTTTCGGGTAAAATATTTATATTTGCACCCACATTTAAGCACGGCCCCATAGTTCAAGGGATAGAACAAGTGTTTCCTAAACACTAGATACAAGTTCGAGTCTTGTTGGGGCTACTTTAAAACCCATAAGTGGAATTGCACGCCAATTTCCTTATGGGTTTTGTGTTTACCGGATTGATGACAAACTATTCAATAGCTAAATTATTTACTCTTCTGTTCGATGATTTTATTCATCTTATGACAGAAAACGGATAAGAATCCCTTTTTTCTTAGCTCACCCCAAAGCGGAAAATTTAATACCTCAAATATTAATCTTGAGTTAAGGTCGAACTATAATGCCTTAACGATTTATGCTTTAGTAATATTTTATTTCAAAATCCTGAAACAAACAGGTCTTAATTAACACTTACCTTATTTACCACAAATGATTTCCATGTGATGTTTCATTATTCAATTTGGTTTTATACTTCCCTCTGTCATATACATTATCTCCCCTAACATACATCATTCATAACACCCTGTAATTCAGAAAACAATTACCTCTTTAACAATTGGTGAGAATAGTTTTTGTCATCCTATATTAGATAAACCACATTAGCTGATCAATCGAATTGTACTCTAGCTACACATTGAACATTTTAACCTACTTTGATTATCATTTACAACTCTTACACTTATATTATTTTTGTAACATATTATGTATATGATAGATACAACCACATAGACTACTATCTTAAACTACCTGTTGTTGAATATTAGTAATGTTACAAATTAATTTATAGTTTTACAAAAACTACATTTTAACTTAATAATTAACAATTTTTCTCATGAAGAAAACTTTAATTGCAATGTTGGCATTAATGCCAGCATTTTTTTTACATGCTCAAAAAACAGACAAAGAGAGTATCGGTTCTATGCAATATGTACAATATCCATCCGAACCTCTTTCAAAAGAATTTAAAACCTTTAAAGTAGATGCCCGGCACATGACAGAAGAACCTAATGCCTATGTAGAAGATGACATTCGAACAAAATGTAAGCTGCATGGATATGAAAAAGTAGATGCTGACCAAGAAGCCGATTTAATATTATATGTAGAGGCATTTCCTTTACAGTTAGGTGAATCAAATAGGGTTTCTAATACGGAAGTGAAAAAAAACAAAGATGGCTCTGAAACAAGAACAACTTACTTCACCTATTTAAACACGATTAAATTTCGTTACAAATATGCCTTAAAAGACAAAAACAACGAAGTGATTGATGAAGGTGTATTTCAAGGCACTCAAAAATTCAGCGGCAAAAAATCAACTAATGTGAAGTCAGCTTACTCTAACTACAAATCAGCCATTACCGAGGAGAAAAGTAAACTGAGTAAATCACAGTATAATGCCATTAATCATATCCTGAATAATAAATATGGTTTCCCCATAAAATCAATCAATTCATATGCCTTTAAAATTAAACCAAAGAAGTTCGACTATGATGAATTCAACGCAGCCTACGATGCCATTAAAACAGCCAATGACTTATGTGGAGGGGCTCTGAAGGATTCATTATCGAATACTGCAGCCTTAGATCAATATGAAGAAGGGTTGAACAAGGCGATACAAACGTATCAAAACGAGATTGAACACTTTGAAGCAGATAATAGAAAGGCACGGGTGAACAGTAATGTTGCGGCTGCAGCCTACTACGATATCGCCTTAGCACATTTCTTAATGGCTCATTACACTCAGGCACAGGATGCCTTAGCCAAGGGAAGAGAACTGGAGAAAGGCATCGGGATGGCCAATATAATGGAAGATCTATATTCCGATATGGCCAAACGAAAAAAAGCTTACGAGGATAGTTTATTATAATACAAGAAAAACAAACAAAGATCATAGCTATGGCTATTTATCTTTAAAATAAATTTGAGCGGCCTGATGAATCATTAGGCCGCTTTTTTTCTGAACACACTAGAACAAGAAGCTTTTATCCTCATTGTATCCAAACAACAACAATCCGCTCTTTTTCTGATAAAAGATCACCAGACAATAATAAAATAAGATAATCACGATAGATAATGGGAATGGCAAAATCTCTTTCTCTTCATTTTGATTGGCGAACACTTGTACTTTTCCCATATCAGGATTAAATTTACTATTTACTTAACTAACATGAACGATATTTACCTAAATTGCCTAAGTAAAACTTAAATGAAAAAAAATGAAAAAGATAAATTTCAAATGGTTAGCCTTGTTATTATTACCTTTCTTTACCAGCTGTGGTTATAACAAAATGGTTGGCTTATCAGAGAGTGTTGATGCTCAATGGGCTCAGGTTGAGAATGTATATCAACGCAGAGCCGACCTAATTCCTAATTTGGTGAATACGGTAAAAGGGTATGCTTCGCACGAAAAAGGAACTCTCGAGGCTGTTATTGAAGCCCGTTCGAAGGCCACCAGTGTGAATATCAATGCAGAAAATTTAACCGAGCAATCATTGGCTCAATTTCAAAATGCCCAAGGAGGTTTATCTTCAGCATTATCGAAACTAATGGTAGTTATGGAAGCCTATCCTGACCTCAAAGCCAATCAAAATTTTATGGACTTACAGGCTCAGCTTGAAGGTACAGAGAATCGCATTACGGTAGAACGGATGAAGTTTAATGAGGCAGTACGGGTATATAACACTAAAATTAGAAGTTTCCCTACGGTAATTTATGCCGGATGGTTTGGCTTTGATAAAAAACCTTTCTTCCAGGCTGATGCAGATGCACAAAAGGCACCTGAAGTTGAATTTTAATAAACCAGATGATTGTAAAAATGATGGCAAAAAAGTTTTTTACAGAAAAGGAGCAACAACAAATTGTTGAGGCCATTAAAACTGCCGAACTTAATACTTCAGGCGAAATACGAGTTCATCTCGAAACAAAATGCCCAGGCGATGTTTTAGACAGAGCCACATATTGGTTTGCAGAATTAAAAATGCATAAAACTGAATTACGAAACGGTGTGCTTTTTTATATGGCCTCTGGAGATAAAAAATTTGCCATACTTGGTGATGCTGGCATCAATGCCAAAGTAGGAGCTGATTATTGGGATAAAATAAAAGAGCAAATGTCGGCTGATTTTTCTGAAGGGAATTTTGCAAAAGGAATCATCACCGGGATACTTTCTTGTGGTGAACAACTCAGTAATTTTTTCCCTTATCAATCAAATGATAATAATGAATTGTCGGATGATATTTCATTTGGAAAATAGTAAGCTCCTAAACTAAAACGTATTCAAGATGAAGTATATTTTGATTTTTTTATTCGTTGTGTATTCAATAAACACGTATGCACAACAATTACCCGAAAAGCCCAATCCTCCAAGGTTGGTCAATGATTTTACGGGTGTTTTATCGACCTCCCAAGCCCGCCAATTGGAAAATGATTTGACGCAGTTTAATGACCAGACTTCAACGCAAATTGCCATAGCTATTGTGCCATCTTTAGACGGCACATCGGTTGATGATTATGCTGTTAAATTAGCATTGGAATGGAAGATTGGTCAGGCAGGAAAAAACAATGGCATTCTTGTTTTAATAAAACCTAAGCTAGGAAACGAAAAAGGCCATGCATTTATTGCTACCGGTTATGGTTTAGAAGGAGCAGTACCCGATGCTGTAGCTAATCGCATTGTTGATGCGGAGATGATTCCTTTGTTTAAAAATGGAGACTATTTTGGGGGCATATCAAAAGGCGTAAACGTTTTAAAAGAGCTAACCAGAAATGAATATACAGCCGATGAATACTTAAAAAGAAGTTCATCAGGCAATGGAAGCCTAGTGATAATAGTACTTTTAATGGTGGTTTTCGTCGTCATTTTCTCTAAGGCTTCTTCAAAAAACAATGCTTCCTACAGCAGCCGAGGCGCTAAAAATAGTGCTTTACCTTTTTGGATATTAATGTCTGGCTTAGGTTCATCCTCCCGTAACAGTGGTGGATTTGGTGGATTCTCATCCGGTTCAGGCGGATTTGGTGGATTTGGCGGTGGTAGTTTTGGTGGCGGTGGTGCAGGTGGAAGTTGGTAATATAACTGATAGTTCTTAACAGCATAATAATTTGTTCCGGCTTATAAACTGAACCTCTCCCTATACTGTGCCTTGAGAGTCAAATATATTCAGGATCAAAAGTCATATTTTTACTCTGTGTATTCATATGCAGTTGCTAAAATGAATAAAGGCCGCAAGCAGCATATACCATTTTAAATATGAAATGAGCGCATGGGATAATACCGATCGATTAGTGACAGCGTTAAATGCAAAGCAAAACTAACGCTCTGGTCATTAACAAATCGGTATTATTAATAGATGATTACGGCTTTTTTTTAATTATCAGGTACAATTTTTATGTTGTAACTTTGTATACTACTAAGCCTTATTAAAAAGTATATCCTAATAGAATAGACCACGATTTTAAAAGTAAGCTTCTGGTTGTGGCACCATTAATTAACTCACGGGGTATTGCATATTTAATACCCAGGCTATACTTATTCTTAAAGTGGTATCCTGTGCCAAAATTCATATTTAATCTATTACCTATTTCATAGCTACGACCTACTGTGGCCCCCTCTTCTTCTATTAAAAACTCAGAATTTATTGGGAATCCTTTAACTATTGCAGCCTGCAGGTATAACTTAGAATCTAAGTTTAAAAAGAAATAATGCTTAAACCCCAGTTCCAGGTCAATAGATGTATAATCAATAGTATAATAATATTCAGTCCAGCTATTGATAGATTCAAATTTTTCGAGATGACACATCAAGAGTGTTGGACTAAGAAATAATGACCATTTATTTTTTTTAATGGGCAAAACATATTCAAATTCAACACTAAAGTTAGGTGCAACTTTAGCAGGTATTTCTGTTTTTGTTATAGAACCATAATCATACTTGTGAGTTGCACTTTGTAAGGCTAAGCCAGCTTTTACGGTTATGTTAATTTTTGGTGTTTTTTCTTTCAATTCATCCTTTACAAAATCAGGATTCTTACATTCATTGTATCTATTAAACAGCTTTACTAAATCCCTTAAATAATAGCCAACTCCATCTATATATTTATAGGTTATATCATCACAAACTAAATCTAATTTCAGTTGTCCTTTATAGGATTGATTTGTTATAATTTGTTTTTTGTCATTCAAGTAAGTTTTAAATATTAATTGCGAAACTCTATCGCCTTCTACACGATAGAAGTATAACCTTAGTTGAGTCAAATTAAATTCATACAAATTAGCATGTCCTGATACAATTTGTTTTAAAAACACTGTATCCTTCTTAAATACAGGCATTCGTTTAGTGCTGTAAGCATCAATGGTTTGTGGTGATGTATCGTATTCTATCAGGTGTCGTTCATATATATCGGCACCAATAATTCCAAATTCTTTAACCTCATTGATTGTAGCTTCCTGATAGTCATCATTCAGATTTGTTTTGTAGAAGAATTTAAGGGGATTATTTTTCCACCCTAAATCTTTTATATAACAAGCCGTTTTTTTGTTGTTGTTATCTATAAAATATCCTTCCTGGTAATCTATTTGAGCAATAATATAGGATGATAACAAAGTGAAGAAAATGGTGATTAAATAGGTTTTCATTAAGTATGCGAGTTTATAGATTGTATTCAATAATTTATATTGTGTTTTTTATGAAAAAAAATATAAACATTATAACACAACAATAATAAAACCTTATTGTCGGCTAATGCTAATTTTTCAGACAGCTTATTTTAAACCACTATTTCTGCAGTTTCACCAACTTGCAAAAACAATTTCAAATGACAGCTATTTTGCACAGACGACAAGCACTGTTGCTGGCAGGTTCGGGCAACCAGGGGATAAAACCCTTCCTCTTCCGAAAACGGAATAATATCTGTTATTGCATTCGCTAGCTTAAGCCTTTTAATTTGTTCCACCTGAGAAGCAGAGCAAGCACTTTTCTTTGCCAGAAGAGCCAAAAATTCGGGATTAAAAGTCACATTTTTACTGTGTGTATCCATATGTCCTTCGGCTAATTTTACCCCTTTACCAAACATGATGGCCAGATTCAGTATTTTGAATCCTTCTGCAACGGCTAACTTCAATGTATCTCCTACCAGGTTACCAAAATGAATAAAGGCCACAGCAGGCAGGTGAGTAAAGTGACTCTTCACTCTGTTCTCACTTCGTTTGCCCGATGTTAAAACCAATTCAGCACACCCATTCCCTTTAGCCACCTTTATTTGCTGTTTGATACTGGCTAAAAAAGCATCGTTGGAAAAAGGCATTACCTTACCGCTTGTGCCAAGGATGGAAATTCCTCCCTCCACTCCAATGCGAGGATTAAAGGTCTGTTTGGCCAGCTCTTTCCCTTCGGGCACAAAAGGCTTGATTGCAAAACCCCAGGCTACATCATACTCATTGGACATGTGATTGAGCATAAGTGTAATCATTTCCCTAGGAACAGGGTTAATGGCCGGCTCACCTATAGCAAGCTGAAAGCCTGGCAAAGTAACCACTCCAACGCCCTCTCCTTGTTCAAATCGTATGATGGACTCCTTCAGGATAGTTAACTCACAGCCAATTTCTTTTCCATGAGTAACATCCGGATCATCACCGGCATCTTTTATCACTATACAAGAAGCACTATCCTCCTTTATAAATTGGGGAAATACAGTAAACCCTGCCTTCACTCCTGCCAGCAACTCCACCTCCACCTCATCGGGAAATATACCTCCTACCAATGCCAGAAAACAAGCTTTAGCGGCAGCAGTTACACAGGTACCTGTCGTAAAACCACTACGTAAATGCCCTTCTTGTTTTAAAACTGTTTTTTTTATCTGATAAAACAGCTGTAAAAAATCCTTGGGATCATCCACTATCTGATCAAAGGGCAATGAAGGTCTTTGTACTACCCACAAAGGAATATTCAACTCATGGGAAGCTTGGACTTTTGTTTCAAAAAAACCAGACTCTCCACTTTCCTTACTTAGCAATATCTCAGCCTTGGTTAATCGTGCCAGTTTAATCAACTCTGTGACATCTGCATCTGGTGTCATGGGTATAACCTGTGTCATGGGTATTCCTGTTTCCTGTGCTTTCTGGCGACTCAATAAGGTATCTAAAATACGAAAATAGCAGTTTCGCTTCCTGCTAAGCAGTTTGAATGTTGGAATAGTCTGCACTCCGGTTAAAGCCAGTATATTTTGATAACGACTCGCTAATAAAGCAGCTACCATTTCCTCATAAGTAGAGAAGTATCTTATCAAGCACGAAGGCTCAGGCGAAGGAAATATTCTTTCGTAACGAATGGTTTTGATACCCCCTTCTTTAGCTGCCTGGTAGATGTTTTTATGAAGCTGAATAGCAAAAGGATGTGCTGCATTAACGATTAAGCGAATATCATTATCCACACAAAAAGTCATGATCTCTTTCTGATCCATTGCACCAAAAATACGTTTCCCCTTTATTTCTCTATGCGCATCGGTTCGGGTAGAATAAAAATAGCTCTGCTGAATAGTATCAAACAATTGAGCTACTCTCTTTCCTTCCGTTGTTCCTCCAAAAACTAAAATCATGTTTTTGTTGATGTTTTAACTAATTTAAATTTAAGCTCTGTTGTTATCCGACATTGTAATTAACTTATCCCTCTCTATGGATAAAGCATACAGCGTTTTAATTCACTTTTCCTTCCCTAAAAGCATGTGTAAAAGTTTTGTCATACAGCTTGGAAACACCTGAACGATTATCAATAGCCTTACCCACCACAATCATAGTGGTCATTTTAAGCTTATATTTTTCAACTGTTTTAGCCAAATCAACCAAGTGGCAGCGGTAAATTTTTTCATCTTTCCAGGTAAGTTTATAGCATACAGCAACTGGTGTTTCCGGCGGATAATGCACCAGTAAATCCGTTTCAATTTTTTGAGCAATAGAAGCACTCAAATAAATACACATGGTACTCTGCGATTGAGCCAATTTATGCAACTGTTCGCGCTGAGGCATTGGTGTTCTGCCTTCGCCACGGGTAAGTATAATAGTTTGCACCTCTTCAGGAATAGTAAACTGCGACTCTAATGCTGCTGCTGCGGCCTGAAACGAAGAGATTCCTGGTGTGATATGATACTCCCATCCCAATTGATCCATCACTGCCATTTGCTCCTGTATGGCGCCATAAATACAAGGGTCGCCAGTATGCAAGCGCACCACAAATAATCCACGGTCATAAAAAGGTTGCATGGTTTCTATCTGTGTATTCAAAGCCATCCCGGCAGAACTTTTTACCACACAACCCACTTTTGCATAATGAGTTAGCTCCTCAGGAACAAGACTCCCTGCATATAAAATTAAATCCGCTGTCTGCAACATTCTTTTGCCTCTCACAGATATTAACTCTGGATCTCCGGGACCTGCTCCCACAAATTCAACAAAGCCTTTTCGTTCACGATGGCGATTGATGGCGACAGCAAAGGTAAAATACTTATCTGCTGCTTTTGCTTTTGTTTTTTCAATAAGTAACTTATTTCCTGAAAGATGCATAGCAGCAGCTTCGGCCACACCAAAAGTTCCTGTAATTTCACTTACTTTTTGGGATGGATGGGGGATATCATACTGAGAGAGTATTTCATTATCTATGGCTTTTAAATCTTTATTCCATTGTTTACTCAGTTTGATAAAGGCTTCCTCATCTTTTTTAATATCAACAGTACCCATTGACGCCACCGACAATTTGGATACTCCTTTTTCTTTTAGCTGTGTGCATAAAACTTCCTCAAACTTCTCAAAAGGTAAGTTACGCTGACAGCCTATCCCTAAATGGAGTACTTGAGGACGATAAAAGACAGCTCTGTTACCCAGTTCATGAATAAATGGAGTAACGGCTAAAATAAGGGAATAATCACTGATATTAATTTCCTCAGCCTTAAAAAACACATCAACATGAGCAGGCTTATTAGCTTCCAGTTCTAATGTTCCCTGATCCCTGACCTCCAATAAGAGGGCTGTTTTTTTACCATTCACAAAACTTGCTGTTAGTTGAGTAAGGTGCCCCTCACACTCGAGAGTCCAGTTATAGCGTTGAGGCAACAGATCCAAGGCCCATAAACCAGTAGTATCACTCACCGTTGTGATTATCGGAATAGCTCCTAGCATTCGGGCTAACTTTTCTGCCAATTTGTTTGCTCCTCGCAAATGACCTGAAACAACAGGCTGCACAAATTGACCGTTCACATCCATATTAACAACAGCTGGATCTGTCTTTTTATCTTTTAAATACGGAGCTATTTCACGCACACAAATACCTAAGGCTCCAATAAAAATCAGTGCCTCGTTTTTTTCCCAAAGATCTCTGTAATCCTTAGGTGAACGAAATATATCCGCTTCTAATCCATTTGCTATTAATCGAGAGGCCTGTTCTTCTCCTTTTTCCGAGTGAGTTATAATTATTGTTGACATTTTTTATTTTTTCGCTATTAAAATTGTAATTGGATTAAATTGATCTACAGTTATTAGCATATTATTACTAATCTCATACTCATGCTTATTTGCCCAGCTTAAAAATCCCTGTTTACTTTTATCACTCACCGAATTAAATGCGATTATCCCCCCATCTTTCAAATGAAGATGAATATCATCCAATACCTGATCCATTTTTCCACCGTAACCGCCCAGGAAGACTGCATCCGGCTTTTCTATTTTTGTCTTTTCGGTCTGCAAAAAATCCTCAATATAAAGATCAATACCTGGTGTTTGAAATTGTTGTGCGTTGCGTTGAATAATACCTTCTGATTCTCTTCGTATTTCAAATGCTTTAATTTTCAGCTGCGGATAGTGTAATCGCGCTTCTATAGAAACGCTACCCGTACAGGCTCCAACATCCCATAGCACTTTTTTATCCTGAAGCTCCATTAATGCCAGTGTTGTTAATCGAATGGGCATTTTGGTAATCATATTCGGGCGTCCTTCCAAAGGTTCAAAAAGACGTTCTGGAATACCTTTTAACGGTATTTTATTGTCCTTCTTTTCTAGGAAAAAGCAATTGGGATGCCTATAATCAAGATCAAGCGCTTCTTCCAGACTTATCTTTAACACACGTTCATCTTCACCTCCTAAACATTCGCCATAATACATACTATAATTAGCGTACCCAAAATCAAGCATTCTTTGTGAAATACTACGAGGAGTATTTTTTCTATCAGTCAGAACACCCATTTTAGCTGCTCCCTGTATAAGTGCCTTGTCAAATTCCTCAAAACTTCTGCCCGTTAAAGAAATAGTATGGAATTCGCCATAAGCCAGGCCTATACTATGAGCCAATATCTGCAATGAGTTAAACGACGGGAACACCTCTATTTGAGCATCAGGAAATTCTCGGTGTAAAGTATTGCCAATACCGAAAAATAAAGGATCACCTGAGGCAAACACTACCCAGTCTGTTCTCGATATTCTTATCTGATCAAATAAACAGCTTAAAGGCACAGTAATGTCCTCCCATTGATGACCTAAAGGCAGAAAGGGCTCAACCAAAACCTTATGACGTTTTCCACCAGCAAATTTCTTTGCTCCCTGAATAAGCAGGAGCTCCTTCTCCGAAAATTCTGGTATACAGTCAGATATACCTATAATAACTATTTTCATGTTTATTCTTTTTCACGCTGATACGCATGATTATTTTTGCGCTTATTATCAATGATTTACTTATCGTTAAAAAATTACTCTACCCTTTTAATATTTCATCTCAGTTTATATTTTATAGGGAGTTACACCTGGTATTCATCCTTTGCTAAGTAAGCTGTTACTTTATATTAAGGGTGCTATAAACCACTAATTACAAACTAAACCCCTTCGCCCGGGTGCATTTTCTCAGCTTCGTTCCAACTTAAAATAGCATTGATAATAGTAGCAGCCACATTACTTCCTCCTTTTCGTCCATTAACGATAACCGATGGAACCTCAGGACAACCATATTTCAACTGCCATTTACTCTCTTTTACATTAACAAAACCCACAGGGGCAGCAATAACACCTGCTGGCCTGGCATTATGATTGCGAATGAGTTTCACGAGTTCCATCAACGCTGTTGGGGCATTCCCAAAGGCGAATATAGCATCAGGATGTTCTTCCACTGCCAGTTGAATACCTGCTTGCGTTCTGGTTATATTTTTTTGTACTGCCATTTCCTTTACCCTCTCATCATCGAGATAACATTTTATTTGCAGTCCAAGTTTATCGGCTATAGCACGCCGAATACCACGGGTAACCATAGAAACATCGGTAATTATAACCGGAGGTTTTTGGGCATACAATTTTTCATATAGCTTCTCAACGGGCTTATTTACTAATTCAACCAAATTGTTTAAGCCAAAATCGGCGGTAGTATGTATACAATGCAGGGCTACCCAGGTATGTGCCAGACTCTTATTTGAGACATCTATATTTTCAAGAATCGTACGGAAACTCTCGTTCATAATCCTACGTCCTAATTGATCGGAATCATTACTTTCAGATGCGTAATAACCCCGAGGAGTGATCATTTTCCCTTCATAGGCAAAGGACTGACTATTACCAATCACGATGACAGTAAACATATCTGCCTTGGTCGTATCTAAATCAGTCAGCCGAATTACTTGGATCGTTTCATCGGAACGCCCAACATTACGGGCAATGCCAACGGGTGTTTCAGGACTACGGGCCTCTAAAAACAATTCCTTTAAACGCATTAATTGCCAAAACCTGCCTTTGCTTAAAGGGTTGTATATGGCAGTTACAAAATCAGCTTCTGCAGCAGCTACAATACGTCTTTCTATTTTTTCCCAAGGAGTTAACAGATCTGATAAAGAAATAGAACAGAAATCATGACCTAAAGGAGCACCTAATTTAGCTGCTGCCGAAAACATGGCACTTACGCCTGGAATGACTTCTAGCTCCACCTCTGAATGCAAAGCAGCTTTCATTTCCCACAACACAGGCGCCATTCCGTACACTCCTGAATCTCCGCTACTGACTACCGCTACTGTCTTTCCTAGTTCTGCACATTCGATGGCTTTTTCAGCACGTTGACGTTCCTTTTTCATTCCCGTATCAATCAATTCCTTTCCTGAAACCAGATACTCTATGTGTTTAATATACGGACCATAACCTACTATGATCTCTGCATCCTGGATGGCATATCTTGCCTGGGGGGTAAGATATATTTCATCGCCAGGACCTATACCTATGCTATAAATCTTTTTACTCATAAAAAATTATTAAAGAAAAATAAGGAATCTTACGAAGTGCCAGATCCTTAATCTCCGTTGTTGAAAACTGATGTACTGTACCTACTCGCTCGATATAGAAAAAAGGTCGTTTGCATTGCTTTAAAAAATCATACCAACCCTCTAGCACACTTATCTTCATTACCACCAGCGTAGCATTGTTCTGCAGTCCTGTTGTAATTTCCCCGAAGTCAGCTGGGCGGGCAATCACTTTAAATTGCTGATTTCCCTCTACAATAGCTTGTTGTGCCTGTGATCCGGCAGCAACAAAAGCGGGTATGCCCGGAATCAACTCCACCTCCAGCTCATGCTCTTTTGCCAAATTCAGCAGATAACCAAAGGTGCTGTAAAAAAGCAAATCGCCTTCTGAAACCACCACAACTGATTTTCCTGCCAGGTATTCTTTATAAATAATATCAAAAGCCTTTTTATAATTTTCAGCCCGGTTTTTACCCGACATGGGAATGTATAAAGGCATACACAAAGTATCCAGGTTCAAGGCATCCAATATACTTGCAGAAAAGGATATTTGATTTGTTACCGACAGATTCGTTGCCGGATAAAAAATAACATCGGCAGTTTGCAAAGCCTTTAAACCCTTCACGGTTATCAATTCAGGATCGCCCGGTCCCAAGCCAACTCCAATGAGTTTTCCCTGTTTATTCATAAACTCAATTCTTTAAATAATTGCATCATCTTTTCTTTCTCTCCCAGGTATAGGTGCATATAGGATGCCCAACAATTTTGCTTTCTGAATACTGGCATCTCTATATTCCGTCCTCTTGCTGTTTTTACTTCAAAAGCAGCGCTCCCCTTTTCATGGCTATATAGCTCAGAGTAGTGAAACTCATGACCTCGCAGCGTATAACTGTGATTGATTAATTCACGATATCCCAAATGAAGTTTCATGGCAGTAAAAGAGGTATCGTAGTCGAAAACACCTGCCATAGGATATTCTTGTCCATCTTTTGTAATAAGTTTTTTACCCAGATACATCATCCCACCACATTCTGCAATCAGCGCCTTTCCTTGCTCCACGTGTTTTTTAATAGCATTTTTCATAGCCACATTCTTGGCTAATCGGTCAGCATAAAGTTCAGGATAACCGCCTGGTAACCATACTAAATCAGCATCAGGCAGGGTGGTATCATCGAGTGGACTAAACTCAATGATTTCGGCCACCGCCTCCATAGCATCCATATTTGCCTTGTAGGAGAAGTTAAATGCCTGATCAAAGGCCAGAGCAATGGTCATCTGACTTTTCCTTTCGTCTACTTCTGATACTTCATACTTTGCTTTTCTCTCCGAGCACTTTAACAACAAATCTATATCTACATGCTTTTCAATAAGCTCAGCAGCAAGCTTTACAATTTCCGTGTTTTTGCTTTCACCCGGCAAATGAAGTCCCAGATGACGTGATTCTATGGCCAAACGCTCATCACGAGGAACATAACCTAAAACATCCACCCCGGCATCGTCTGCTGCCTCTTTTAAAAACTGAAAATGTGATTCTCCTGCTACCTTATTAAAAATAACACCTGCCAGGTTTATATTCTGATCAAAGTTTTTAAAGCCATACAGCAACGGTGCTACGGAATAGGCCACACTGGAAGCATCAACCACTAAGATAACCGGCAGGTCTAATAAGCGAGCTACAGCAGCAGAACTGCCCACATCCTTTTTAGCTCCATCAAAAAGCCCCATTACACCTTCGACCAAGGACACATCGGCTTTTGCTGCTTGCCGAGAAAAAACATTTTGAACATGCGCTTCCTCTGCCATCCACAAATCCAGATTATAAGAGGCTTTACCTGCTATCAGACTATGATGCATGGTATCAATATAATCAGGTCCACACTTAAATGGCTGCACCAGCAAACCTCTTTTTACGAGGGCATGAATAATTCCTAGGGTAATAATAGTTTTACCTGAATTACTTTTAGGTGCGGCGATTAAAAAAGCAGATTTATCTATGCTCATATTTATTTTTCAACGTATTTAACATGTGTTGTATCCTGCACCACCGTTTCAGCAAAGGCTGTCATCCTGTTGAGCATTTCCACACTACCTTGAATAATGGGGTACGCTATAGCAGCACCTGTGCCTTCACCCAAACGTAAATCCAAATCTAAAATAGCATCCGCCTTCATATGTTGAAGCATGATCTTATGTCCGCCTTCCTTAGATGTATGGGCAAACACGGCATAATCAAATACCTGAGGACATATTTTATACGCAGCTAAAAAAGCAGAAGTGGTAATAAACCCATCTACAATAATCAGCATTCGATTTGCAGCCGCTTCAAGCATTCCACCGGCTATAGTTGCTATCTCCAGTCCTCCAAAACGCGCCAGGTTGTCTTCCGGTTTATCGGCAATGCCATGTTTTTCAATGGCTCTTTTTAAAACATTGGCTTTATTAGACACCCCCTCGGGAGTTAAACCACAACCCGGACCCGTGATGGTGTCAATATCTATTCCGGAATAGGCAGCAAGCAAAGCTGTTGCCGGACTGGTATTACCGATACCCATTTCACCGAAACCAAGTACATTAGTACCTTCACCAGCAATCTTCCGAACAATATCTCGACCATTTTGCAAGGCCTGATTACACTCTTCATGTGTCATAGCATGCTCTTTCAGGAAGTTTCGTGTTCCTTTTCTTACCTTTTTATCAATCAATTTAGGATGAGCCTTAAAGTCATAATTAACTCCGGCATCCACCACCAACAAATCAATACCATACACATCACATAACAGTCCTATTCCTCCGCCTCCTGCGGTAAAGTTAATCACCTGTTGCCATGTAATATCCATAGGTACCGGACTTACTCCTTCTTCGGTAATCCAATGGTCAGATGCAATGGTCAGCATAACCGGATTCTTCAACTCAGGTGTTAAAGTCTTCTGAATTAAACCCAGTTGC
>JBFHKL010000007.1:0-34626 GCA_041595375.1 Saccharicrinis sp.
GCCAGCACTACTTTAATTCCATTTGCTTTGGCTAACTCTGCCATGGAGAAGATATTACCTGCTATTTGCTCCAGTGTTACCGGACCTCTATTTGCTGCAATATCGTTTGTGCCGGCATGTATTACAACCACACTAGCTTCAATATCAATAACATCAGGACGAAATCGGGTTAGCATTTGTGCAGACGTTTGTCCGCTTATTCCTCTTCCAATATATTGATTCTCTTCAAAAAACTCATTATGAAACTTCACCCAATTTTCGGTGATGGAATTACCCATAAAAACTACCCTTTCTTCCTTGTTAGAAAGCTTAGATAAATTAGCATTTGCCTGACTGTATTTTTTCAGATTAGGCCAGTCCTCCATGGGAATCACCTCCATCTTTATCAATGCACTATCGTGAGGCGCTATATTTTCTGGCAACAGAACATAATCCCCACTATCACATTCTTTAATCTCTAATGCTTTATCCTCATCTGTCACCATAAAGGCTTTTATCACTTTTACATCTTTATCCACCTGAATCTGTTTTTCCTGAGGCCAATTATTAATATGCGCAAACAGCAAACCTTTTCCCTTGGAGTAATATCCCCATGTAGTTTGATCAGAGAGGTTTTCTTTCTGTTTTGATGAACTTTGTGCTGATATGGTTTGTACAAATTCATAGTTTAATAAACCTATAACTAATAGGGTAAATACTAATATCCTTTTATTAAAATTCATTTAATATTGCTTTTATATCATTTATTTTGTTTATCACAATCATTTTAAGAAGCTTTGCTTCCATAACAAATGAAAGCAAAGCTTCAAAACACAAACCTCAAAAAAAATATTTTTCAACCTTAGCATAATAAAAACTTCCTTTTGTGATAAGAGCATTACAACTTAAAACCAGGCTCTCAGACATTCGGTTAACCAAAATTACATCCCACGCGCCCTTTTTAACTCTCCCGAATCAAGTCGGGGACTGGCTGTTCCAACTCAAACACGACTAACACTACACCTATTAGTAGGGATTGCGATCTACTTTTTGAAACACAAGAAAGTTACATACTAAGGTATAACCGCTTATTGAGCCAACTCCAGTTTAATAACCGTAGCTACCTTATCTGGAGCCATTTCCGGAACAGTAATAAACGAACCTTCATCTGATGATGATACATTTAGTTCTTTCCCATCGACTAATAATGAGGCTCTTTTAACTTTTAACTTACTGTCAATTCTCATTTGTCCATCCTCAGGCCATTCAAACACATTCGCATAAACAACCCCCGGCTTGCTGGTATAACGTCCCCACTGTGGGCGATCAACAGGACTAGCATTAGCCCCATAAATAGCTTCTCCATTTATATTAATCCATTTACCCATATCAGCTAAACGCTCCACACTCTCAGGAGGAAATAAACCGGATGCATCAGGACCTATATTTAATAAGAAGTTACCTCCTTTAGATACAATATCCACTAAATGTTGAATAAGCGTTTCTGAGCTTTTCCAATTTGTATCTGATGGTTTGTAACCCCATGAACCGTTCATGGTCATGCAAGATTCCCAATCGCTATCGATACCTGTTGCAGGTATTTCCTGTTCTGGAGTACCAAAGTCACCGGCAAAGTTACCTTCTTTATCCATCCCTTCCATACCGTTACGCCCTTTATCTACGCGGTTATTTACAATCACATTTGGTTTAACACCACGAATATAAGCATAAAAATCTTTACCCATTTCGGTTGTATAATCTGCAATCCAGTCACCATCAAACCACACTACATCCACATTATCGTATTTAGTCAATAATTCACCCACCATTGGTTTCAAGTAGTTTTCGTAGTACATAGGAAACTCTGGGTTTACAACAGTCTGATCTTTTTGTCCTGCATTATAATTTGGATAAAGAGGAGCCTGAGCCTGAGGATGATGCCAATCGACAATAGAGTGGTACAAACAAAAATGAATATCAGCCTTTTTACAAGCTTCCGACAAGGCCTTTACAATATCTTTTTTATAAGGGCAAGCCTCCATCACATCGTAATCAGTGATTTCAGAGTCCCATAAACAAAAACCATCATGGTGTTTAGAAGTCAGCACAATATATTTCATACCAGCATCCTTAGCCATTTTCACCCAAGCATCGGCATCAAACTTTACTGGATTAAATTTAGCTGTTACTTCTTTCTCATAATCATCGATGGTATAATCCAGCTTATCCATGATCCACTCTGCACCACCCTTGCAAATTTCGCCATTACGCTCTCCTCCAGGAATAGCATATGCACCCCAATGAATAAACATACCAAAACGGGCATCGCGCCACCAAGCCATACGTTCATTATCACTTAGTTTAACCACTTCTTTTTTTTCCTCCTTATTAGCCTCTTTAGACTTTTGCTTACATCCTGAACCTACCAGAATAACTGATAGTAAGATAAATGACAACAGTTTCGTTTGCAATTTCATCACATAAAATTTTATTGATTATTCTCTGTCTTAAGTATTTACATTTTAACTATAACCTCTACTCGTTTAATCATCACCTCCCTTTAATTCAATAATAACCACCCCATTAGCTCCTCTCGAACCATAAATAGCAGCCGCACTATCTTTGAGTACATTGATTCTTTTTACATCAACAGGGCTTATCATTACCAAATCAGAGGAATCAATAATGGAACCATCCACCACTATTAAAGCAGCCGCGCTGCCATTAATGGTATTCTGTCCCCGGATAATAACCTCATCATTGATTACTTGAACACCAGGTACCTGTCCACGTATTAAATCATAGATATTAGCATACTGCGAAAAATTATTCCCTTTATTATGAAGGCTGGCTATTGCACTAAGCTTATCCGCATCTTGTATATGACCATATCCTATGGCAATTTCAGTGCTTTTAGCACTTGTTTTGAGATTTAGGTCTACCCTAACAACTTTTGTATCTTCATATATTTTTATCTTTTGAGCATTAAAACCATTGGCATCAATCTTTAACTTATCCTTAGTCAAACAATTAATTCTGAAATTTCCCAAACTATCGGTATACACCAATAATTTAGATTTTACAGCCTTTACTTCTGCTTTGATTAAAGGAATACTATCAAAAGTTGTTACATAACCTTCAACCATTTTTTCCTGACCCACTAAATGGTAAGCAGTAACGAAAAATACAAAAATGAGCAACCCTAAATTTTTCATAATTAAGATATTGGTTTATACTGAACAGAAATTGACCCTTCTTTTAATTTCTCATTAAAATCGATTCCAATACGATAGGAAGTTTTACCACTACGCAAATGCTTAACTGGCACTACCTCATCTGTAATTTTCACCTTACCTCCCTGTGCAATTATTGTAACTTTCACTTTTTGGTTTTCTGATTGAATAATAAAGGTATTGTCATCTATCAGTTGATAATCCACATTTACCATTACCGCTGTACCAAACTGAAGAGGGGAAGATGCTTTAAACTCATCTTTTATACAAATGGTACCCTCCCCGGTTTTATCATTCGTCATGGTACGCATTAGAGATTCAAGACCTGGGACTTCATAGGCCGGCTTTATATTCATCAAAACACTATCATTGGATTGAGTAAACGATGTATAATCTATTTTACCACAGAATTGTATACCATTGGATTGTAAAGCATTGTCAATGCGTGGCACAGGATGCCCCCAGGAGCTACGGGCAGGATTGTTTTTTGAAAATGCACCTGCGGTATAGGAAGGCGCGCCAATGTCACCAGCAATATAATCTTCTCCCAATACCAAAACATAACTTCCTACATCGCTATGATTATGGTTTTCGGCATTATGCCCTGCCTTAATGGCTATGGACAGAGGTATTTGTTCCTTACCTCGTGAGATAACAATACCAAAATCGTTAAAGTAGGTATTTTCGGGTAATGAGCTTGTTTCGTTGGGTGCGGTATAATTTTCCAGACCATCCCAACCTATTATTTTTTGCACGGCTTCATCAGGAATAAATACAGCCGGTTTTTTTGCCCCATAGTATTTAGCAGCCATGAGGTAAGCAAAATTATCGCTGCCTGCACTTACCCGTGTTACCCCATCTGAAAAAGGCGGATACATACCGTTATGAATTTGAAAGGTCTCCGGAAAATGAGCTACATTATTCAATTTCTGTGGATCGTTAAAGGCAAAGAGATCAATTTTTTCATCGCTATAATCAAATAATATTTCAGCCAGATAGAGGTAATGTCCAAAACCATAATTCCAGTAGCCTGTTCCTTCGGAGCAATAACCATCTTTACCAAAACCCGACAAGTAATAAGCCATACTATTTATAGCACAACCTATAGCATTAATTCTCTCGGCATAATCATCGGATGTCACTATAGTTGTAAACAGAGTTCCACTGGTACAAACCGCATTCCAATTACTGGTAGATCTTATCCATGAATTGCTTTTGTCGTCCTCCTTTTGGCAAGAACTCAGATAGCTATCTGTAATACGCCACTGCAGTTGTCTGTTTATTTCTACTTGCAAACTATCGGGTAATTTGTCTTCGAGTAAAGCATTGGCTAAAGCCAATACCATTCCAAATTTTCGGGCACCCAGGTCAATGGAGACACGTTTTCCTTCGAGAACCGAATTTTCACTATCGTCATGATTAGGATGGAGCCACGATTTCATGGCCATGATAGAGTCAATATACACTTCTATTTGAGGAATAAAACGACCTTTATTCTCCATACATTCTGCCACGATAAACTTTTCAAGCCTGTCCATGGTACGGTAATACCTAGGTTTATATATTCCTCTGTTTCCTTCTTTATTGGCACGGCGGTATATTTCATCACTAATTGGAACTTCAGGAGCTTTTTCTAACGCTTTTAGAGCTTCATCAAAATAAGCTTTCCCCGATTCTCCAGATGCTACCTCATCCCAATGCAATCGATTGCGCACAGAGGGCGTAGGTTGAAATTTAGTTTTTGGTAAAACTTTTTCAAGCATTTCAATTTGTGCCTGAGTAGGATAAATGAATACTGAATCAGACGCCTGAAGATACTCTTCGATATTTAAAGATGTTGTCTTTGCGTTATTGGTATGACAACTGCAAAACAATCCAGTCACCATCAACCACAATAAGATATTTATAGACTTCGTTTTCATAATTAGCCAAGAAAAATGATTAAATCAGTATGTTCGTTTCTTCATTATTTTATAAATATTGGATAAATATAACACTTTTTAACGGACAATCTTCACTAAAATACAATCGATTGTATTTTTTTCTTTAATATATTTTAATGGCTATTTCAGTTCAAGCTGCCTAAACAGCAATATCTTTTTAACAAAAAAGAAAAACTTGATTTTTCCGGCATATAAGGGAACAGATAATGCCGATACTAGGTAGGACTTTGACTAAGATTAATGACAGTGTTAAATACGAAGTATAATAACACTGTCATTAATAAATTGCTATAATTAAACCTTAATTTATAATCAGACTTCTCTTGGCACGATGTTTAGGTTTAATTTTAAATTACTTAATAGCTTGTAAAAACAAGATCAGCATACACGTCTCAAGAAATAAAGCAAATGATCCAGAACAAAAGGTGCCGAACTTGCCTTTTAGACCACCGATTCTCTTTTATCGCCAGGTTATTTTAGCTTCTCTTTTTTCTGTATCCACCCAAACGCTAGCATGTTCATATTCACGAGTAAACTCCCAACCTTCTGGCTTAACCCTTTTATAGGCTTCGATGGGTGCTCCTAGTGGCTTTAATAATTCTGTATAATTTACCAGGTTACCATCTTCTAAATTCCAACCCCAGTTCCATTGAAAATAGGAGTACGGTTGTGCGCCAATAAGGTAACAAGCATGGTAAAATTCTAATTGATCCTTAGACCTTTTTTCCATTCCATCTGTACCTGTTGCACCAATAGTTATATCGCTTATACCTTTACCTTTTGCTCCGAAACGGTAAATGGACATTTTACCTGCTTTAGCAATTCGAAGCATATCTTCCCAATCTTTAAGAAGACATTCTTTAGTCAAAACAGAAGCATTATAATGCTCGAACATGAAACCATCGCAAGAAGGAAACACTTCTTTGGTGTTGGCACCGTTGTTACCTATCAATATTTTATCAGGACCTATTTCTTTTTTCAAGTTAGCCATCATTTCACCCTTAGCTATTGCTATTTCAGCTAATTGATCCTCAGGATAATCTGCATTTTTACCCACATTCATACGATCAATAAAAATACCATCGGCACCTGAAATTTTTACACCTTCAGCAGCTGATGCTACCCACCATTTACGAAAATCCGGATTTAATGCATCAAAATAATACGAAAAAGCAGGCCCTCTCGTTTTCTCCTTAAGTTTACCTGTCTTTGGATTAATGGCTAAGAATTTGGCTAATTCTTTGTTTTTAGCAATACCCTCAGGAGTAAGATCTTTATTAAAACGAGGAAAGGGCCATGCCACATACGAATTGTAATAGAATAAAACTTTAGACTCTGGTTTAACCTTGTGAAAAGCTTCCACTTCATGTTTTGTTCCAAGTACAGCATCTCCAAGCTGATGGTAGGCATGTGATTTTTCAATGGCAATAAAATCTGTTCTATCCGCTATAAAGTTAACCTCATCAGGCTTTAATACCCTATTAATATCCCCAAAATGATAATACATAGGAGTTGTTTCCCAAGAAAACTCTGGGTAACAAGCCTTAGCAACAAAGGTACTACCATCGCTTAGTACATAATTCTTCACACATTCTGTTTGCTCAGATACCTGTGCCGTCAATTCGATTGTAGCAATTAAGGACACCAGAAAGCTTAGTCCTAAAACCGATCTATAAATTTTCTTTTTCATCAATATAATATTTTTCAATTATTATCTAAAAACCTACCTTCAAACTATTAAGGTAGATCCTTCTTATTTATTTCCGAATCAAAATAATCTTCTCTCCAGCTTTTGTCTTTTCTTATTTTTTTCACTCATGAGAAAATCATTTTAAATATAGACTATCTTACTTTTCTTTTAAATGAGAAAGAATATACATGGCAGCATAATCGTTAAGCTCATTCATGGATGGTGAAATATCTACCCCACTAAAACTATGCCCTGCATTTTGAATGGTCAATAATTGAACATCTGCATTCTTCTTCTTTGCCACCTCCATCATAAAAAGAGAATTTTTAATTGGAAGTATGTTATCCTTATCTCCATGAATCAATAATATTGGAGAACTGCATTCATTTAACAATTCGGTAGGACTGAGTAAGCGGGCCAATTCGAGCTTATCATTTAATGGCGCCCCTAAAAGACGAACAAAAAGAGTCTCATCTTCAAAAATAGAACCCGGTCTCAAATCAGGATTCAAACATGAGGTAAAAGGAAAATACGAGACTACACATTTATATTGGGTAGCAACATCTGCCAATTTCAAATCACCCTGAAAATCAGAATCTACTGCTAAAGCGGTCACCAAACTAAGGTGTCCACCAGCTGAACCTCCCCAAATACCATATCTTTTCTTATCTAATTTAAATTTTTCAGCATTTTTCAGGAGAAAACGAGTAGCATCTTTAGCATCCACTACAGCGTCGTAGGCATTAGAACTGCCACGGGCTTTTCTATACTCTATGCTTACACACACCACACCACTATCAACAAGCGTATGCAAGGTAGACAGGAAAGGAGGTTTTAAGATATTGTATTTACTACCTCCTGCCCAGCCTCCACCATGTACATGTATCATCCAAGGATTATTTTCTTTCATTTTAGAGGCATCGGGATAAAAAATATCCATGTTTAAACTATCTCCATCGACCGTTTTATAAACCACCGTTTCTTTGTGCTGAAAGCCCTTTAGCAGCTCGCGCTCTGAATCAGTTTGCCCATACATCAATGCTGAGCTAAGGATGATCATAACCATAAATAGTACACTGCGCATATCCTAAAATTTAAATCTTTAAAACATTAAATATAGTACATCAATCTAATTACAATTTTTCAATATAAACATAGTAAGCAGGATGTACGCGATGATCTGCATCAATTAATCGAGCTTCCATATCATACTTCCCGGCTGGTATTTTCACGTTGAAGGTAACTTCGGCCTGATCTTCTTTAATTTCGAGAGACTTGGTAAGACCAGCTACGTATAAACGAGCCTCAATAAAGTCATTTTTCACTCCTGCAGGAGCCGTCGTATCCAATTCCACTCTTTTTTCCTGAGCAGAAAAAGTTTCATTAATAGCTAAGCCACTTTCGCGAGGAAACCTACGTAGGGTAATATTATATTCTCCATCTGCTACAAATTCTATTTTCCAGCTACCAGCAGCTTGCTCTCCGGTAATTGCACCATCTTGGTGCCAAACCGGGCAATATCTTCCGATAATTAAATCATGAGAACAAATTTTAGCAGGATTTTCATAGGGCGATCCAACTTTTATATAAGCATATTTCTCGTCTACGCCATCATCCATAAACGATTGCCACCAACGCTCATAACCTTCTGCTAAGCGAGCAGCTACTTCGGGATGTGCATCTATTACATTCCTTTCCTCGCCACGATCATTGTTAATTTCGTATAACTCATTACCGTCTACCAAACGCCAATCATCATCCATTACTGTATATTTTTTATACTTAATCAGATTCTGCTCACGCTGTGTATCCATGTATAAAATACGATTCGTCCATTGCGGATTTTCTTCCTTCAATAGAGGTTTCAAACTCTTTCCATCCAAAGGTTTTACGGGATTAAAATCGAGTCCCAGTAAATCCACGAAGGTGGGAAGTAAATCGTAATGCGCTGCTAACTTTTCAATGTCTTTACCTCCGGTTAATTCTCCATTAGGCCAGCGAATAAAAAAGGGCACGCGATGACCTCCATCATACTGACTTCCCTTTCCGCCTTTTAGTCCGGCATTAAAAGTTGAACGTCCTGCTGAAGTCCCATTATCTGTGGTAAAAATGAGAATGGTATTGTCGGTTAAATCAAGCTCTTCCAACTTTTCTTCCAGCTTTTTAAAATTATCATCAATATTAGTAATCATGCCATAAAAGCGGCGAAGTCTAGGATCTAAGTTCTCGAATTTTTTTCCTTGATACTGATTGTAATATTCTTCTGGCAGATTGTAAGGAGAATGTGGGGCGTTGGTAGGGATATAACAAAAGAATGGCTTATCCTTATTTTTCTCGATAAAACTTAAGGCCTCCGAAAAGAAAACATCCGTGCAGTAACCCTCATATTTCTGTTCCACACCATTATGCCAATAGGTATCATCAAAATAATCATTCATCCAATAATCGGGAGCCTGGCCAACGCCACCTCCACCCAGACGAACCACTTCCTGAAAACCTCTATCTTCTGGTCTATATGGATAATTATCACCTAAATGCCATTTACCAAACATAGCAGTGGTATAACCATTTTGGGCCAGTACCTGAGGCAAAATCACCTCGTCTTCAAAAAGAATTGAACGACCTGCAATAGTATGATAAACATTAACACGGTTACAATGCCGGCCTGTCATAATAGAACTTCGAGTTGGCGCACAAGTAGTTCCCACATGATAGTTGCTCAGGCGAACAGCATCGGAATAAAATTTATCGATATTTGGAGTTTTCACATAAGGGTTTCCTGTGCATCCCAGATCTCCCATTCCCTGATCATCGGTCATTACAAAAACAATATTGGGTTTTCGTTCTGCTTTGCTTACTTCTTGCGCTAGTATGGGGCTCGCAATAGAAAAGAGCACTAGCAGTATAGAATTTAATACAAGTGTAGTTTTTTTCATGCTTTTAAATTTTGTTTTTTAATACTTAACTGAATACTGATAATCAGAGTTAAACCACTGATAACTATAATTCCATCCAGGTTACCTGCTTCCAATTCTCTCTAACAAAGGGCTGAGGAGCTCCTATTGTAGACCTGCCGTTTTTAATGATATCCGTAATTTTGTCTTTTAATCGTTCAACAACTTCAGGATGTTCGAAATAAAGATTGTTTGTTTCACCCGGATCATTTTCGATATCGTATAGCTCGTAAGTAGCTTCGCCTTCTACTGGCTCAAGAATTGTAGGCTTTAATGAACCACCTGAACCACGAAGCATATTTAACTTCCATTTACCCTCGCGAATGGCAAAATGACCTGTAAAAGAATGGTGAATAACAGCTCTCTCTAATTCATAGCTTTCAGTATTTTCTTCTGTCATCAAAGGATACAGGCTATAGCTATCCTCTGCTGCATCAAGCGGAATATCGGCTCCCACTATATCGGCTATGGTAGCCAGAAAATCTGACTGACAAACCGGCTTATCCACCTTACTGCCTGCTTTTATAACGCCTGGCCATCGCATCAGGAAAGGAACCCTGTGCCCCCCTTCATAGATATCACGCTTACCGCCCTTAAAGTTCATGCAGCTATAGTGTTGAAAAGTATCTCTTTGATACTGATAATTGGTTTCTGCACCATTATCTGAAGAAAAGATAACTAGTGTATTTTCTTCCAAACCATTTTCTTTCAAAGCATTTAGTACCTGCCCCACCCTATAATCCGTTTCCATCATAAAATCGCCATAATTACCACAATTACTAAGTCCCTGAAAATCGGGATGTGTACAATGAGGTAAATGCGGACTGGTTAAGGGAAAATATAAGAAAAAGGGCTTACCATCCTTAGCGTCTTTTGCTGATTTATTAATGTATTCCACAGCTTTTCCCGCTAGTGTCTCCAACACAATTTCATCGTTAAAAGAAGGAGCCACTTCAACATGTCCCTTCGCAATCTCCTTTTTATAAGGAGGAGTCATTCTGTAAGTACGCGGAGTAACATCCATTTTCTTTTTGGTAAATAAAACCGGTGGATCAGTTACCATATCGTTTTCCAGGAAAGTCAACACTCCAAAATTCATAGAGGCTGCTATGCCAAAAAAGTAATCGAAGCCATGCTCAATAGGACCTTGTGAGAAAGGCTTTCCCCAATCCCTATTTTTTCCTCTTTCTCCCGGGAAATCCATTTGTAAGTGCCACTTTCCAACCATAGCCGTATGATAACCTTGCTCTTTTAGCATGCTGGCAATAGTCATTCTATCTTTTTCTATTAAACAAGGACCATCAGCTCCTAATACTCCTTTTTTCAAGGATGTTCTCCAACTATATCTTCCTGTTAACAATGTATATCGTGAAGGAGAACAAACAGCATCACTGCTATGACCATCCGTAAAAACAACACCCTCATTGGCTATTTTATCCATATTGGGTGTTTTAAACTTAGCTTCCGGATTTAGCGCACTCACATCTCCATACCCTTGATCATCAGTGTAAATAATTACAATGTTTGGCTTGGTTTGAATTTTAGCTTTACTAGTACATGAACTCAAGCAAAGCAAGAAGCTACCAATAAAAAAAATCAAAAAATTAGAATAGTTTAGTTTCATTTCATTTCAAATATTTATAATGTAAAATTGTTAATCAGGATATACTAGTTTATAAATTGTCACTTATAACTCGTGCCACTTCTTTTCCATGTTCAGTAAATCCTAATTGATTATAATGAACATTACCAGGTGCTTGGGCCCACTCTTCATGATGAGGATAGGTGAATGTATAAAGATCGTTAACAAGAATATCAGGGTATTTTGACAATACTTCGCTTGCTACTTTATTGAACTTTATGCTATCTCCTTTGTATCGGCCTTTAGCATTTTCAGGAACAGGAGTCGTTGTAGCAAAAATCAATTTAGCCTTTGGATAATTCACTTTCAAATACTTACAGATATTATCTAAATTTTCTTTGTATAAACTTAATGATGAAACTTGCTTCCCATTCTTGCTAAGATTCTTTCCTTTTAGGTATTTTAAATCGTGCAAACCAACATTAAAGTGAATGACATCCCATTTAAAATCCCAACCGCTTTCCAAATTAGGCTGAAACATTGTTTCATTCATTTTATCCATATTAGGAATAAAATTATGGCTTGATCCTCCATTCTTAAATAAACGAATGACTGTTGCTTTCCCCTCTAAACTCTTTCTTACTTGCGAAGTATACATTATTGAAACAGAGTCACCATATAAAAGGACATTAGGTATATTCTTTGTTGGGTGAACATATTTAAAGCCATCTGTTTTATATGTTTTACCAATATTTCCACATAATCCTTCCCAAGCAAGTTTACAAGTTTCAGACTGGCTTCTTTTGATCCAAAAACTAGCAAAAACATGAGGTGCGATTGCCATACTCAATGCACCTAAACTAGCTGTTTTTATAAATTTTCTTCGTTCCATTTCTCGTATTTACTTTATCAAACAAGTGTAAATCTCAACTATTCCAATATTAAAGAAGAATACACTTTACAATTCTTGTTGTATTTTAATTCGCTTACCCTTGTTGCTTTTTATATCACCATTCGTTTTTACAAAGCATTTATTAGCATTTTCACTAATAACAATGGGTAGATAAGTTTCATTTGTGATTCTAATATTCTCTGCAGCCTTTTGTGGTATTGCAGCTGATATCTCTCCAGATGAAGGCATGCCATATCCAAGCATAATTGGAATAGCTTTTTTCCGCTTTCCTTTTTCATCGCATGTGATAGAAACCTGATGTCCGCTGCCGCAGATTGTTGCGAGAGCGTGAACCTTCATATTTGATTCACTTGCTGTTAATTTTAAATCTATTTGCGAACTTTCATCACCAACGAGATATAATAACGGACCATATTTTGCATCTCCTCGACAGTCTGTTACATCGGCTTTATTCAAATAATAACCACGTTCACAGTCAATCGCTTCGCAATTATCCATAGACACCTTTGCCAGAGCAAAACCGACTCTCATATTTTTCGCAATGCAATTAATTGCCGTTACTTTACCGGTAGAATAGGTTCGAAATCCACATTCATTGAGTGACTTCATATAGTTGGCTGGTATT
This sequence comes from Saccharicrinis sp., assembly GCA_041595375.1. Taxonomy (GTDB): domain Bacteria; phylum Bacteroidota; class Bacteroidia; order Bacteroidales; family Marinilabiliaceae; genus Saccharicrinis. The sequence goes on from JBFHKL010000007.1 coordinate 12,920, forward strand.
TTCTTTTTGCCGTCGTAGTTTTTGTATATCGAAGCAAAGTTCATGTCAAAAGCAGGACCAGATGTCTCTGCAAGCATCTCATTGGTAGATCGAATCTCTCCTTCGGCATAGCAATCTTTAAAAATAGTATTGTCTCCACCCTGAATGAAAAAAGCATGACCAAATGAGCGCATAAAAACATTACACCCAAAAAGTTTCGTATTAGTACCAGTAATTAAAAGGCCACTATGTTTTTTGTGTTTAATTAAATTTCGCTTACCCTTGCCAAGGTAATCGCCATAACCGTACGGAAATGAACCTTTAATGTGAAGTGTAACATTTTCTAGCACATTATCTTTACCGCCAACGACTAGTGCTGCTGCTCCAAGTGCAGTACCCTCTCCTTTATATCTTATTACTAATCCTTTAAAAGTATTATTACTACCTGTAATTAAGAATTCACTGTTATGAAGAGGCGCTTTTAAGGCTACACGCAATTCATTATCGACCTCTAATTCTACACCATCAAGATTAAAAACATTATTACTTCCACAAAATGTAATAAATTGAAAATCATTATGATTACACCTTACATTCATTGAATCAATAGACAAATAGTCTGTTAGTTGATAAACACCAGGAGACATCGTGATTACATTTCCACTTTTGGACGCATAGTTATCCAATTCCTCAAGGCTACTTACTTTTACCTCTGCAGCATGTATGATGCTAGAGATAAACATCAAACCAAGAATTAGAATTTTTAGAGATATTTGCATGTCTTTTATTTAGAACATTATTTAGAAATTTGACCTATGCTTATATAGTTATAATACACTGCACCCTCCATTTAACCTGAGTCATTGTAAAACCAAGTTTGAATATAAGAAAGGCATTATGGCTTATATTCCCGTTAGTTTCCCCAAACCTTAATCTTATTCTTTCCTACCTTAAGATTTTGCAGTGGTCCAACCAATGGCGTTTCTGTATTTCTAGAATTCCCAAAATAGTCTTCATGAATTGTAAGCGGAGAACCATCGGGGTTTTCATAAGGTGTTTCGGACTGAAAAGCAGCACCCAACAATGCGGTATTTACGAATTGAGTTTTTACCTTATCGAAGCTCTCATCAATGGTAATATTCAAATAGTAAGAACCATCTTCCTTCGATAGGCTTATTTCTGGATTTAAGCTTTTATTCTCAACAGAATTGGTTTCTATATTAGATGCTAAGGCCTTGTTTAAATAAAGATTGGCATCGATATAAACAGGGAATTTTTGTTTGTTATAATTGTTAAGACTGCCAGTAGATTTCCATTCGTAACTTGCAGTTGGAAAATCATCGTAAGCATTTAGTCCGTAATATTGACTTTTATTCAAGCTGTCCTTATTCGCAGCAAAAATATTATTGTAATAACGGTCATCTCCAAGAATTATAGTCATCATGCCCAAAACTTTTGTTGAGTGTGGAAAATGATAATGTGTAAATCGGTTGCTGGCTGCTCTCATTTGTATATTTCCAGCGATTAAATTATTCACAAATGCTGTACCTTGTGAAGCATTCAGAATTCCTCTTTCTGAAAGAAAGATATTATTATCAATAATCATCGGACCGTGATTTACCTCAATAAATAAATCTTGGTCTTCATTATTAAATAAAAGATTAGCTGTTACGCGTGCTCCTTGCGCCTGCCAATCGAGCCATATTCCCCTATGGTTATCATGAATACAATTATTTTTGATGAGGACATCAATAGCAGCATGTAGTTTTATGCCCCCTATTTCCCAACCGGTAAACTGCTTTTTTACATTAATATTATAAATATGATTATTGCTTATTTCACTAAAGACACAGCCTAAATGACCAATAATACCACCTTGCTCACAATCTCGAATCGTATTATTTCTAATAATATGAGAACCAATATTTTCTTTAGACCATCCTAATTGTAAGGCCTTGAATACAGCTTCGCGTTCGCGTTGAGTTCCCCGTTTCTTATAGTCTCTGTGCCATAAATTTTGTCCGGAAGCTCTTTCTTTTCCAAGAACGATACCTGAACATTTCGAATCTTTTATTAGGTTATTCTCGATAATCCATCCTTTACTCCAGTTTGGACCAATTAAGCCAACTTGTTCTGCCGTTGGAGGTGCCCATTGGGTTGCAGCATGACACATTTTAAACCCGCGGACAGTAATGTAATTTATTCCTGTTTTTTTAGGCCAAAACACGGTGGGACGCACATTAATTTCAACTAATTCTTTGTTTGGATTTAGTCCATTAAAATTAGCGTAAATAGTTGTTGTTTCCTGATTACTTTCACAATACCATTTGTATTTAGAACCTTCTGTATCTGTTGCTCTTTTTAAGGAAGTTTCAGAAAACACTTTGGATAAGCTGTCAATTTCATATAGAGCCTTCCCATTTACATATACTTCTCCTAAATGGTGATCACGACCATAAGTACTAGTTACCCAATCGCCCCAAATAATTTCTTGATAGGGATTAAAATCTCCAAAAAATTCATTCTTTATTACGACTTTCCAAACTGAACCTTTGTGTCTTTTCCAAGTGTTAATTTCTTCAGATCCCTTAATCCAAACCTCTTCATTTTCGGCAGCCTGATAAACAATTCTATTTCTATCATTCATCCCCTCGTAAAATGGACTTACCCATTCTCTATAGGTTCCTTCGTGTACTGTAATAATATCTCCAGCTTGAGCAATTCTTGCCGCTTTAGAAATAGTATTAAATGGAGTCTCTACTGATCCATTATTAAAATCATCCCCACTTTTAGAAACATGAAATTCTTTAGCCTTAACCACAAGGGCTAAAGTCAGGAATAATATCATTAATAAACCTTTACTTCTTTTCATTAGATAGATTTTACAGATATACTACTTACTATGCGATTCTGATAATATTATTTTGTTTTTCTTTTCCAAATATGACTTTCATTTAACAAGGCAGCATATTCCGATGTAAATTTCTCTTTCATATTTTTAAATACTTCGGGATATTTCTGAGCTACATTCTCAGTCTCACTGATATCTGATCTCATATTGTATAGTTCGAAATCAACCATTTTAGCCTCTTTCACAAGCTTTTCGTTACCTTCATATAAATTATGAATATGACCTAAAGTAGTTGTATCACTTTTTAATCGGCACATAATTTTCCAATCCTCTACCCGCATGGCTACTCTTTGTTCGTTTATGGCATCATAAAAAGCCCAAATCAAAGGCTTCACTCTTTCTTTTTCGCCTGTTTTAATCAACGAGGTAATGGATTCTCCATCCAATATTCTATCTGGCAATGTTGCTCCTGATAATTCAGCGAATGTTGGCATTAAATCCAAGGAAGAAACCACCGCATCAGAGGTACCGTTAAAGGTTTTATTACCCATCCAGCACAAAATACCAGGAACGCGAAAACCTGCTTCATTGGTCCAAAGTTTCATGCCCTTAAGCTCACCCGGTGACCCATAAGATCTTGTTGCTCTGGAGTAACGATTCAGGGTCTCTGGACCGTTATCTGATGTAAAGAATATAAGTGTATTATCACCATAGTTCTCTTTTAAATATTCAATCAGCATACCAGCCGCTTTATCCATATTTTCAACATTGGCAAAATACTCTGCCTGGTTTTCATTTTCAGCAAGAGGCATATACTTATCTACCAAATCTTTAGGTGAAGCTATTGGTTCATGAGGTTCGTGAAAACATACCTGAAGGTAGAAGGGTTTATCATCCTTCTTATTCTTAAGCCATTGTATAGCTTCATTGGCCACTATTTGACAACTAAAACCCTTTAACTCACCCGCCTTTTCTCCATTACGTATAAAATTAGTAGGATTCTCATGACTTGGGGCAGCATTATTATGCGTTGCAAACCAATAATCAAAACCAAAATAATCTGGTTTAGGCTGAGCATCGCTGTTAAACCGTGAACTACAATGCCATTTTCCTGACAAACAGGTAGCATAGCCAGCCTTCTTTAACATAGCAGGTATGGTTTGCTCTTGCTGCTGAAGATGAACCAGGTCTCTACAATCAGGACTTTTCTTGGGACTAGGGATAAAATCATATATGCCGGCCTTATTGGGGCTACGCCCGGTAAGCAAGCCTGCTCTGGAAGGCGAGCATACAGGTGCTGCCGAATAACAGTTGGTAAATTTAATTCCTTTATCGGCCAAAGCATCCAGATTAGGTGTTTGAATAAAAGGATGTCCAAAGGTTGACAAATCACCATAACCCAGGTCATCACACAGAATAACCACATAATTTGGTTGCGATTCTTCTTGTTTACATGAGCCAAATAATCCAATGCTTAACAATATCGCAATTGTCAAAATACAATTCTTCATCATAATAATTTTAGTAATCTTAAAATTGACCAAATTCTAAACGTTAAAAAATATTTACTGTCGGTAATTTTATATCTATTTTAAACATCTTACATTTACTATTCTATTTTTTTATCGCTTAGAAGTAAGTTTTATCACTCTCCTATCTCCAGCCTCAAAATTCTTTTGTTTTTTACCATAGCTTATGGTAACAGGTACTTCATTATGGAGAAATAAGCTTCCTTCCTTCAACTCTAATACAACATTTCCTTTTGCCGAAGCAGAAAGAGAATATTCTTTTGTTTTCAGGATTTTTCCATTACCCATAAACAGGACGAGATCACCCTCATTTTCCTTTCCAACCAAGGCATAATCGGCATCAGAGCTTATATCCTTATAGACAGCTTTCTTCCCTCCGCAGGACGAAAAAACGAGATCTTCACGACCTGATTTATGAGTTATCTGTATACCTGCAAAATCCTTATTTCCATTTTCATCCTCAAACCCTTCTATGGTTTTAATACTTTTCCCTTCATTTGAAGTATAAGGCTCATATACCGAAATAAATGGATGTTCCCATGCCTCGCCATGCTGACGGGCAGCTATAGTTAAATATGGATCATGATCAATATCGTATGGGATACCTGTTTTATCTTTAAAGGATTTACATGGTGGCGCTTTGATAGCAAACACTTCACGCCCCTCTGTACCCTTCATCCACAGGTTCATATACACATCATCTTTTCCTTCAGGCATGTCTATTTTCCACTCAGCCATATAATCATCCTGAGTATGTATTGATTTTTTATCCCACATATAATCCAGCGCATAAAGGTGCCCTCCGGCAAAGCCCATTTCTTGGCTTGGGGTAAGCTCTAAGGGCTCACCTGCGGCATCTGTCAACAGCATGCTTTGCCCTAGGTTGTGATAGTAATAATCATGGAATTTATCGTTTTTTTTCTGTTTTTTTGAGCGGAAGATATCGACATAATAACCTGCATTTTCTTTAATTTTCACAATACAAACGGTCCTGTTTTGATCGCTCTGACTTTCTGGTTCCAAAAAGTAAACATTAGAATAGGTAATATACTGATAGTAACCATCTTTTTGCTCCGATTTGGGATATTCACCAATTAAATCAAAGGCATGATGGCTTAACATCTCTGTATAGGAAGAAATTCCATCCACCATTACCGTATTATGGGCAGGGAACTGGGAGTAATACTCTAAATAAACAGGCTGAAGATAACCTGCGCCTTTGCCAGGATCAGCACCTTGTACTAAACCTTTGCCATAGAGTTCCATATTAATACCATTGGCATGCATATGGTTACCTAACGAAGCATTTAAAGAAAGCATCATACCATTTTTACCTGTACCCATGCGCTGAACATGCCAGCTTACATTTGGTGCATAAAACGTTTGTGTAATGTAATCACTTAACGTTCCTGCTTTATAATCAGCATTTAATAGTAATGGCTTACTTGCAAAAAATGACGACACTTCAGCTCTTGGCTTAGAATGCTTGGCTGTATTATCGGCATTAGGCTCTAATAAACGATACATGGCCGTATATTCCTCTTCCATTTTTGCATCCTTGTATTTTTGGGCAAAACGAATCATATCGCCCATAGGCTCTGTACTCACATGATCGTAATAAGAATCGCCGAAGGCCACAACTTGCCCGTTAGGAAATAAGTACTGTGGTAACATGTTAACCGCTTTATTCATCACCGGAGTGTAAGGCAGTATATTATGATCAAAAGTAGTATCAAAATCCCTGATAAAAGCCATCAGTTCTTTTGTTACACTTTGAGAATAACCAGGACACTCAGCCCAAACACCATTGTTTTCGTCGTAACCATAATCCATTAGTTTTACCATTGACCACTGGCGTGGCGAGGTTACATTTAAAATATGATTGATATAGTACTCCCTACCTTTTTTATCTTCATAATTCTGATCATCCTGAAGAACCATTGCAGCCTTTAAAATAGTATTAGCCTGATGCAGATTCCAGTTATTTTGAGGTACACCATTTTTAATCACTTGATCGGCCCAACGTTTAATGGTTATATCATAATTAGCTATTTTATCATCATAATTACCTTCGATAAAAGGATGCAAAAAATCATACAGCTCAGAAATACTTATTAATGCTTTTTCGTGAATGACCTGAAAGCAAGTAAAACCCACTAATGTTTGAATATGGCCATTCATTAAATCAATAGGTTCCTTACGATAATACATCCCTGCCATATAAGTATTAAATATATCGTAAGCGAATTTAGCATAACGCTCATCTCCCTCAAGCCAGTAAATAAAAGCCGCATCGCGAGCTAACCCAATGATATTCTCATTGATTTTATGAATAATTCCGCCTGTTTTAGATGGTTCTACCCACTCAAAGGGATTTCCTTCTTTGGTTTTATTAGGTAGATAAATACCTCTCTCATCATCCATATAAGGTAATAGATCTTCCAGTTTTGGAGTTCCATAATTGGTGGTATAATCACGCGAACCTGTAAACCGCACTGTAGGCACTGGTGCCTCACCATCAGCATGAGAATAATAAATACCATTGACATAAACATTGACTGCTTTAGTTTTCCAGTACATCTGCAAGCGCGATGGCATCCATTCGGGATCTTTAACATGCTGTTTCACATATGAATCAATACGATCATGAATACCTTTTAACACCTCCTGTGCCCAGTTTTCATTTTGTATAGTTTTTTCCAGACTTCCCTTTTCATCCTGTGTAATGTATATACGCGGATAACCGGATTCCAGACTCTTAGGCAAGGGAATTATTCTATTGTCCTGAGCCTGAATGAAACCAAACGAAAAGCTCAGAAGCAGATATATGCTAAGTTTTTTAATCATAACTTTAATTTTTCACGTCATTTACAAATGGCTTTATAGCCCGAATAACTTTTATTGGGTAAAAGCTGTATCCATTACCTCCAAAAATAAACCAACCGCTCTTCAGAGTATAAGGTATACATCCCTAAAAATGGTGAGATTGTTGCAATATCAACGTTATCCGTCTATAGCTCAATCCTTATTTAATTATTCCGAAATAATAAGTGCTTTTTTATATGCTTTTTCAAATCGGAATTCTATCTGGTTTGGATTATTTCGGTTGATATTACCCTTTCGCTCCTCATAACTTCCATCGTTATGAAACAAACGCACAGCAGCTGGTTTAAACGAAGAGGATATGGGGACTTTTAACAATACCGGTTGGTCATTTTGAACCCACCAATGATCTTTTTCTTTTTCGATAGAAACCGTTACAGGAGTGTTGATGGCAATAATTTGCCACTTTTTATACCTAAACTGAAAAACGCCTGAAACAAAAATAAATTCAGGATTCTGATCATCTTCCTTTTCCCTGACAACAGACAATAAGCCCATCTGATAAACATCATCTGTTTCCACAATATCATTCTCTGAGGTATTGGCCAGAATAAAATCCTGGGTAAGCTCATCAGCGTGACTAACTTTAATGAACTGACAATCGGATTTTTCATCTATTTCATCAAATACTACATCACTTAGCGGATTGATACTGTTTTGAAAAAAAGGATTAAAGATCAACACAAAAGGCTTATGCCAGGCCTCCTGATTTCTTTGCAGAATGAGCGTTGGCATTTTTTTACCTATCAAGGATTTGGGAGCCGTATTACCTCCTTTGGCTAAGGCGTTACTTTTGGGACTATTCACCGAATAAATATTTTGGTTCTCATGGCCTTTGATCCATATCTGCATAAAATTATCTGACTTGTCCTCTTCTTTTATAGTAAATAAAGCTTTCAAATCATCTCCAAACACAACAGACTTTTTATCGCTTAAGTAGTCATACGCTTTTAGTTGGCCTCCTTTAGAACTTAAATCTAAGGTTTCATTAAGAGTCAAAGGCTGATTAATCTTATCTAACAATTCGAATGTATGTCCCAGATTATGGTAAAAATATTCATGTTTTTGAGGCTCACCGTCTCTGGTTTTCGAGCGAAATAAATCCAATACATAAGCTTTACCCGATGGGGTATTGACAATAGCCGTTAATCGTTGCTGCCTGGCTTTTGTTTCAGGCTCCACAAAAGAAACCTTAGAGAAAGAAACCTGCTTAAAGAGAGGATTTTGCTCTCCCGACAATGGAAAATGATTATCCAAACTAAACGGATGATAACTGCGCATATTTGGATATTCAGATACACCATTAACAACCACGGTATTATGTGCGGGCATCTTGGCATAGTATTGACGAAAGTCATCACTCCAATAGCTACTACCTTTTCCCATATCAGGCCCTTGCACATAGTTATTGGCAAACAATTCCATCGAGATACCATTGGTATGTGCATGGTTACCATAAGAGCCTGCTGTTGACACCATAATAGCATCATCTCCTTTAGCCATCCGTTGAACAAACCAACTCACATTAGGTGCATAAAAAGTTGGTGTCATTAAACCCGATGTTTCCAAAGCTGTTTCTGAAGGTACATCGCTTAATTCATCTGTATAAAAACACAATTGAAACAAACTTTTTGCTCTACGCTGGTAATTACCCTCTTCAATATATGGTTTAAGCAAAGAGGTGATAAGCAGTTCTTTTTCTGTCTCGTTATACTTTTTATAATTGGCAATCAACATCTCAAAGTTCTCGAAGGGTATAGTACCATGGCCAGAGTCACCAAAACCAACATTATTTCCCGACGGAAACAAATATTGGAAACAGGCCAGTGCTGCCTTTTCAATAATTGGGAAATTAGCCAACTCATTGGCCCCTGTTGCATGATCTAACAGCGTCAGTATTTCGAGCAGGGTAGTATTAACATGCATAGAGTAAGACGGGGACTCAGGCCATATACCTGTTTGCTGATCATAAACCAGCAAGGCCTCTTTAATGGCTATTTGTCGTGGCGTTGACTCGTCAAAGGTGTATTTTAAATAATACTGCTGTCCTTTACCATTGTTATAATTAGCATCATCATCGAGAGCCAAAGCAATATAGGTTAAAAACCTAGCCTGAAACAAGTTCCAGTTATTATCCGGAATACCATATTTAATAATTTGATCGCCCCATTTTTGAAGCACGGCCACTATATGACTTACATCTGTTTTGTCTTGCTCAAAGTAATTGAACAGATAATCATAGGCAACACATAAATGAGCAACTGCCTTTTCGTGGATCACTTCGAAGGTAGCCAGACCAGAAATATAGCGCTGATTTGATTCATCTAATACCTCCGGTGGATTACGATAATACATCCCCTCAATATAGTTCATCAATACAGGCTTTGCGAGCTTAGCATATTTTTCCTCTCCTGTAAGCCAGTATAAAAAAGAGGCATCCTCTACAATAGAAAGAATTTCCTGATTAATATTTTCGATTAAATGACCTGTTTTTGAAGGGTGAACCCATTCTTTTTTGCCGGTTTGCTTATTCTCTAAAAAATATCCTCTTTTATCATCGAAGTAAGGTTCAATATCTTCAAGTTCCATACCTTTATAAGCGGTAGCCCAATCACGCGTACCTGAATAACGCACTGTAGGCACAGGAGCTTTTCCATCAGAATAGGCAAAATCGCCCCCTTTTAAATAGACATTTGAATGTTTTGTTTTCCAGTTCATCTGTAGCCGGGAAACCAACCATTCAGGATCATTTTCACATAATTCGATGTAATATTCTACATACTTCCTTTTCTTTTCTACATAGCTATTCTTCCAATCACAAGCACTTATGGATTTCTGAAATTCTGACTTTGTATTATCGTTATTGTAGATTCTGGGGTGCTTATTGGATTGACTATTTCCAATAAGCGGTAATAACAACATTAAATTGGCAAAAACCACCACTAGTATTTTTATGTCTACCTTCTTACTCATTTTAAATCATTAATCAGTATGTACAAAAAACTAAAATTTTATTTTCGCACCTATTTACATATATTTCAAGTACTTATCAACAAACAGACATACTGATTACTACAAACCATTGACTGTCCACTGTTAAAGATTCTCTGCTTACTCCTTCTGATCCCACAAACGATAAGGGTCGTCATATTTTTTCATTTGTTCTAGCAATAGAGCTTCCATCTCTTTTCGTTTCTCAGCATATTTGGGATTTTCAGCCAGGTCAGTTTCCATCTCTCCTGCTTTTCCATGTTCAGGTAAATATTCATAAGGATTTTCAGCTAAGTTGAACAATTGAGTTTCTCTTACGGCTCCATCCATCACATCATACTTAATCAGTTTCCAATCGCCTTTTTTAACGGTACGCATTCCCGGTTTAGTACCACCACAATACACCCCATACATCACATCGCGAAGTTTATCTTCTTTTCCTTCCAAAATAGGTTTAAAACTTTTTCCGTCTACAGTTTCCGGAATATCGACACCTGCCAGATCACATAAGGTAGGTAATACATCCAATAAATAAACGTTGCCTTCTACACGTGTTCCTGCTTTAATTCCAGGCCCATTTACAATAAACGGTACTTTCCAACAATGTTCGTAAAGATTTTGTTTTCCCATTAAACCATGACGTCCAATAGCAATTCCATGATCGGCTGTATAAATAATATAAGTATTATCCAACTCTCCCATGTCTTCCAATTTCTTTAGCACCTTACCTATTTGGATATCAATATTTTCAGAACAGGCAAACTCACGTCCCTGCTCATTACGAATGGTTTGTTCATCACGGTTCTTCCAAACGCCGCTTACACGCTCTTCATCTCTTAAGTTAGGATGACCGTGGAAAAAGGGATGAGCTGGAAGATAGTTTGCTGGTACTTGAGGCTGCTTATCATTAGCTGGGGGAAGGCTATTTTCATCTTTATGATTTACTGCACCATATTTTGCAAGTAATTCTGGTGTACCATTTCTTACATCGTGCGGATGAGAAAAACCAAAGTAAATCAAAAACGGATCTGTGTCTTTTACACTGTCTCTGGTATTCAGATAATTTAATACCTGTTTAGCATGCCAGGCACTTCCGGTTTCATCTGTTCCCCCTCTTTTTGTTTTATCATGAACCACTGTAAACTGTCTGTTGGCACCGGGATAGGAATTCCCTTTTTTACAAGTACGCATTGTCTTGTATCCAGCCCTGTTAAAAACAGCACCAATAGTCATCGTGTCTATAGGATTAAAGTCTGTTTGTTTTTGAAACTCAGCACTGGGTGGCAAATGCCAAACGGAACGTCCACTCATTATTTGATGACGCGAAGGTGTACAGACTGCTCCGTTCATGGAACCCATATTGCGCGCATTATCAAAGATCATTCCTCCATGCGCAAGTTTATCAATATTAGGTGTTTCACAAATTGAATTAGAATTGTATAGTTTTAGGTCAAACGCAGATTGATCATCCACCAAAATGAACAAAAAATTAGGTTTCTTAGCTTGTTGTTGTTGACAGCTTGCTAACAACATTATGGCTAAAAACAGTAGACCAACTCTTTGCAAAAATAAATTCATATCTTATAAATTTTAATTAACGTATTTTATCCACACTTTCCTATTCAAAATCTTAAAAGTACAAAAAATACAATCGTTTGCGCAGTTTCATTGTAAAATATTTGCATCTAATTTTGTCCATCCCTTTTACAAATAATTTGTTACAGATTCGATTGAATACAAACCGTTCATTTAATGGGTTTCAGGTGCATTGTAAAACCATTGTTGGCCTTTAAAGCTAACTGCATTGTATTAGCCGCTACGATTTCTTTTTCTTCGATTTTAACCCTCGTGCGCGTTTTAACCGATTCATCATCGGTATAAATTTTAGCTTTGTACTTTATCCCATCATTCAAAAAGGAGAAATCAACACTCACCATTCTTTCTGTCTCTCCGTTTATTCCTCCAATAAACCATTCATCTCCTTTTCTGCGTGCAATCACCCCTATTTCGCCAATCGTAACCTGTAATACTTTAGTCTCGTCCCAGGTTGTTGGTACCTTATTAAAAAATTCCAATTCAGGTTCATTCCCGATATGTCTGGTATCTCCCCAAAGAGCATCCTCTTTTATAGGTCCTCTGGGAGCGGCATCGTACCAATATAAAAACTGAAGCGGACTGAATATACAAACCGTTTTTGCCAGCTGCGAGGCATGAGAACCCATTTTTTCAACACGTTTATTATAATAACACACGGTGTTATCGGCCGCTCCTGCGAGGCAACGGGTAAACATCGTAATTAGAGTATGGGCATTGCTTACTGAGGTTTCATCACCGGCAATGCCCTCCTGAGTTAACATATTCGGATAGGTTCTTGAAAAACCTGTTGGCCTGTATTCATCATGTACATCTACAATCATCTGGTATTCGGCTACTTTTTTAACGGCATCATGCAGCCATGCGGTTGCAGGCTGATCACCTACACGGACAAAACCAAATTTAATACCTGCAATTCCCCATTTTTTATACAAAGGCAATAATTCATCCAATTGATTTTCAAGCGCGCGACGGTTAACATATAACATTACTTTGATTTCCTTTTCTTTGGCATACGCACATATGGCCTCCATATCGAATGGACCTTTTGATCGTTTGGGATCGAGCGTAATTGTAGTCGCATCAGAACTATCGTGCATCTCGTTACCATACCATCCGGCATCAAAGTGTACATATTGCATATTGTGTGAGGCAACAAAGTCTATAGCAGCAAAAGCACCTTCTGTAGTCAGACTTCCCTCTCTCAAGACCTTTCCCGGTGTGATCCACGAAACATCGTCAATAGCACAAGGATCGTTTAAGTTTTGTATCATAAAATTGTTTTCCAACAATTGACCATGGTTCTCTCCCATCATTATTACACGCCAGGGAGATTGCAAAGGCAACTTACTAACTACTTTATACTGCATTAACGATACACCTGTTAATCCTCCTGTTATAGTATCCTGTTTTACTCTTCCATGATTCCTATCCAGACTTGACAAGATACCAAAACCCTCCGTTGTGCTAGCATTAAAACTTAAACGAGCATAATCTACCAATGCAGCTTCAGCTAAGGCAATTTTAATATCCTCTGCTATGTCAATGACCAAAGGGCGCTCGCATCCTTTTTTTAGTTTTTTTAATGGGATATTTCTGTATTCACCTTGTGCTGTTAATTTCCCTGGTTGCCTTTCCGGAGTTGACCAAACCATATGATTATCTGCAAATTGGTAATTTATCAACTCATCCTCCAGGCAAATCTGCTTCAGGTTGTGTTGCTCTGGTATTTCATAAGCAAAAGCCACACCTTGATTATAAGCCCTGCAAATGAAATTTAGCTTCGCAGATGAACTCTCCATATAAATCTTTAGCTGATTAAAGTTATCGGGAATAAGGCTTCGCTCTGCTAAATGAGTAGTCCACTCATTCTGAACGGATGATTTATCAACTTTTACAATAGAAAAAGGTGCACTGAAATCAATATCTTCAGATAACAATTCAAACGATGACGGTAAAATAACCACATGATCCTGATATTTTACAGAAAAGGAAATATTGTTCTTCTTATCCGAGCTTATCTCTGTTGAAAAAGAAAAAGATTTCTGTCCATCGGGAGACTTAACTATTAGTTCATTATCCTCGTTAAATGCAAAAATCAGCACCGAGCATACTAACAAAAAGAAGGTAATTTTCACTGACATAGTTTGAGTTTATGGCTGAGCTAACATTAGTTAACACAATATTATTTTATTGGTGTGACCGGTTCATTGACCTGTACTCCTTTATCCAAGGTATATTGAATTGGTTTAATAGTTCCATCCGTATTAAAGTTCATTTTATCGTAGCAGGCTGAACGACGGTGAAAAGTGCCATTATTCACATCGCCTCGCTGATAGAAAAAGTACCACTGATTTTGAAATTCAATTGCCGACATATGCACCGGTGCATCTTTCTGATCTGGGGTGATATAGCCTTTAAAAACAGCATATTTTTCTTTAGGAAGAGGGGAATTTGCCATCCAATATCCTGTTTTCCACCCTTTTCTTCCCATAAAATAATATTCCCCCTCACGTTTAAAGCAATAAACAGCTTCTGCCACGGTTTCTTCACTTAAGCGATACCATGGACCATCCAGCTCAAGCATATTGTCTTTAAGCTTAGCACCCATCACATGACGTCCTTTATCTCCAATATCTTCCTTTGAATCACTGCCATAAATATATGCCTGCCCATCATCGTCAACAAAAACCGTAGGGTCGAAAATAGTAGTTATCTTATCTGTTACTGCTTCTTCCCAAGGGCCAATAGGAGTACGACTTTTAGCTACTCCGATATGTGTTTTATTGTATGGAAAATAGAAATAATACCAACCATCTTTATAGGCCACATCAGGTGCGTTCATTTGACCATGTGCCCATGAATATTCACGGGGTTTTAATACTATACCAAGATTAGTCCATGTGTACATATCTGATGATTCCAATACTACATAATCCTGCATCGTACCATATGCTACCGCAGTATCCTGATCGTGCGAACAATACACATAGATCTTACCGTTATAAACCTCTGCTGCAGGATCAGCAACATATAGAAAATCAGGATTATCGATTTTAAGTATCGGATTTTGAGACCAACTTAACTGAGCAAATACAGCAACGAAAAACAAAATGATGACTCTGTTTGATATCATAAATTAAAATGAAACAAGGATAAATAACTATATAAATATTTAAAAATACTATACTTTTTTAAGATCACATTTATGAATTTTCCTTCTGACAGATCCATATTGGGTCCTACCATAAATATTTTTATTAAAAAGTAAAGTACCCACAACAGTTATTTAAGATTACTATAACCATAGCCAAACTATTGATGGGTTACTTTACTGACATATTAATAAACCTCAATTATTAATCATCACAGAATTAATTGAAGTTGGTTTTAGTTCCATAGAAACCAGCATTTCACCAACCTGTACTTTTATATTTTTAGTTGTTTTTTCTGGATTATATACCATTACAACCACACTACCATCTTTCAACTGAAAGGCCAATTGATTATCTCCTTCTGACTTTAAAAAATAATCGCCCGGCTGAACAAAGTGAGACAGATGCTTAAACAGATAAAACTCATCGGTATATGTTACCTCTTGTGTATTTTTATCGATAACAATCATTGAGTTTTGAGGCCATCCCCAGGAACTATTTCCTTTTTCATCTAAAATCATATTCCAGTACATATAAGATCCCGCACCGTTATTAAAATAATGTATCATAGAGTTCCATGATCTTTCCAGAGAGGACCAATCATTTTCATGTTCTCCACACTTATTCTCTGTCTGCATTAACTTCACATTAGGAAACTCTTTAGAAATTGTTGGAATAGATCTTTCACCATTCCACTGAAATCCAACACCTTTAATGTATTTTTTGGCATTTTTATGAGTTAATGCATACTGCACATAACGAGGTTCTGGACTATTGATCGTACCTAACCATATTTCTGTATCCAAGCCATCTTGTTCAAACTTTGGCCCAAGAAAATCGCCAATAAAATAAGACATATCCTCTGTTAACCATGTACAGGCTGGCCAATTAGGTGCATATAAAATTTCATTTTGCGGTTGAATCATAAACACAGGCGTTCCTGCTTCTTTGTATGCCTGCACAAATTTAGAGAAATACAAAGCATAAGCCTCTAAATATCTTTTTTGCATTTTAAAAGCAGTAGAACTGGTTCTGATTTCTTTTCCCGGAGCCATCTTATTTCCTCCCGTACGGCCTTCGCCCATTTCACCAGCTCGCAAAGAGTAATGCTCATTCACTTTCATCCAGGCCGGAGGTGTCCATGGAGAACCCCACAATTTAAAATCCGGATTACGTTTAAAAGCCTCTTTGATATAAGGAATCATGATAAATTGGTCGCGATGAATATTAAAATCACGCATCTCAAAGTCTTCAGGGACATCATCCATAGAGTAATAGCTCAAGGCATAATCACTGGCACCAATAGGGACCCTGCACATGGAAAAGTTACATCCACTCTCTGCAAATAAGGCATCAAACACCTTGTTCGCCTGTTCTTCAGGCAACACGCTAACAGCAGTCCAACCCAACTCATTAAATGCTCCGCCAATACCATCTATCACTTGTAACTTTACATGGGTATCAACAGTGATATCTGCTTTAACAAGTTCTTTTTCGATCCTTACAGATTTCTTTGACTCTACCCAACGTTCTGTTGGTGTAGTATAAATAAGTTTTACTTTTTGAGCCTGGGCAATAAAACCTGCCAATAGCATCAATATTACTAAATACCTTAGTTTATTTTTCCTCATCTCTTTATAATTAGCCTATCTACTTTGTATAAATTTTTACATCGCTATATTTAGCCGAGCGGGTAAACATATGACGCAAGCCTATTCTTCCCTCTTTGGGCGACTGACCTGTTTTTAGATGCCAGGAATAAATTTTACTTTGCTCCTTTCCTTGCACGTTAAAGTGTAATACCTCATCTATTTTTATCACAGTTATTTTATAGGTCTCTCCGGGTAAGAACAAACCTGTTTTATAATATGAGGGCTCAACTTCCATTTCCTGAAATGATATTGTATCGTTTACCGGATATTTACGCACCCTTATATAATCATTTTCCGGATCGGTATTAACCATAGGGAAAGCCGCATAGCTAATATGCAATGGATTCATATACTCATAATAGATACTCATTGTTGGTACTTCTCGAAAATCCCTCCATGCATAAATATCTTTCCCTTTGCCCTCTTTCCCTATACCCTGAGCCTGAATGTATAAAATATTCACATTTATCACCTGACTATCGGTACGGGTATAGTTATATTCTATTTTCACATCTCCTTTAAACGATTCCTTTGTCCACAACACAGCATGGTGAGCATTATTACGATTAACAGGACCGGCGCTAAAGTTCATCCCATCACGCTGGTCTTCTACTTTAGCAATCAATCCATCCAGAAACCATTTATCTTGCCAATCTCCGTTGCATTCATCTGAAAAACTTAACTCCCACGCCGATGAGGCATTCAAACTTTCATAATCGTTGCATTGCTTTTCGTTGCAGGCTGCAAGAAAAACACAAAAAACAAGGCTTATTAAAAAATACGTTTCCTTCATGTTTATTATTTTTTTAAAGTTTTTATTCAACAGGAGTCATAACAAGCTCTTTCAAATTAATTGGTTCCCAATTGTCAACAACAGGTTTAAAATATATTTTATAATTTCCAGGTTCTTTTATTTCCACCTCCCCAATTGTAAGAGATTCAAATTGGTCATAATCACCTGTTGATGGTATTTTTATATTTTTTGACACCCCTGCTACTTCTATAATACATTCGCTATCTGCCTGAGCTGCTGTTTTTGCAGTAATTTTAAACACACCTGGTTTATCAATAACAAACGTCCAATACACTCTTTCCTGAGCATTCGTCCAGCTTCCAATACAATCCTTAGAGCTATTGTATTTTACGCCAATCCCCTGCATATTATCAAACTGTGCATTTTCCGTTACAAAGGTAACCACTCCATTTTCATCTTGTCCAAAATCTTTAGGAGCTAAGGCATCCAGCTCGCTGTTCAGTTCAAGCACGACCACAGAGTTGATTTTATCGGGAGCTGCTCCACTAAGTTGCACAATTAAGCCCTCTTCGTTCGATCGTGTTTTAAATCTTCTTTTGTTATTGACCAACAAACGGGCCTGTGCTGATTTATTTTTAATGGGTACAACAATATTTTTGGCATCCCAGTCAAATACATGAAGGTAAAGTTTGGTTTTAGCACCTGTTTTTTTCATGGTGATATATCCCCAATCTACCTTGTTACATGGGCTTGCCTGAGTTCCGTATATAGCCTCGCTATTTTTATCCATCCACACGCCAACATCTTTAAGGCGTTCCACTGCCGTAGGAGCTAAAGTTCCTAAACAGGTAGGGCTAACATTTAACAGATAATTTCCGCCCATGCTACTGGCTTCGGCTAAGTTCCTTAATAAGGTTTCAAGCGACTTAAAACTTTGATCATCGCTACGGTATCCCCAGCTTCCACTAATAGGTCTGCAAAGTTCCCAGTATTTATCCTCAGGTTTCTGTTTAGGCATATGACGTTCATAGGTTTTATGGTCGCCAGGGTACTCATCTCCCAAACGGTCGTTGGTAATAATGGCGGGTTGAAGTGCAGTAGTCACATGATATAAACTATCCACCACTTCCTTACTCATTTTACGTGGAGTATCCCACCAAAAAATAGCAATATCACCATATTCCGTCAATAACTGATTTACCTCAGGAAGAGCTTTCTCCCGCACATAGCTCTCACTACTCACCCTCTGCATTGTTTTATCCCATTCATTTCCAATACCTCCGGGATGGCTCCAGTCCTGAGCCTGTGAATAATAAAAGCCAAATTTAATTCCCTGTTTGGCACATTCATCGGCCAGCTCTTTCAGCACATCACGGCCAAATGGTGTGGCATCAACAATATTAAATGGATTACACTTAGAGTGAAACATAGAAAAACCATCATGATGTTTTGAGGTGATCACCATGTATTTCATGCCTGCCTCTTTGGCTAATCCCACAAATTCTTTGGCATCGAACAAGGTAGGGTTAAAAAGCTCAGCATACTTGGCATATTCTGCCACGGGAATCTGCCCTCTGTTCATGATCCATTCGGCTGAATTTTTCTGTGGCTCCCCTTTGTAAAATCCGGCAGGCACAGAATAAATTCCCCAGTGAATAAACATCCCAAAACGAGCTTCTGTCCACCATTGCATACGCTGCTCATCTGAAATCTGCTGGGCATTGGTTTGATTAAACCATCCCATGTTTAGTAGTAAAACGATGATGCTTAGTATTATTGTTTTTTTCATATGTTTAAATTTATTTTCAACGGTCATATAGCCTGTCCCGCGAAATGCGGGAGAACTCACAAATAAATTCAATCATTTTCTTGTAAATTGAATTTGCTTGCTCGTTTCATATTTGTTTATATTTTTATATTGCTAATATCTTTTAGCTATCCAATCGAGGTTTAAAAACTTTCTTTCAATTATCATTCACTCTCATTCTAAAAGAGTCTCTCCTCCTTTTCTTGGAGGAGAATCAATTACCTTCTTGTAAAAACTGTAAACATAACATTCTCAGTAATCCTTCTAATTAATTTGTTTAATCAACACCACACTCCAGGGAGTTAAAACCTCATCAATATTTAACTGACCATCTTCACCTACTGTCACTATATCGGTTTTTAAACTGTTGGCAAAATCCTTCATCACCATCACTTGTTCCCGAGTTGGAGGTTCTGGTTTTCCCATACTCTCCCAGTAATTGTGGATATTTCCATGATCCTTATCCAGTGTTTCTATCTTAAACTGTGTTCCTGGTTTTAAATTCGTGAATAAAAACTTAAGCTCTTTATTACTTCCTTCTTCTAGTTTATTATTTCCTGAAGGAACAGAACCATCATACTCTTTAGGATAATTAAATGCCAGTGCAGCTATTTTCCCATCTCCGGAATCTCGGCTCACAAAAAGATACTCATCTTTGTATAATTTTTGATCCCCCAACTGATTCAAAAAGCGATAAGCATGATAGGATGGTTTTACTATACCCTGAAAATTAATCATACCAAAACCTCCATGAAAAATGCTTGCAGCGCCTCCCTTTTCTTCAAATACATCCGTAAAAGTCCAGAATGCCAAAGAATTGGTTAGTCCAATACAATCGAGATTTGTTTTTACGATGTAAGCTGCCGGTGGCAAGAAATCATGCATGGCATCACGACTGCTGGGACTGGTATTCCATTCTGTTAAATGAAGCTCTACATCGGGATAAGCACTATTGGCAACGATCTGGTTTAACCATTTGAGATCTAAAACTGTTGATTCTACAAAACGTGTTAACCCCCGCCCTTTGCCTGTCTCTGGGTTAAAGGCATAATCGGTTGGATAAGGATGACAGCTAATAAAATCAACCGGCAGTTTCTCTTTCTTGCAAAATTTCAGAAAATCCTCAATCCACACACCATGCCATTGAAGCTTATTTATATCGTCAATGGTAAACACTTCTTTTGCAGCCCCTCTGTCTTCCACCTCACCTGCAAAGCGTTTATCAGGCACAAAGTTACTGGTAGAAGGCCCTCCTACTTTTATACGCTCATCTATCTCTTTAATGGCATTAACCGATTGTTTATACATTTGGAAATACTGCGATTTCGTTCCATCCCAGAACAGAGGATATAGATTAGGTTCATTCCATACTTCAAAGTACCATGTTAATACTTCATCCATGCCATATCTATCAACACAATGTTGGGTAAAGGCTTTAATTAGGTCATACCACATTTCAAAGGTCTCCTCTTTGGGTGTAATATTTGCTTTCCACCAGAATACTGTCTTTGAATCCTCTGCTGCCAGAGGATTGGGTAAAAAGGACAGCTCAACAAAAGGCTTTACTTTAAGATCAAGCATGCGATCAAATAAATCATCGATATATTGCCAGTTATAAACCAGTTTTCCTCTATTTTCAAGCACCACAAACATATCTTCATGGAAAAGCCCATGAAAACGAACATACTGAAACCCACAATTTTCCTGAACCATTTCCAATTGCTCGAGCCACCCGGCACGCAAACCTTCATTGGCTCGTCCTGCTCCCACACATTTACTCCATAAGTGATCAAATGATTCACCTTCTGAATTTGTATCTACCGTAATTTTTTGCTGTGCTATTGATGTTATAGAAAACAAAAACAGGGTACAAAATAAAATTGATTTACATAGATGATTTTTCATAACAATATTGTTTTGCTGATATTTAATTGATGAGTCCTTTTACCTTAATTTTTATCACTTCTACATTACCTTCCGGATTTTTTGAGGGCAATGTGATTATTAGCCCTCCATTTGAAGGAATTATTTTTACCTTCTTTCCACTTGCTAACAGATGACATTCGATCACTTTATTCTTTAAATTCGGAATACTCAACTCTTTGTGTTCTTTCCTGTTGAATACAAAAAGATAAAGCGTTGTATTTCCCTTTTCTACTCTTTTAGTACATCGTCCCCAGGCAAATTCTCCAAGTGGACTGGAAGTAGTTCCATAAACAGCTTCTCCATTTATTTCTAACCATTTCCCTACTTCTTTTAAACGATCAACGGAAGGTTCCGGAATAAGTCCTTCTCCTGTTGGCCCAACATTTAACAGGAAATTTCCCCCTTTACTAACAATATCGAGCAGGCTATGAATTAAAGAATCTGTTGATTTCCAATTTTCATCATTTTTATGATAGCCCCATGCTTCATTTAAAGTCATGCAGGTTTCCCAGGGCTGAGGTTCACCTTTGTCGGGAATTTTTTGTTCTCTCACTGCATAATCACCCAATTGATTACCCACACGTTGA